>NZ_CAXBOD010000003.1:0-236376 GCF_963977235.1 uncultured Albimonas sp.
CGAAGGGCCCGGCCGATCGGCCGGGCCCTTCGCGCGTCTCGCGCCGCCCCTCCAGGAAGGGAGGGGCGGGTCGGGGCTCAGGCCTTGCCCTTGTAGATGTCGACCAGCTTCTGGAGCATGGCCAGCGCATCCTCGCGCGGACGCTGGAAGGTGTTGCGCCCGATGATCGAGCCGTTGCCGCCGCCGTCGCGGATCGCGCGGGCGTCGTCGTAGACCGAATCCTCGCCCTTCTTCGCGCCGCCCGAGAACACCATGATCCGGCGGCCGCCGAAGGCGCTCTCGACGCAGTGCTTCACGCGCGCGGCCTGGGTCGAGACGTCGATCCCCTCGGCCTCGTAGACCTTCTTGGCCTCGGGCAGCATCAGGTGGTCGGTCGACAGCTTGATCTTGATCACGTGAGCGCCGATCAGGGCCGCGATCTGGGCTGCGTAGGCGGCCACGTCGATGCCGGTCTCGCCGTCCTTGGAGATGCCCTCGCCGCGCGGATAGGACCAGATCACCGTGGCGATGCCGACCGAGGCGGCCTCGTTGCGCATCTCGACGATCTCCTCGAACATGTCGAGGGCGCAGTCGGAACCGGGGTAGATCGTGAAGCCGATGGCCGAGCAGCCCAGCCGCAGCGCGTCGTCCACGGACGCGGTGACCGCCTGGTCCTTGCCCGCGGTGCCCGACATCAGCGAGTTGGCCGAGTTGCACTTCAGGATCGTGGGGATCTGGCCGGCGAAGGTGTCGGCGCCCGCCTCGATCATGCCCAGCGGCGCGGCATAGGCGTTGAGGCCCGCGTCGATCGCCATCTGGTAGTGGTAGTGGGGGTCGTAGCCGGCGGGGTTCGGCGCGAAGGAGCGCGCGGGCCCGTGCTCGAAGCCCTGGTCGACGGGCAGGATGATCATCTTGCCGGTGCCGCCGAGCTTCCCGCTCATCAGCATGCGGCAGAGGTTGCCCTTCACGCCGGGGTTGTCGCTCTCGTATTTCGAGAGGATCTGCTTGACGGTGCGCGTCGCTTTCATGGGAGCTCCTGGGCCGTTTCTGCCGGTTCGAACAGGTCGCTCAGTCGGGTAGCCCGCCGGCCCCGCAGGGTCAAGCGACGGGGGGCCGCGGGCAAGCTGGTTTCAGTGGCTGGGCGCGGAAAGCGCTTCGTTCAGCAGGCTTCGGAACAGCGGCACGAGAGACACGGCGGCCGCGACGCTCACGTGATTGCCGTCGCGGTAGAGGGCGCCGATCTCCGGATCGACCCTCGGGCACGATCCTTCGCGGCACAGCGCGTCGACGAAAGCCGGGACGTATCGAACGTTGTCGTGCGCAGCAGCCAACCGCTCCAGCACAGGCTGGTACACCGTACGGTAGATCGCGACGTCGGAGCGCTCCAGCCCCTCACGGGAGTCACCCGAACGCGCAAACCAGTGGCGGGCAAGACTGAAACGATCGAGCGGCCGTCCCACGGGGTTGTCATCGAAGATGACGAAGCGCTTGCCTGGAAGATCATTGACGAACATCTCGAGGTTTCGGAACAGGCGCTCGTCGTTGCCAGCGATCACTCTGGGCGTCTCGACGACTTCGCTGTGATAGATGAAACCCGTCGCTTCGGCCGACCAAAAGCCGATGAGGAACACCGTCTCTACCGACAGGGCGCGCAGCGCATCGACGACCAGTGCGGTCCGGGCCTCGAGGTCTTCGCCATAGGGCCTGAAACCGCCCAGGACGATTTGATAGCCTGACAAACCGAGCTCTTGCGCGGCCACGAACACCCCGGGGGCCCAAGCGTCTGCATGACTGTCGCCCACCAGGGCGAAGCTCGGCGTCGCCCCGACCGCGCCCGCGACGCATATGTCATGAGCCTGCAGCCTGACGTCGTCGCTGTAGTCGCAGTCCAGGGAGGGATCGACCGCGGCGTCCTGCCAATCCAGAAGCTGAGCGACGTTCTGCGGCATGCGACCCGGGACGCCGTTCGACACGTATGTGAAGGCGCCCACGATCGCGATCGCCGTGAATGCGACGCTCGCCCCCCCGAAGATCGCACGGCGCGACGAGAACACTCGTCCGCGGCGGATCGGCGTCTCGATGTACTTCAGGGACAACGCTGAAAGCAGGACGCTCAGTCCGACCGCGATGCCTTTCTCCAGCAGGCTCGGGTCGCTCAGCGCACCATAGGCCCCGAAGACGATGATCGGCCAATGCCACAGGTACAAGGAATATGACAGCCTGCCGACCCAGACGAAGGGCGCCGTGGCCAGCGCCCGCGAGACCAGCGGCGCGTGCCCCCGTCCGGCGCTGATCAGCGCGGCTGCGCCGAGGCAGGGTAGCAAGGTTGCGAGACCGGGAAACGTCGTCTGGTCGTCCAGCGCGAAGATGGCCGCTAGCACGGCGACGGCCCCCGCGAGGGAGAGCGCCTCGGCCTGTCGCCGGCTCCGTGGCGACAACCCCGGGCAGGCCGCCAGCAGCGCCCCGAGCGCGAGTTCCCATCCGCGCGCCGGCAGGAGGAAAAAGGCGCTGCGCGTGCCGGCTGTCGCCAGCATCAGCCCAAACGAGATCACGGCCGCCGCGACCAGCGCGGCGACCACGGCGCGCCGCCCAAACCGCTGGGCGACCAGGTGCAGGACCAGAGGGAAAATCAGATAGTACTGTTCCTCGACAGCCAGAGACCAAGTGTGCATCAGCGGCTTGAGGTGGGCGGAGACGTCGAAATAGCCCACTTCCAGGAAGAACAGCACGTTCGAGACAAACAGCAGCGTCGCCAGCGCCGACCTGCCGAGCGCCTCGAAGTCGGAGGGAATCATCAGCCAGGCGCCGACGAGCAACGTGGCGAAGATCATCGCAAACAAGGCCGGGAAGATCCGGCGCGCGCGCCGCTCATAAAAATCAAGCAGCGAGAACCGGTCGCTCCCTGCGGACTGAAGCAGGATGGACGTGATAAGGTAGCCCGAAATCACGAAGAACACGTCCACGCCGACAAAGCCGCCCGGAAAACCGAGCTGAGCGTGGAACAGGACGACTGGCAACACGGCGACGGCGCGCAGCCCATCAATGTCCGCTCTGTAGCGCACGTTCACCCCTTCCCCTCTTGAAGGCCCCGCCGGCACAGAAACCCCTGAATGGGGCGCGACGTGCGTCTGGGAGCCTGCCGGCGTCACTGCAGTCCAGCTTTGGACGCGATGCAACTCCCTGCGGCGCCGCACGACTGCGCATTCGGGAAACGGTATTGTTGCTGTCCGTCGGGGGGAGAGCGCAGCGGCCCGCCAAGGATTGCAGGGCGAAAAGCGCCGACGCGGCCGCTGGCGTGGCACGGCATGGCGATGAACCGTCACTCCGCTTTGCGTTCAGTCCGCGCACGATGCTTCGGGGCGCGAAGGTCTCGCCACTTCCGGACATCTGATGTCCGGAAGTGGCGGGCGACGTGGCCGCTCGACGCACAACGCCAAGTAAGGTCAATTCATCGCCCGGGCGGAACGCGCGCGCCGCGGTGACGCCATATGCGCCGGACTCGGATCGGTCGACGCGGGACCCGTGGCGGGCTAGCTGTGCGGAGCGGCCTAGACGGGCGCCGCGAGAAACCAGGCGAAGCCGGGGGAAAGTGATGTTCGAGCCGATGATCGCGCTGGCGCTGGCGGCCGCGGCCGTGGCGGCGGCCTCGACGGGGATCCTGTTTCAGCCGGGCGAGTGGTATCGCGGGCTGGTCAAGCCGCGCTGGACCCCGCCCAACATCGCCTTTCCCATCGCCTGGACCCTGCTTTACGCCATGATGGTGATCGCGGCCTTCCGCGTCGCGGCGGGCCTTGCGGGGGGCGACCTGCCGCCGGGGGCCGAGCCCTTCGCCGTGGTCGGCCTGTGCCTGTGGGCCGCGCAGATCGTTCTGAACGCGATGTGGTCGCCGATCTTCTTCGGCGCCCATCGCGGCCGGGCTGGGCTGGTCTGCATCTGCGCGCTGTGGCTGGCGGTCGCGGCCACGCTGGCGGCCTTCGCGGGCGCCGATGCGGTCGCGGCGGCGCTGTTTGTTCCCTACCTCGCCTGGGCGACCTACGCCGGCGCCCTGAACGCCGCGATCCTGCGCCTGAACCCGCCGCAGGCGTTCCACCCCCACGACGCCTGAGCCCGCCGCGGGCGTCGCTGCCGCGTCCCGAACAGGGGCGACGGCGACGGCGCCCGGGCCGCCGCTCCCATCGGCGGAGGCGGCCCGGGCGCGCCAGCGGGCCGGGGCGGGCGCCGATCGCGCCCGCACCCGGCCGCGGGCGTCGGTCAGGGGGCGCGGCTGAGCCAGGCCTCGAAGGCGCGGGCGCGCAGCAGGTCGCGGCGGACATTCCAGAACTCTGCCCCGCGCGCCGCCAGCCGGCGGTCGAGCAGGTCGCGCCGCAGCGCCGAGCCGCCGTCGCCCAGCGCCGCGGCCAGGGTGAAGCCCATGTAGGCGCGTTCATAGTTGCGCGGGACCTCGCGCCCGGCCTCGAGGCGCGCGGCCTGCTCGGCCACGATCTGGCGCGGGGCGTCGGGGCCCAGCAGCGGATCGGGATCGGCGACATCCGCACCGGCGGCGTCCTGGGCGGCCATCACCTCGGCGAGACCGAGGTCGATCTCGATCTCGTCCATCCGCACCGCGGCGTCCATCCGCCCCTTGGAGGCGGCCGCCAGCAGCATCCGGTAGGCCGACGAGGGCTCGGTCGGGGCGATCATGCCGGCCAGCGTCACGGTGGCGTCGAGGTCGCCCGCGTCAACCAGCGGCTGCAGCATGCGGCGGGCCAGCGTGGGCATCTGCGGGGCGCCGCGTCCCTGGGCCAGCGCCTCGGCCAGCGCCCGGCGGCGGGCGGGGGGGACGGCCTCGGGGTCCTCGGTCGCAAGGCGCACCTCGGCGGGGTCGAGCTCGGTTGCGGCCAGCGGCGCCTCGGCGTCGGGCAGGCGCACCTGGACCGAGGCGAGCACCGACTCGGGGTCGTCGAGCAGCCCGGTCTCGAGCCAGAGCTCGTTGCGGGGGACGATCTCGACCTCCATCGCGCCCTCGCCCGCGGCGAGCCTGGCGACAGAGCCCGCCAGCGCATCGGAAAGCTCCAGCGTCTCGGGGCGCAACGGCCCCCCCTCGGCGGGCGCGAGCGCGTCGCGGAGGGACTGGCGCAGGCCCTCGGCCAGCGCCTCGGGCTGGGGGTCATAGCCCGCCAGCCGCATCGCGCGCGACAGCAGGCCCCGCTCCTCGATCCGCAGCGCCAGCCGGTCGAACCGGGCCGAGGGCAGCGGCGCCGAGCGGGTGAACCCCGGGTTCACCGGCCAGAAATAGCCCAGATCCAGCTCCACCCGCAGGTCCAGCGCCTCGGACGAGGCCGCGGAGAGATCGAGCGACAGCGCCGAGGAGCGCGGGTCGTAGGAGACGCGCAGCGTCAGCCCGTCGATCACGAAACGGTCGTAGCCGGCGCGCGCGGCCTCCTGGGCCAGCGCGTCGGGCAGGCAGTCGAGGGCCGCGTCGATGTCCTGGGCGCCCATCGCCGTCTCGGCGGGGCCGAAGAAGGCGCCGGGGAAGATCTCGACCCGGCCGATGTGGATGTCGCACCAGCCGTCGTCGCCGGTGGGCGGGGCAAGGTGCAGGCCCGAGATCATCACCTCGTCCCCGCCGGGCCCGATGGCCAGGCCGTCGTAAGTGACGTCCATCGAGGAGCGCAGGGAGTAGAGGGCGAACTCGATCCCCAGCCGGATCATCGGCTCGGTGGCGCGGCCGAGGCCGAGCGCGTCGAGCAGCCCCTGCCCGGCCGCGGGGCGCGGGGTCGCGGCCAGCCCCGCCCCCAGGCAGACGACGGCCGCGGCGGCCGCAAGGCGGTGTGTGGGTCGTCGCATCTGTGTCTTCTTTCGCTGCGGCGCGGGGCCGGTCCCGCCCCCGAGCCTCCTGGCCCAGGGTCGCGGTCGATCGAAACGGCGGCCGCCTGCCAGGCGGATCGCGGCCCGATCACAGACAGGAGAATGGGACGTTTGCGGGGCGCGTCCATGGCGCGGGGCCTTGGCGATGAGCCGCGGGGCGACGCCCCGAACGGCCGGCCGGCCGGCCGGTCGAGGCGTGACGGGGGGGCGGGCGCGGCGGCGCCCGCCCGGTCTCTCAGCTTTCCAGCGCGGCGACGCCCGGCAGGGTCTTGCCCTCGAGCCACTCGAGGAAGGCGCCCCCGGCCGTCGAGACGTAGGAGAACTTCGCCGCCGCGCCCGAAGCGTTCAGCGCCGCCACAGTGTCCCCGCCGCCCGCGACCGACAGCAGCCTGCCCTCCGCGGTCAGCTCGGCCGCGCGGGTGGCCGCGGCGTCGGTGGCATGGTTGAAGGGCTCGATCTCGAAGGCGCCCAGCGGGCCGTTCCAGACCAGGGTCTTGGAGGCCTCGAACTGCGCGGCGACCGCGGCCACCGCCTGCGGGCCCGCGTCGAGGATCAACGCGTCCTCGGGGCACTCGGTCGCCGGCACGGTCTGCGAGGGGGCGTTGGCCTTGAACTCGCGCGCCACCACCACGTCGGCGGGCAGCAGCAGCTTGCAGCCCCGCGCCTCGGCCTTGGCCATCACCTCGCGGGCGGTGTCGAGCAGGTCGTGCTCGCACAGCGACTTGCCCACGCCGACGCCCTGGGCGGCAAGGAAGGTGTTGGCCATGCCGCCGCCGATGACGATGGCGTCGACCTTCTCCATCAGGTTCGACAGCAGGTCGAGCTTGGTCGAGACCTTGGCCCCCCCGACCACGGCGGTCACCGGACGCTCGGGGTGAGCCAGCGCCTTCTCCAGCGCCGAGAGCTCGCTCTCCATCAGCCGGCCGGCGGCGCAGGGCAGCAGGCGGGCCAGCCCCTCGGTCGAGGCGTGGGCGCGGTGGGCGGCCGAGAAGGCGTCGTTGACGTAGATGTCGCCCAGCTTCGCCATCTCGGCGGCGAGCGCGGGATCGTTCTTCTCCTCTCCCGCATGAAAGCGGGTGTTCTCCAGCAGCAGGGTCTCGCCCGCGCCCAGCGCCGAGACGGCGGCCGCGGCGACGTCGCCCACGCAGTCGGAGGCGAAGGCGACCGGCGAGCGCAGCGCGGCCTCGAGCGCGGGGCGCACCACCGAGAGGCTCATCTCCGGCACGACCTGGCCCTTGGGCCGGCCGAAGTGGGCCAGCAGGATCGGCTTGCCGCCGGCGGCGAGGATGTCCTTCACCGTGGGCAGGATGGCGCGGATGCGGGTGTCGTCGGTGACCTTCCCGTTCGACACCGGCACGTTGACGTCCACGCGCACCAGCACGCGTTTGCCGGAGAGGTCGAGGTCGTCGAGGGTCTTGCGGCTCATGGGATCAGGCTCTCGCGGTCGGGAGGGGAAGGTTTCTCGCCCGGACATAGACCGCATCGGGGGCGCAGGGCGCAAGCCTGCGCGGCGAAGGACCTGCCCCGTGGGCGCCGCGGCGCGTTAACTCAAACTCCGTCGCATTCACCCTATTCACGATTCAGAAACCAACCTTTCCGCGTTAGGCACCAGATAACTTCAAATGCAAGCGGTCTTCCCCCCGGGGGACGGGCCGCCTCCGTCAGGACGGCGGGCTGTGCGGAACCTAGAGCGATGACCCAGGCGATCAGCGGCGCCCTGACCGGGACCCCCGGCGACGACACCCTCCTTGGCGAGGGGCTGCGCGACACGCTCTTTGGCGGCGCGGGCGACGACGTGCTGACGCTGGCGGGGCCGGGCGGCGCGGCCTGGGGGGGCGAGGGCGACGACCGGCTGATCTCGGGCGGGCCGCTGCGCGACTTTCTCTGGGGGGGCGCGGGCAACGACGTGTTCGAGCTCGATGGCATGGTCTATGCGTTCGGCGGCGAGGGCGACGACGTCTTCCGCCTGACCGGCGACACCTCGGCCGCGCTGGTGGTCGGCGGCGCGGGCGTGGACGTGCTGGAGCTTGAGGGCCCCGCTGCGCGCTACGCCGTCCGGGACGGGACGCTGACCCGCGACGGGGTGGCGGTGGCCGACCTCGCCGGAATCGAGATCCTGCGCTTCGAGGACCGCGAAGCGGCGGTGGCCGACCTGCAGCCCAGCTCGGTGAGGAGCGAGCCGCTGGGCGGGGGCGGCGAGGCGATCACGGCAAGCGGGCCGGCGCTGGTCCTGCGGGGCACGGGGGCGGCAGACCGGATCGTGGCCTGGGGCGGTGACGCGAGCGTGCGCGCGGGGGCCGGCGACGACGTCGTGCGGATCGACGGCGCGGGCTCCCACCAAGTGCGCGGCGGTGCCGGCGACGACCTGATCGAGGCCCTCGGCTGGGACGTGCAGGTTGACGCCGGCCGCGGCAACGACACGATCGCGGGCGGCTTTGGCGTGCAGACCGTGGACGGCGGCGCGGGGAAGGACGTGGTCGACTACGGCCTGCGCTCGATGGACGAGTTCGCGATCGAGATCCTGGGCCCGGGCCAGGCGCGGGTGGTGCGCCTGCCCACGACGGTCGACGGGGTGGCCCACCAGTGGGACGAGATCTCGCGCGTCGAGGTGCTGCGCTTTGCCGACGGCAAGATCCGGCTGACCGGCGCCCCGGTTGCCGACGCCGAGCATTTCGCGATGCGCGAGGGCGAGACGCTGCGAATCGCCGTGGCCGAGCTGCTGGACGGCGACGTGGACCCCACCGGCGGCGCGCTGCGCCTGACCGGCGTGGGCGCCGCGCAGGGCGGGATCGTGACGCTCGAAGGCGACGAGGTGGTGTTCGCCCCCCTGCCCGGCTTCCACGGCGCGGCGAGCTTCGACTATGTGGTCGAGGGCGCGGCCGGGAGCGCGACGCAGCGCACGAGCGTCGAGGTCGCCTCGACCAACGCCGCCCCGGTCGCGGCCGACGACGCCTTTTCGGGCGGAACGGGCGGCCGCCTGCGGGGCAACTTGCTGGCCGACAACGGCGCGGGCCCCGACTCCGACCCCGACGGCGACGCGCTGCGGGTGACCAACGTCGGCGGCGTGGCGCTGCCCGAGCGCAGAGCGGCCGAGATTGCGCTCGACGATGGCGTGAGCCTGCGCGTCTGGGCCGACGGGCGCGTCGCATGGGATTTCTCGCATGCCTTCCCCGGGCTGGGCATGGGCGAGACGGCCAGCGTCTCGGTCACCTATGTGCTGAGCGACCCCGAGGGCGCGGTGAGCCTGGGCCGCGCGATGGCCACCGTGACCGGCGGCGAGGGCGCGCTGCGGCTGCAGGGCGGCCCGGGCGAGGACGCGCTGGCGGGCGCCGCGGGCGACGACCGACTGGCCGGGCGCGGCGGGGACGATCTGCTTCGCGGCTTCGGCGGCGACGATCGGCTGAACGGGGGCGCGGGCGACGATGCGGTGCGCGGCGGCGCGGGGGACGACCGGCTGAGGGGCGCCGCCGGCGACGACCGCTTGACCGGCGGCGGCGGCGCGGACCTGTTCGTGTTCCGCCCCGGCGACGGCGACGACGTGATCACCGACTTCGACCCCACGCAGGACCGGCTGACGGTGCGTGGGCTCGACGAAGAGGACGGGCTCGTCACCCTCGACCTGGGCCGCGACCTGCTGATCCTTGGCGCCGACCTCTCGATCCGTATCGTCGGCGGCGGCGAAGGGGACGGCGGCCACGCCTGGACCGGAGACTGGGATCTCCTGGCCTGAGCGGCGCCGGCCGCGCCCCGCCGGAACAGGAGGGCGGATGAGCCGCACGGTGCTGATCACGGGATGCTCGAGCGGCATCGGACTGGACATGGCGCGCACGCTCCGGGCCCGCGGCTGGCGGGTGCTGGCGGCCTGCCGAGGGCCGGACGACGCGGCGCGGCTGGCGGAGGAGGGACTCGAGAGCCTGGTTCTCGACTACGCCGACCCCGACAGCGTGGCGCGCGCCGTCGACGAGACGCTTTCGCGCACGGGCGGGCGGCTCGACGCGCTGGTCAACAACGGGGCCTTCGCGATTCCCGCCCCGCTCGAGGACATCCCGCGCGAGGGCATGCGCGAGATCTTCGAAACCAACCTGATCGGCTGGCACGACCTGACCCGCCGCCTGCTGCCCGCCCTGCGCGAAAGCCGCGGGCGGGTGGTCAACGTCTCCTCGGTGCTGGGCTTCCTGTCGCTGCGCTATCGCGGCGCCTACAATGCCACCAAGTTCGCGCTCGAGGGCTGGTCGGACGCCCTGCGCCGCGAACTCGAGGGACCCGAGTCCCCCGCCCCCGGCTGCCGGGTGATCCTGATCGAGCCGGGGCCGATCCGCTCGGCCTTCCGGCGCAACTCGCTCGCCGCCTCGCGGCGCTGGGCGCGGCGGGAGGGCTCGGCCTGGGAGCGGGCCTGGAGGGAGAAGATCCTGCCGCGGCTGGAGGCGGAGGAATCGCAGACCTCGGCCCGGTTCGAGCTGGGCCCCGAGGCGGTGACCGCCAGGGCGGTCCATGCGCTGGAAAGCGCCCGGCCGCGGGCGCGCTACTTCGTGACCACGCCGACCTATGTCGCGGCGCTGGCGAAGATGCTGCCCACGCGGCTGCAGGACCGGCTGTTTCGCGGGGATCACTGAGCGCCCGCGCCCTCCCCTCCCCGCCAGGCCCTGCGTCCCCTCTGCCTGCGGCGCGTCCGAACGGCGCGGTGGCGCCCGGGCGCGGCTGCATTAGGTTGAGGGGCGTCAAGGAGGACCGATCATGGGTCAAGCTCTTCTGTGGATCGCGCTGCTGGCGTGTCTGGTCGTGCTGGGCGTGCTGCTGTTCGGCGTCGGCAGCTTTGCCAAGGGCGGCGATTTCAACCGCAAGTACGCCAACAAGATCATGCAGCTCCGCCTTCTGGCGCAGGCCATTGCGGTGGTGCTGATCCTGGTCGCCGTGGCCGCGCTGCGCTCGGGCAACTGAGCGGACGGCGCAGGCGGACCGGCGACGACTCGAAATCAGGGGGGATGCGGGCCAGATGGTCGTGCTGAACAAGATCTACACGCGCACCGGCGACAAGGGCACGACCGCGCTCGGCGACGGCAGCCGGCGGGCCAAGCACGACCTCAGGGTCGAGGCCTATGGCACCGTCGACGAGACCAACGCCGCCGTCGGGCTGGCGCGTCTGCACTCGCAGGGCGAAATGGACGCGGCGCTGGCCCGCATCCAGAACGACCTGTTCGATCTGGGCGCCGACCTGTGTCGCCCCGCGCCCGAAAAGGACGCCGAGGCGAAATACCCCGTGCTGCGGATGGAGCAGTCGCAGGTCGACCGGCTCGAGTCCGAGATCGACGCGATGAACGCCGACCTCGCGCCCCTGCGCAGCTTCGTGCTGCCCGGCGGCTCGGCGCTGGCGGCGCATCTGCACCTGTGCCGGACCGTCTCGCGCCGGGCCGAGCGCCTGGCCGCGGCGCTGGCCGAGGTCGAGGCGGTGAACCCGCCCTCGGTCGTCTATCTCAACCGGCTGTCGGACTGGTTCTTCGTCGCCTCGCGCGCGGCCAACCATGGCGGCGCCGGCGACGTCCTGTGGGTCCCGGGAGCGAACCGCTGAGCGCCGCGCGACCCTGCGCGCAAACGCCTTGCGTCCATGCGCGCAAGCGCCGCGCAAGAATCTTGCGCGCGGGACGCCCGCGACGCTTGTGCGACCCTCCGCCCTTTGCGAGACACCGGGGCGGATGCTACCTCGCGGCGCAGGTTGACGTGCGCGTCGGCCTGGTTCGCCCCAGCTCTGGCGCCCTCGGGCGCCGACAGACTTGCGGGGCCGCGGCGACCATCACGGGTCTACCATCCGGCCGGCAGGCGGTGTAGAGCCCACAGGCAATGATCGGCGCGCGTTCCGCGCGTCGGAAGGACCGGTGCGCAGACCCCGCGCGCCGGAAACAGGAGGAGAAGCGCGCGATGAAGGTGCTCGTGCCCGTCAAGCGCGTGATCGACTACAACGTGAAGGCCCGCGTGAAGGCGGACGGATCGGGCGTCGATCTCGCGAACGTCAAGATGTCGATGAACCCCTTCGACGAGATCGCCGTCGAAGAGGCGATCCGGCTGAAGGAGAAGGGCGCGGCCGAAGAGGTCGTGGTCGTCTCGATCGGCGTCAAGCAGTCCCAGGAGACGCTGCGCACGGCGCTGGCGATGGGCGCCGACCGCGCCATCCTGATCGAGGCCGCCGACGACGTTCACACCGACATCGAGCCGCTGGCCGTGGCCAAGCTGCTGAAGGCGGTGATCGACGAAGAGCAGCCCGGCCTGGTCATCGCCGGCAAGCAGGCGATCGACAACGACATGAACGCCACCGGCCAGATGCTGGCGGCGCTGCTGGGCTGGGCCCAGGCGACCAACGCGGCCGAGATCGCCATCGAGGGCGACAGCGCCACCGTCACCCGCGAGATCGACGGCGGCATGCAGACCCTGAAGGTCAAGCTGCCCGCCATCATCACGGCCGACCTGCGCCTGAACGAGCCGCGCTACGCCTCGCTGCCCAACATCATGAAGGCCAAGAAGAAGCCGCTCGAGGCCAAGACCGCCGCCGACTACGGCGTCGACGTCGCGCCCCGGCTGACCATCGTCACGACGACCGAGCCGCCCTCGCGCAAGGCCGGCGTCAAGGTCGAGAACGTGGACGAGCTGATCTCGAAGCTGAAGAACGAAGCGGGGGTGCTGTAACATGGCCGTTCTGCTGATCGCCGAAACGCTCGCCGGGGAGCTCTCCGTCGACGCCACCGCCAAGGCCCTGACCGCCGCCAAGCAGCTGGGCGACGTGACGATCCTGGTCGCGGGCGAGCATGCCAAGGGCCCGGCCGAGGCCGCCGCCAAGCTCGACGGCGTGACCAAGGTGCTGTGCGCCGAGGACCCGATGTTCGGCCACAACTTGGCCGAGCCGACCGCGGCGCTGGTCGTGTCGCTGGCCGGGGACTACGACGCCATCGTCGCGCCCTCGACCATGGCCGGCAAGAACCTGGCCCCGCGCGTCGCGGCGCTGCTCGACGTGATGGTCATCTCCGACGTGTCCGAGATCAAGGGCGCGGACGAGTTCGTGCGCCCGGTCTACGCCGGCAACGCCATGCAGACCGTGAAGTCCTCGGACGCCACGAAGGTCCTGACCGTGCGCACCTCGAGTTTCGAGGCCGCGGGCGAGGGCGGCTCGGCCTCGGTCGAGGAAATCGGCGCGGTCGAGAACCCCGGCGTCTCCGAGTGGATCGAGGACAAGATCGCGGCCAGCGACCGTCCCGAGCTGACCTCGGCCAAGCGGATCATCTCCGGCGGCCGGGCGATCGGGTCGAAGGAGAACTTCGCGATCATCGAGAAGGTCGCCGACAAGCTGGGCGCCGCGGTCGGCGCCTCGCGCGCGGCGGTGGACTCGGGCTACGCGCCCAACGACTGGCAGGTCGGCCAGACCGGCAAGGTCGTGGCGCCGGAGCTCTACATCGCGGTGGGCATTTCGGGCGCGATCCAGCACCTGGCGGGCATGAAGGACTCCAAGGTCATCGTGGCCATCAACAAGGACGAGGAGGCGCCGATCTTCCAGGTCGCCGACTACGGCCTGGTCGCGGACCTGTTCGACGTGCTGCCGGAGCTGGAAAGCAAGCTCTGATCCCCACCCGATCCCGGGATCTCGAGGGCCGCCCGATCGGGCGGCCCTTTTTCGTGCAACGTCGCTCCTGGCGGCGTCGCCGTGCAGGCGAGGTCGGGAGCGGCTCTCGCGCCCGCTGCGCGGACGCATCGCCCGCCCGCCGACCCCGCTGCCGGTTCCCGGGTCGGCGGGCGGGCGTCCCGGCCGCGCAGCGGACGGCAGAGCCGACCCGCCGGCCGATCAGGGCGCTTTCGCAGGGATCCGCGCGGTGACCTCGATCTCGATCTTCATGCCCGGCGCGATCAGACCCGCCTCCAGCATCGTCGCGGCCGGAGGCGCTTCCCCGAACACTTCGCGCAGCACGGGCCAGCAGGGCTCGAAATCCGCGCGGTCGGGCAGCAGATAGGTCACCCGCACCACGTCCCCGAAGCCGGCGCCGAACTCTGCCAGCGCCCGGCCGACGGTGGCGAGCGTGTTGCGGCACTGCTCGACCACGCTCTCGGGCATCGCGCCGGTCTCGGGATCGGCGCCGGTCGAGCCGGAGACGAAGATCCAGCCGTCCGCCTCGACGGCGCGGCAATAGGCGACCTTCGCCTCGAAGGGGCCGCCGGAAAAGTGACGTCGAAAGGCCATGCGCATCGCTCCATCGCAGGGGATCGGGACGAGCATGCAACGCCGCGCAGGCAAAGACGAGGGCCGCTCGACGTCAGACGTCGAGCGGCCCTCGGAACACGCCGCCGCGCGTTGGCCGCAAAGGCCCGCCCCCTACTGGGAGGAGCCCCACAACCGACCGCGCTCCACCACCAGGACCATGATCAGCGCCGCCGTGCCGAAGATGAAGTAGCCCGCGGCCAGCGGCAGGGCGGTGCCGTCGTAGGACTGGCCCACCAGCCAGCCCAGGAAGGCCGCGATGCCGGTGGTGGCGCAGCCCACGAAAGACGAGGCTGTCCCCGCGATGCGGCCCTGCGGCTCCATCGAGATGGCGTTGAAGTTCGGCATGATCAGACCGAAGCAGTAGAGTTGCAACATCATCATCGCCATGAAGACCGGCAGCGGCAGCACCCCGGGCAGCATCTCGAGCGCCATGTGCGCGCCGCCCACGGCCGCGTAGCAGATCAGCGCGGTGTGCCCGATCTTGCGCATCCCCAGCCGCCCCACCAGCCGCGCGTTGGTGACCGCGGCCCCCGCCATCGCCAGCGCCACCAGGGCGAACAGGGCGGTGAACCAGGCGCCGGACCGATAGACCTCGTTGTAGACCTGCTCGGCCGAGTTCACGTAGGCCATCATGCCGCCGAAGGCGACGCCCGTGGCCAGCGTGTAGCCGATGGTCTGGCGGGTGGTCACGACCTGCCGAAAGGCGGCGCCGACCCACTTCAGGCTCAGCGGCTCGCGCAGCTCGCGCGGGCGGGTCTCGGGCAGGCGGATCCCGGTCCAGAACAGGATGGCCAGCGCCACGACGCCCAGGAACAGGAAGATGTCGTGCCAGTCGCCGAACAGCAGGATCGCCGAGCCCAGCGCGGGCGCAAGCGCGGGGACGATGATGAACACCGTCATCACGAAGGACATCACCTCGGCCATGCGCCGACCGCCGTAAAGGTCGCGCACCACCGCGATCGCCACCACGCGGGGGGCGGCGTTGGACATGCCCTGCAGGAGGCGCGCGGCGAGCAGCACCTCGAAGCTCGGCGCCACGAGGCAGAGGATCGCGGCGGCGGCGTAGACCGCGAGGCCCGCGCCCAGCACCACCTTGCGGCCGAACCGGTCCGAGAGCGTGCCGTAGAACAGCTGACCGACGCCGAAGCCGACCATGTAGAGGGTGATCACCAACTGCTGCGCATTGGGATCCACGACCCCGAAGGAGTCGCGGATCAGCGGCAGGGCGGGCAGCATGATGTCGATCGACAGCGCGGTCAGCGCCATCAGGCTCGCCATCAGCGCCACGAATTCGGGAAGCTTGGGCGCCCGGGCGACGCGCGGCGCGTCGACCTGGTCGGGTGAGGTCGTCGAGGGCATGGGAACCGGAGGATCCTGGTCGTTCGTAATCTTATGGAGCCCTTATCACTATAGCGCAGACAGGTCAGGATGCCAGACGCATTTCGAAGACTCGGCATGCCGGCCGCGTCTTCCTGCCATGCGCGCCGCGCAGGGCCAAGGCCGGGATGCGCGGAGGTCAGCGACGCCGGGTCACCAGCCAGGCCCCCAGGACCACCGCGGCGAAAGCGGCGAGCAGAACCGGGGACAGCGGCTCGCCGAGCGTCAGCGCCGAAACGGCGATGGCGATCAGCGGGGTGAAGAAGTTGATCGTGGCCGCCGAAGCCGGGCCCGCCGCGCGGATCAGCATGTACATCGCGCACATCGCGGCGGCGGTCGAGAGCACCCCGTTGGCGGCGATGGCGGCGAAAGGAACCGGGGCCAGCGCCGGGCCGATCTCGACGCCGGGCCAGAGCAGCGTGACCGGCGTCAGCATCGCCGCCCCGCACAGCACCTGGCCGAGAGTCAGGGAGCGGGGATCGAGGTCGGGATAGCGCTGCAGCAGGATCGAGCCCACCGCGAGGCAGGCCGCGGCCGCGAAGGTCATCGCGACGCCGAGGAGCGCGCCCTCGCCCCCGCCGCCGGTGGCGAGCGTCACGCCTGCGAGGCCCACGGCGCAGCCGGGCAGCCGGCGGGCCTCGATCCGCGGGAAGGGCGGCAGCAGCGGCGCGGCCAGCACCACGATCAGCGGGATCGTGGCGAAGACGACGCCGCCGAGGCCCCCGCCGATCCGCGACTGTCCGGCGGCGAGCAGGAAGAACGGGAGGGCGGTGGAGAGCGCGCCGAGCATCGCGCTCGCGCCCCAGGCGCGGGCGCCGCGCGGAGCGGGCACCCCCATCGCCCAGAAGCCCAGCGCCAGCGCCAGCGCCGCCACCCAGGCCCGCAGCATGGCGACCGCGATCGGCGAGGCGGACTCGACCGCCACGTGGTTGAGCGGGAAGGAGACGCCAAAGCCGATCGCCGCGATCGCGCCCAGCCCCAGCAGCCGGAGACGCTCGACAAGGCTTCCGGCGGCCGGCGGAGGCGACGGGGCGGACGGAGGGGGCGTCATGCGCGCGTCCTTCGGACTGCGAGGCTGGAGGGGCGGCGGGGACGCGCAGGGCGCGGTCGGGGCGGGGCGAGAGGCGCGGAGGGCATGGCGCATCGTCTGCGCCCGTCCGGGGGGCGCGGTCAAGCGGAGGGAAAGGGGCGCGGTCATGCGCCCAGGGGCGGGAAGGGTCGTCGGGACGGCTCTGCCGTCCGCTGCGCGGCCGGGACGCCCGCCCGCCGACCCCGGAACCGGAGGGGGCGGAGAGGTTGCGCGAGGTCCGGAGGGCGGCAGCGCAGGGCGGGGCGTTCACGCCTGGTCGCCAGGCCGGGGGATGGGCGGGGAATCGTTTCCGCCACGCGCGGCATCTCGCCGGCGTTCATTTCCGCCTGTTCGGCAGGCGCCGGCCGCCTCCGGGCGCCGAGAAACCGGGCGCCGGCCCGGACAATTTTCCGCAACCGCGAAATCCCCCTTTCGCCCGGCGCCTCGGCCGCCGAGAATGCGGCCGCCGGACAACGAGGGAGATCGCCATGTCCTCCAGACTTCCGCTCGCCGCCGCCGCGGCCGCGTGCCCCGTCGCGCTTGGCGCGACCATCCTCGGCGCCGCGCTGGTCGCGCCCGCCTCCGCCCAGGACCTGACCGAGGTCAGCTTCGGCACCAACTGGGTCGCCCAGGCCGAGCATGGCGGCTACTACCAGGCCGTCGCCGACGGCACTTACGAGGCCTGCGGGCTGAAGGTCACCATCGTCCCCGGCGGCCCGCAGGTGAACAACCGCGCGCTGATGCTGGCGGGCAAGGTCGACTTCTCGATGGGCGGCAACCTGCTGCAGGCCTTCTCGGCCGTGCGCGAGGGCATCCCCCTCAAGGTCGTGGCCGCCCACTTCCAGAAGGAGCCGCAGGTCATCCTGACCCATCCCGGCGCCGCCGAGAGCTTCGAGGACCTCAAGACCCTCGGCACGCTGTATATCGGCGACAACGGCTTTCAGTCCTACTACCAGTGGATGATGACCGCCTACGGGTTCAAGGAAGAGACCCGCAAACCCTACACCTTCAACCCTGCGCCCTTCATCGCCGACGAGGACTCGGGCCAGCAGGGCTATGTCACCTCCGAGCCCTACGCGGTCGAGACCGAGGGCGGGTTCAAGCCCGACGTCTGGTCGCTCGCCGACGCCGGCTTCTCGACCTACGCCACCACGGTCGAGACCATGCAGGCCACCATCGACGAGACCCCCGAGGTGGTTAAGTGCTTCGTCGAGGGCTCGGCCATCGGCTGGGCGACCTACCTCTACGGCGATCCCTCGGCGGCCAACGCCCTGATCCAGGCCGACAACACCGACATGTCGGACGCGCAGATCGCCTTCTCGATCGAGGCGATGAAGGAATACGGCATCGTCGACTCGGGCGACGCGCTGGAGTTCGGCATCGGCGCGGTGAAGGGCGCCACCGTGAAGGACTTCTACGACAAGATGGTCGAGGCCGGGGTGACCGAGGCCGGGCTCGACCTCGAGATGGTCTACACCGAGGACTTCGCGAACTCGGGCGTGGCGCTCGAGGTCAAGAAGAAGCTGACCGAGTGATCCGCGCGTGACCCCGGAAACCGCAAACGGGGGCGCGGCTGCGGCCGCGCCCTCCCCCGCCGCATCCGCCGCCGAGCGCGCGGCGCGGGCGCCGCTGATGTCGGTGCGCAACGTCACCAAGGTCTTCGGACGCGACGTGGTGGCGCTGCGCGGCATGTCGATGGAGGTGCGCCAGGGCGACTTCATCTCGTTGCTGGGCCCCTCGGGCTGCGGCAAGTCGACGGCGCTGAGGCTGATCGCTGGCCTCTCGAACCCCACCTCGGGCAGGATCGAGTGGGCGAGCGGCGGACGCTCGGACGCCGACCTCGGCGTGGTGTTCCAGGAACCCACGCTGATGCCCTGGGCGACGGTCGCGAAGAACGTCTGGCTGCCGATGCGCCTGCGCGGCAAGAGCTTCTCGAGCTGCCGCGCCGACATCGAGGACGCGCTGGAGACCGTCGGCCTGAAGGGCTTCGAGGGCGCCTATCCGCGCGAGCTGTCGGGCGGCATGAAGATGCGCGTCTCGATCGCCCGGGCCATGGTCACCCGGCCCAAGCTGATCCTGATGGACGAGCCTTTCGCCGCGCTCGACGAGATCACCCGCTTCAAGCTCAACAACGACCTGCTGGCGATGCGCGCCAAGCTGAACTGCACGGTGATCTTCGTCACCCACTCGGTCTTCGAGTCCGTGTTCCTCTCGGACCGGATCGTGGTGATGGCCGCCCGCCCGGGCCGCGTGATCCGCGAGCTGAACGTGGACGAGCCCTATCCCCGCGCCGAGATCTTCCGCACCTCGGCCGAATACGCCGCCCAGTGCCGCGCCGCCTCCGAGGCGCTGAACGAGGCCATGGGCGGCGCCTCCGCCGGACATGAGTGAGCCGATGACCGTCGCCGACACCGACCCCGCCCGGATCGACGCCCCGATCGACATCGACGAGCTGGCCCGCCAGCGCCGCCGCCGCGTCGAGAAGATCGCGAGCTGGGTGCTGCCAGCCGCCGTGATCCTGGGCGCGCTGTTCGCGTGGCACTGGACCGTGGTGGCCAACGAGATCCCCCACTACATCCTGCCCGGCCCGGGCCTCGTGTGGGAGGCGCTGGTCGAGAACGCCGCCACCCTGTTCGCAAGCTGGCTGATCACCATCCAGACCACCGCGCTGGCGCTGCTGGCCGCGGTCGCCGGCGGCGTCGGGCTGGCGGTGCTGTTCAACCAGTCGCGCTTTGCCGAGATGGCCTTCTATCCCTTCGCCGTCATCCTGCAGGTGACGCCGGTGGTGGCCGTCGCGCCGCTGATCCTGATCTATGTCACCGACGTCGACCTCGGGCTGTTCGTGATCCCCGAGAAGGTTCTGGGGATGCTGATCGTGGCCTGGATCGTGGCGTTCTTCCCGATCCTGTCGAACTCGACGCTGGGGCTGCGCTCGGCCGATCACAACCTGCGCGACCTGTTCTCGATCTATGGGGCGACGCGCTGGCAGAAGCTGCGCTACCTGCAGATCCCGGCCGCCCTGCCCTACTTCCTGGGCGGCCTGCGCATCGCCGGCGGGCTTTCCCTGATCGGCGCGGTGGTGGCCGAGTTCGTCGCCGGCACCGGGGGCATGGGCTCGGGCCTCGCCTTCCGGATCCTCGAGGCGAACTACCGGCTGAAAACCGATCTCGCCTTCGCCGCCCTGATCCTGATCGCGCTGACCGGCGTGCTGATCTTCGCCCTGCTGTCTTTCCTCAGCCACGCGCTTCTGCACAAGTGGCACGAGAGCGCCGTCAAGCGGGAGGTCTGAGACCTTGGATTTCATGGAACTGCCGCAGGCCCCGCGTCTTCGGCTGACGAACCTGCGCGCGCCCGCCTGCCTGTCGGGCCGCGCGGGCGACCTCGAGAGCCTGGACCTCTCGATCGCCGACGGGCGGATCGTGGACGCGTCCGAACCTGCGGATGCCGAGATAGACATGGGCGGCCGCATGGTCTTCCCCTGTTTCACCGACGCGCACACCCATATCGACAAGGGGCATATCTGGGCCCGCTCGCCCAACCCCGACGGCACCTTCATGGGCGCGCTTACGACGGTCGGCGCGGATCGCGTCGCCCGCTGGTCGGCCGAGGACGTGCGCCGACGGGCCGATTTCTCGCTGCGCTCGGCCTGGGCGCACGGCACGCGCAGCCTGCGCACGCATCTGGATTCCTCGGCCCCGCAGGACGAGATCTCCTGGTCCGTGTTCCGCGAACTGCGCGAGGACTGGGCCGGCTGCGTCGACCTGCAGGCGGTGTGCCTGGTGGGCGTCGATGCGGTGGACGGCGGCCCGGCCTGGCGGAAGCTGTCGCAGATCGTGAAGGACTCGGGCGGCGTGCTGGGCACGGTCACCTACCCGATCCCGGACGTGGCCGCGCGCCTCGACCTGTTCTTCGAGACGGCCGGAGAGCTCGGCCTCGACGCCGACTTCCACGCCGACGAGACGCTGGACCCGACCTCGGCCACCCTGCGCGAGATCGCGCTGGCCGCAAAGCGCACCGGCTACACCGGCATGATCAACTGCGGGCACTGCTGCTCGCTGTCGACCCAGGACGAGGCGGAGGCGCTGGCGACGCTGGATCTCTGCGCCGAGACCGGCATGTCGATCACCTCGCTCGCGATGTGCAACATGTACCTCCAGGATCGCCACGCCGGCCGCACGCCGCGCAACCGCGGCGTCACCCTGGTGCATGAGGCGCGCGAACGGGGGATCCCGGTGATCTTCGCCTCCGACAACACCCGCGATCCCTTCTACGCCTACGGCGACCTCGACATGATCGAGGTGATGCGGGAGGCGACCCGGATCGCGCATCTCGACCATTCGCGCGGCGACTGGGTCGAGGCGTTCCTGACCGCCCCGGCCCACGCCTGCGGCTTCGAGGCGCCCAGCCTTGCCGCGGGGGCGCCGGCGGATCTCGTGATCACCCGCGCGCGAAGCTGGACCGAGCTGTTCGCGCGCCCCCAGACCGACCGCATCGTGCTCCGGGCTGGGCGGGCCATCGACCGGACCCTGCCCGACTACGCCGAGCTCGACGACCTGATGGAGCCCGCATGACCCCCAACGTCCTCGCCGCCAAGGAGGCGCTCTCGCATCTCGACCTCGACGAGAAGCCGGCCTCGGTGAAGGCCAAGAGCCGGGACTTCTTCTGGTATTCGCCGATCCTGAAATCGCGGCTCGACCACCTGGTCGGCGACTTCGTCGTCGCGCCCAAGTCCGAGGCCGAGGTGATCGAGGTCCTCAAGGCCTGCTACGAGCATGACGTGCCTGTCACCACCCGCGGCGCCGGCACCGGCAACTACGGCCAGGCGATCCCGCTGGCGGGCGGCTGCATCCTGCACATGCGCCACATGAACAAGGTCGTGGACATCAAGCCGGGCCGCGTGATCGTGCAACCCGGCGCGATCCTGCGCGAAATGGACCAGGAGATCATCGAGAAATCCGGGCAGGAGATCCGCATGTTCTCCTCGACCTACGCCACCGCCACCGTCGGCGGCTTCATCGCCGGCGGCTCGGGCGGCGTCGGCTCGGTCCGCTGGGGGCAGCTTCGCGATCTCGGCAACATCCTGCGTCTGCGCGTGGTGACGATGGAGGCCGAACCCCGCGTGCTGGAGTTCACCGGCGAGGAGCTGCACCGCGTCTCCCACGCCTACGGCACCAACGGCATCATCACCGAGGTCGAGCTGCCGCTGGCGCCCGCCTACGACTGGGTCGACGTGCTGGTGGGCTTTGACGACTTCATGGAGGGCGCCCGCTGGTCCGAGGGGCTGGGCAATGAGGACGGCATCCTCACCAAGCTGATCACCCCGGTCGAGGCGCCCCTGCCCCACGACTATTTCCTGCGCATCAAGAACCGGATCCGGCGGGACCAGTCGGTGGTGATCGTGATGGTGGCGCCCCACGCGATGGACGCCTTCATGACCTACACGGCGCGCACGAAGGGGGCGGAGATCATCTACCGCTCCGACAAGGTGACCGCCGAGGAGAAGAAGGCATTCGGCGTCGCCTACGAATACGCCTGGAACCACACCACCCTGCGCGGGCTGCGGGTCGATCCCACGATCACCTACCTGCAGGTGCGCTACACCCAGCCCGGCGCGCTCGAGCAGGTGGACCTTGTGCGCCGGACCTTCGGCGACGAGGTCGTGCAGCACCTGGAAGGGATCCGGATGAACGGCAAGCTGTCGTTCGCGGGCCTGCCGGTGGTGCGCTACTCGACCGACGCGCGGCTGGAGGAGATCGTGAAGATCCACGAGGACATGGGGATCTGGGTGTTCAACCCGCATCGCTACACGCTCGAGGAGGGCGGCCGACAGGCGGCCGACGACCGCCAGCTGCAGTTCAAGCGCGAGGCGGACCCCAAGGGCCTGCTGAACCCGGGCAAGATGATCACCTGGGACCGGCCGGATTTCGACTACAAGTCCGTCTACGACTATGCCGGCATGCGCCGGCCCGGCTGACGCCGGAGGCCGCGGGTCGAGGCCGCGCCCGGTCGCGCCGCCTCGCCCCCGCGGCCCGCGACCCTCGCGCCGGGGGCGGGCGTCTCCGGCGACGAGGGGAGGGAGACAGCGATGAGCGATTTCGACATTCCGGTCCTGGACTTCTCGAGCTTCCGCGACGGGGACGCGGCGGCCCGCGCGGAGTTCGCCGGGGACCTGGGCCGCGCCTGCCGCGACACCGGTTTCTTCCTGCTCAGGAACACCGGCATCCTCGACGCCCAGCGCACGGCGATGTTCACCGTGGCCCGCAACTTCTT
Organism: uncultured Albimonas sp.; assembly: GCF_963977235.1. Taxonomy (NCBI): domain Bacteria; kingdom Pseudomonadati; phylum Pseudomonadota; class Alphaproteobacteria; order Rhodobacterales; family Paracoccaceae; genus Albimonas; species uncultured Albimonas sp. The sequence goes on from NZ_CAXBOD010000003.1 coordinate 22,779, forward strand.
CGCCCTTCCCGCCGCGGCGAAGGAGGCGGTGGCGATCGCCAACAGCCCCCACAACCGCGGCTACGTCGCCCAGCAGGTCGAGGCGCTGGACCCCGCCTCCGGCGTCGCCGACGCCAAGGAGGCGTTCAACGTCGGCCTGGACCTTGGGCCGGACCACCCCGAGGTGATCGCGGGAAAACCGTTCCGGGGCGTGAACCTCTGGCCCGCGGACGAACCCACCTTCAAGGCCGAGTGCCTGGGCTGGTACACGGCCTGCCTGCGCCTGGGCGCCGAGCTGCACCAGGCCTTCGCGCTCGATCTCGGCCTGCCCGAGGACTGGTTCGCCGACAAGTTCCAGGCCCCGCTGGCGACCCTTCGGCTGCTGCGCTACCCCGCCGGCGGCGAGGGCATCGGGGCGGGGGCGCACTCCGACTATGGCTCGGTGACGCTGCTGGCGACCGACGGGGTGGCGGGGCTGCAGGTGCAGCCGCGCAGCCTGCGGGGGACGGGGGAGTGGCTGGACGTGCCCTCGGTCCCCGGCGCCTTCGTGGTCAACATCGGCGACTGCCTCGAGCGGTGGACCAACGACGTCTACGTCTCGACGCCCCACCGCGTGCTGGCGCCCAAGGCAGAGCGGTTCTCGATCGCCTTCTTCCTCGACCCCGATCCGGACGCCGAGGTCATGGCGCTGCCCACCTGCGTGGGCCCCGACCGCCCGGCCCGCCACGCGCCGACCACCGGCGCCCGGCACCTGGCCGAGCGCCTGGACGCAACCTACAAGCATCGGAGCTGAGCGATGACGCGCCGCCTGCATTGGCTGGACTACTCGACGACCGAGTACGCCGACATCGACCCCGCGAAAACCATCGCCATCCTGCCCACCGCCGCCATCGAGCAGCACGGGCCTCACCTGCCGGTCGGCGTCGACACCGAGATCAACCTCGGCATGCTGCGCGAGGTCTGCGCGCGGGTCCCCGAGGATCTCGACATCCGCATCCTGCCGGTGCAGGCGGTGGGCAAGTCGAACGAGCACCTGCATGCGCCCGGCACTCTGACGCTGAGCGCCGAGACGGCGCTGGCGGCCTGGGTCGAGATCGGCCTGTCGGTGGCGCGGGCCGGCGTGCGCAAGCTGATCATCGTGAACTCTCACGGCGGCAACCTGGACCTGATCTCGATCGCGACGCGGGAGCTGCGGGTGCGCGCGGGAATGCTGGCCGTGCGGTGCCAGTGGGGAGCGTTCGGGCATCCCGAGGGGATGTTGAGCGAGCGGGAGAAGACCTACGGCATCCACGGCGGCGACGCCGAGACCTCGCTGATGCTGCATTTCCGGCCGGAGCTGGTGCGGATGGAGCGGGCGAAGGATTTCGCCTCCAGCGCCGAGGGGATGGGCGATTTCCGCTGGCTGCGGCCGACGGGCTCGGTGGCCTACGGGTGGATCGCCAAGGACCTGAACCCGGACGGGACGGTCGGCGACGCCTCGGCGGCGACGGCGGAGAGGGGGGCGGCGATCGCCGCGCACCAGGCGAAGGGGTTCATCGAGCTGCTGCGGGAGGTGGAATCGGTGGATCTCGCGACCTTCGCGGCGTTCTCCGATCCGCCGCCGGGCGCCTGATCGGGCGCGGGGGCGTCTCGAGCGCTGGCGAGGGCGCCCGACACCACTCTGGCGACCGCTCGGGCCGCCAGAGATGTCTGCCGCCGCGGCGCGGGCCCGGCGCGTTGCGTCGGGGGTTCCCCGCAGAGCCGCGCGAGGAGCGCCGCTCGATGCATGAGGTCGGCCCCGCGGGCCCCGGCGCCGTGAACGTGGAGCGGTCGCGCCCGACCCCGGTTCCCCGGGGACGGGCGGAGGATCAGGCCGCGTGGCTGGAGGCGGGGCGCCCGGCGACGTGGTCGGCGTTGCGGAAGAAGCCGATCAGTTCGGCGAGCTGATCCGACTCGGAGCGCAGGGCCGTGGCGGCGCGGGCGCTTTCCTCGGCCAGAGCCGCGTTGCGCTGGGTGGCGTCGTCCATGTGCGTCACCGCGGAGGTGATCTCCTGCATGCCGGTCGCCTGCTCCTGGCTGGCCTGGGCGATGTCCTCGACCGAGCCCGCGATGCTCGAGATCGACTCGAGCAGTCCGCCGAGCGCGTCGCCGGTGGCGTTCACCAGGCGCACGCCGTCGGCGACCTTGGCGCCGGAGGCCGCGATCAGCTCCTTGATGTCGCGCGCGGCCTCGGAGCTGCGCTGGGCGAGGGTGCGCACCTCGGAGGCGACCACCGCAAAGCCCTTGCCGGCCTCGCCGGCGCGGGCGGCCTCGACCGCGGCGTTCAGGGCCAGCAGGTTGGTCTGGAAGGCGATGCCGTCGATCACCGCGGTGATGTCGCCGATCCGCCCGGAGCTCGTCTCGATCTCGGACATCGAGGAGACGGCGTCGCCCACCACCGACTGGCCGTGCTGGGCGCGGGAGCGGGCCTCGCGCGTTATCGCGGCGGCCTCGCGGGCGCCGTCGGCGTTGGTGGCGATGGTGGCCGAGATCTCCTCGACCGTGGCCGAGGTCTGCTCGATGGCCGAGGCCTGGGCCTCGGTCCGACCTGAGAGGTCGCGGGCCCCGCCCGAGACCAGGTCGATCGAACGTCGGATCGCGTCCTCGGCATGCTTGATGTCGCCGACCAGCGAGGCGAGCCGGTCGATGGTCCGGTTCAGGCTCTCGGCCAGGTGGCCGAAGCGGCCCTCGTGACCGGTCCCGGCGCGATGGGAGAGGTCGCCCTGGGCCATCGCGGCGACGGGGCGGTCGACGTCGGTCAGGAAGCCGTCGACCGTCTCGCAGATGCGGTTCACCTGGGCGGCCACGCGATCGAGGTTCTCGTCCGCGCCGGCGCCCAGCTTCAGGCGACGGCCGAACTCGCCCTGCGCGGCGGCGGCGGCGGCGGCGTCGATATCGGCCAGCAGGGCCAGGTCCTCGGTCCGGTCGAGCCACTCGACCACCGTGCCCATGCGCTTGCCCCCGGGAGTGTGGATCGGATTGACCACCAGGTTCACGCGACGGTCGCCGAGGCGGATGTCGCTGGTGATGGTCTTGGTCATGTTGCGCAGCATCCCGGCCTGATGGGCGCGGTTGGCGTGAAAGACGTTGAAGTCCACGCCCACGAGATTGTGGGCGTCGAAGCCGGGCGCCCGCTGTCGCACCGCGCCGGCGACGCCGTTGAGCATCGTCGTCAGCCCGGGACTGACGTAGGTGATGCGGTCCTCGTCATCGGCGACCATCAGCAGCACCTGGGCGCTGTCGACGGCCTGCTTTAGGCGCGCGGCATCCAGCCCCTTGTCGTGGATCGAGGTCATCGCGCGGGCCAGCGCGCCGATCTCGTCCTTGCGGCGCTGGCCGGGCACCCGCACAAGCTCGCCTTTCAGCAGGCTGTTGATGGCGCGCTCCATCGCCGTGAGGGGCTTGCCGAGGATCGAATGCAGCGACCACAGCGCAAAGATCGAGCAGCCGACGCCGACGACCAGGCCGAGCAGGGCGTTGCGCCAGGTCGCGGCGGCGACCCGGTCGGCGATGGCCATGTCGCTCCAGAGCACGGCGAAGGCGCCGACGACGTCGTTGTCGGCGCCAAAGCCGATCGGGCGGACCAGCGCGAGACCGTCGACCGAGGCCCAGGTCTCGCCCGAGGCGATCGCCTGACGCACCGCGGTCTCGACCTCGGGCGAGGCGGGCCTTGCGCCCGCGCTTGCCAGCAGGTCGCCCTTGGCGTCGTAGGCGGCCGCGCCCACCAGATCCTGACCGTTCGATTCGGCAAGCCGCGCCAGCTCCGCCTCGACGATGTCGGCCTTGCCGAAGCGCACGGCGCCGCCGAGCCCCGAAGCCGTCAGCTGGGTGACCTGAGAGGCGCCAGAGGCGAATACGGAGCGCGCCAGCGCCGACTGCTCCCACGCGGCCAGGCCACACAGGAGCGCCGTCAGCAGGATCGAGGCCAGGGCGGCCGCGAGCGCGATGCGCCGCCCCAGGCTGGCCTGGGGCCCCGCCGAGGAGACCCCGGCGACGGCGGAAGGGGCGGCGGAGGAACGGTCGGCCGGGCTCATGCTTGCATCTCCGAGGGAGCGGGCGGCAGGCGGCCCTCGGCCCCCTGCGGCGGGACGGCTGGGATCAGTCCAGATACTCGACGTTGACGCCGAAGGTGATCGCCCCGATCGGCGCGCCGGACGCGTCGACCACGGTCAGCGACACCTGGGCCTGATAGGTCTGCGTGCTCTCGTCCAGCTCGACGTCCGAGACATGCATGGCCCCCGCGCCGGCGAGATAGGTCTGCGACCACTTCGCCTCGTCCCCCTGCCAGTAGTCGGAAGTGGGCTCGCTGACCGCGACGTTCAGGCCGACCTGATCCATGAGGATCACCTCGGTGATCAGGCCCTGGCTGGCGTCGCGGATCTCGGCCAGGCGGGCGGAGGCGGGGGCCCCCGTGACCTTGTCGACCAGCGGCGAGGCGGCGCCGCCGACCTGGGCCCGCCACTCGGCGTCGAGCTGGTCGACGCGCGACTGGTCGGGCTTGCCGGCGGCGTTCTGGGTGGCGACGGCCTCGACCAGCGCAGGCTCGGCCGCGTAGGCGGCCAGCCGCTCGGCGGCCAAGGCGCGCAGGCTGGCGTCGAACTCGGACGCGCCGGCGAAGGCGGCGCCGGCCGAGACCAGCAGCGCGGCGGCGGCGATCGTCGCGCCGGAGGCGAAACGGCGAAGGGACCGCGAGGAGGCGGACCGGGCGGCGGAGGCGGCAGGGCGCATTCTGATCTCCCGAAGAGGGGCAACGGCGGACAGGACAGGCGCGGACTTTTGGCCTGTGGAAGCTACCGTGAGGTTAAGACGCCGCCGCGCGCGCCACCGCGGCGTCAAGGCCGCCCCGCGACGGTTCCGTCAGGCCCCGGGCGCCTATATACAGTCCACGAAACATCGGGCGGCCGGAACGCGCCGCCCTGCGCAAGCGCCAGGAGGAGATCTGAACATGACGGTGAAGGTTGGCATCAACGGGTTCGGCCGAATCGGGCGCAACGTGCTGCGCGCCATCGTCGAGAGCGGGCGCACCGACATCGAGGTCGTGGCGATCAACGACCTGGGCCCGGTCGAGACCAACGCCCACCTGATCCGCTACGACAGCGTTCACGGCCGCTTCCCGGGCGTGGTGAAGGTTGACGGCGACACCATCGACGTGGGCCGCGGCCCGATCAAGGTGACGGCCGAGCGCGACCCCAAGAACCTGCCCTGGGGCGACGTCGACGTGGCGCTGGAGTGCACCGGCATCTTCGCCGACAAGGAGAAGGCCTCGGCCCACCTGGCCAACGGCTCGAAGCGCGTGCTGGTCTCGGCCCCCGCGGGCGGCGCCGACAAGACCATCGTCTACGGCGTCAACCACGGCGTGCTGACCGCGCAGGACAAGGTCGTCTCGAACGCCTCGTGCACCACCAACTGCCTGGCGCCGGTCGCCTATGTGCTGGACAAGGCGGTGGGGATCGAGAAGGGGTTCATGACCACCATCCACTCCTACACCGGCGACCAGCCGACGCTGGACACGATGCACAAGGACCTCTACCGCGCCCGCGCCGCGGCGCTGTCGATGATCCCGACCTCGACCGGCGCCGCCAAGGCCGTGGGCCTGGTGCTGCCCGAGCTGAACGGCAAGCTCGACGGCGTGGCGATCCGGGTGCCCACGCCCAACGTCTCGGTCGTCGACCTGACCTTCATCGCCAAGAAGTCGACCACGGTCGAGGAGATCAACGCCGCCATCAAGGCCGCGGCCGACGGCGAGCTGAAGGGCGTGCTGGGCTACACGACCGAGCCGCTGGTCTCGGTGGACTTCAACCACGACCCGCACTCGTCGGTGTTCCACATGGACCAGACCAAGGTGATGGACGGGACCATGGTCCGCATCCTGACCTGGTACGACAACGAGTGGGGCTTCTCGAACCGGATGTCCGACACCGCCGTGGCGCTGGCCGCGACGATCTGATCCCGAACGCGGGCGGGGGCGCGGCGCCCGCCCCCCGCCTGCGATCCCGAGAGACTGCAGCGCCGACCCTCCGGGGCCGGCGTTGCGCGTTGAGGGCGGCCGCCACCCCTCGACGTCCCTGCCGACCGTGCCGATCCTCGATCTCGACCTCGATCCCCCGCTGCGGTCCGCCCGCCCCTCCGACGCGATGACGATCGCCGTGCTGTCGAACGAGGCCGGCTGCGGGATCCCGTGGCATCTGAAGACGGCGAAGGCGGATGCGGGGGGCGAGGCCTGGACGCAGGGCGCGGCGGCGATGCCGGGCGAGATCGCCGCCGGCGCGCTGGTCGCCAACGACGCCAACCCGGAGGCCCGCCGCCTCTAGGAGCGGCTGGACTTCGAGGTCGTCTCCCGCGAGCCGCAGGCCGAGGGCTTCGGCTGGCGGCCCCAGGGGCGCGGGCGGCTGCCGATGCGCCGCGAGCTGGACGCGGCCGAGCGCGCCTCCGCCGCGACCTGAGCCGCCGCGCCGCGGGTTGCGCCGGGCCGCGCGAGCGCATAGGCCCCGGGGCTCCGACGCCCCTCCGGCGGCCTGGGCGCGTTTGTCCGCTGGACGCGCCCTCCGCCCGCAAGCTACACAACATATATGGCCGACGACATCGACATAGACGACATCGGGGGCGGAGACGGCGGCGGCGCGATCAGCGCCGAGCCGCTGCGCCGCGCCCTGGGCGAGCGCTATCTGCAGTACGCCCTCTCGACCATCATGCACCGCGCGCTGCCCGACGCGCGCGACGGGATGAAGCCCGTGCACCGCCGCATCCTGTGGGCCATGCGCCTGCTGCGGATGGACCCCAACCAGGGGTTCAAGAAGTCGGCCCGCGTCGTCGGCGACGTGATCGGCAAGTACCACCCCCACGGCGACACCGCGGTCTACGACGCGCTGGTTCGCCTCGCCCAGACCTTCGCCGTGCGCTACCCGATGGTCGACGGCCAGGGCAACTTCGGCAACGTCGACGGCGATAGCGCGGCGGCGATGCGCTACACCGAATCCCGCCTGACCTCGGTCGCGGTCCTGATGATGGAGGGGCTGGACGAGGACGCCGTCGACCTCCGCCAGACCTACGACGGCGAGGAGGAGGAGCCCGTCGTCCTCCCCGGCGCCTTCCCCAACCTGCTGGCCAACGGCGCCACGGGCATCGCGGTGGGTATGGCGACCTCGATCCCGCCCCACAACGCCGCCGAGGTCGCCTCGGCCGCCCTGCACCTGATCAAACACCCCAACGCCGAGATCGAGACCCTGCTCGAGAAGATGCCGGGCCCCGACTTCCCCACCGGCGGGGTGATGGTCGAAAGCCGCGCTTCGATCCTCGAGGCCTACCGCACGGGGCGCGGCGGCTTCCGCCTGCGCGCGCGCTGGCATGTCGAGGATCTGGGCCGCGGAACCTGGCGGGTCATCGTCGACGAGATCCCCTACCAGGTGCAGAAATCCCGCCTGATCGAGCGGCTGGCCGACCTGATCAACACCCGCAAGATCCCGATCCTCGCCGACGTGCGCGACGAGAGCGCCGAGGACGTGCGCGTGGTGCTCGAGCCCCGCTCGCGCAACGTCGACCCCGCGGTGCTGATGGAGACGCTGTTCAAGCAGACGGACCTCGAGACCCGGTTCCCTCTGAACATGAACGTGCTGATCGACGGCAAGGTGCCCAAGGTCTGCGACCTGCGCGAGGTGCTGCGCGCCTTCCTCGACCACCGGCGCGAGGTGCTGGTTCGCCGCGCCAACCACCGGCTCGCGCGGATCGAGCGGCGGCTGGAGGTGCTGGGCGGCTACATCGTGGCCTTCCTCAACCTCGACCGGGTGATCGAGATCATCCGCAACGAGGACGAGCCCAAGGTCTCGCTGATGGCCGAGGACTGGTCCCGCTGGGGCTTCATCCAGGCCGACGGCTGGACCTGGAACCCCGAAGGAACCGGCGTCGGCGTGTTCCTGACCGAGGTGCAGGCCGAGGCGATCCTCAACATGCGCCTGCGCAGCCTGCGCCGCCTCGAGGAAATGGAGATCCGCGACGAGCGCGCGGCGCTCGAGACCGAGCGGGCCGGCCTGCTGGAGCTGCTGGGCTCGGAGGACGCGCAATGGTCCGCGATCTCCGACCAGCTGCGCAAGGTGCGCGAGGACTACGGCGCCCCCCGGGCCTTCAAGGGCGCCTTCGCGCCCGAGGCGCTGGACGCGCTGAAGGCGAGCTACGAGCCCTATCCGCTCGGCGCCCGCCGCACCGCCTTCGCCGAGGCGCCCCAGGTCGACGTGCTGGCCGCCGAGGCGATGATCGAACGCGAGCCGATCACCGTGATCTGCTCGGCGATGGGCTGGATCCGGGCGGTGAAGGGGCGCCAGGCGCTGGACGCCGAGGTGAAGTACAAGGACGGCGACGGCCCCCGCTTCGTGTTCCACGCGGAGACGACGGACAAGATCCTGCTGTTCTCCTCCTCGGGCCGCTTCTTCACGCTGACCGCCGACAAGCTGCCCGGCGGGCGCGGCATGGGCGAGCCGGTTCGCCTGATGGTGGACCTGCCCAACGAGGACGAGATGCTCGCCCTGTTCCCCCACCGCCCCGGCGCGAAGCGGCTGCTGGCCTCGAGCGCGGGCGACGGCTTCGTGCTGGTCGAGGACGAGGCGGTGGCCCAGACCCGCGCCGGCAAGCAGGCGCTGAACGTGAAGGCGCCGGGCAAGGCGCTGGTCTGCGCGCCGGTCGAGGGCGACACGGTCGCGGTGGTCGGCGACAACCGCAAGCTGCTGGTGTTCCCGCTGGAGGAGCTGCCGGAAATGGCCCGCGGCAAGGGCGTGCGCCTGCAGAAATACAAGGACGGCGGCCTGTCCGACGCGCGGACCTTCACCCGCGCCGAGGGCCTGCAGTGGACCATGGGCGGCGGGCGCACCCGCACCGTCCTCGACCCCGAGCTGCAGGAATGGACCGGTCCCCGCGCCGCCGCCGGCCGCATGGCCCCGCGCGGCTTCCCGCAGGACCGCAAGTTCAGCTGAGGCCCCGCCTGACGCCCCAAGAGGCCCCCGCGAAACGAAGAACGCCCGGACCGACGGTCCGGGCGTTCCTGTTTCCGCCAACCCGGGCCGCCTGTTTCAGGCGCCGGGCCCTTCGTAGCCGCCCATCTCGCACACCAGCTTCCACTCGGCCTCGCTCACCGGCTGCACCGAGAGGCGGGTGTTCTTGACCAGGAACATCTCGGCGAGGCGCGGCTCATCCTTGCACTCGGCCAGCGTCACCGGGCGCGGGAACGGGGCGATGGCCTTGATGGTCACGCATTCCCAGCGCGGGTCATCGGTCTTGGGGTCGGGCGCTGCGGGGGCGATGACCTCGATCACGCCCATCACCCGCTTCTCGTTGACCGAGTGGTAGAAGAAGCCGAGGTCCCCCACCGCCATCTCGCGCATGTTGTTGCGGGCCTGGTAGTTGCGCACGCCGTCCCAGGGCTCGCCCTCGTCGCCCTTGGCGACCTGATCGTCCCAACCCCAGGTGTTGGGCTCCGACTTGAACAGCCAGTAGCGCATCAGGCGCCCACCACGTGCACGAAGCCCTTGATCTCGACCGACTCGAACAGGCCCGCCTGCGCATAGGGATCGGCCGCGGCCCAGGCCTCGGCCTCGGCGCGGTCGTCGGTGCGCAGCATCAGGATCGAGCCGCAGGGCTTGCCGTCGTCGCCCAGCATCGGCCCGCCGAAGGCGGCGGCGCCGGTCTCGGCGATATAGGCCAGATGCGCCTCGCGGGTGGCGAGCCGCAGGTCCAGCGCGCCGGGCTTGTCGCGGCAGATCACGATGTGGGGCATGGGCGTCCTCCGGTTGGGGTCGCCTCGCGGAATGCCATTTTTCGCCGGCGCCCGCCAGTGCCCGACCATGGCGCGTCCCCCGCGACGCAAGCCCGCGCGCCGCCCCCGGCGCGCCGGGGTGGGCGGGCGGGAGGTGCGCCGGGGGCGGCGCGCGGGCGGGTCCGGGCGCGCGCCGCGCAAGTCACGCCGGCCGGGCGGCCATGCGGCGGGCGGCCTCGGCCTCGGAGACCTCGCCCAGCGCCGCGGCGGCCACGTCCTCGCCGCTCAGCGCCCCGAACTTGAAGCCGTGGCCGGAATCCGCCGAAACCGCCCACAACCGCGCCCGCCGTCGCAGCACGAAGCGGTCCTCGGGCGCGCAGGTGAAGTGGTTTGCCTGGCCCCAGCGGATGCGGAACCGCTCGATCCCGCGGAAATGGCCGCGATAGGCGTCGAGCATCCGCTGCATCTCCTCGGCCCGCATGGTGCGGTCCTCGGGGTCCGGGTTGGGAATGCCGAAGGCGCCGCAGCCAAGCTTCAGCGGCAGCCCTTCCACCGGCGGCAGCCCCCACAGATCGCCGTCCCCGCCCAGATCGGTCCAGGCGGGCGCGGTCGCCCAGGCCTCGGCCAGGTCCTCTGGCGGATCGGCGTAAAGGATCACCGTGCGCCGCGCCCACAGGTCGGGCAGCAGGTCCGGCGCCAGCGCCTGCGCGCCCACGCCCCCCGCCAGCACCACCACGTCCGCCGACAGACGGCGCCCGTCGGCCAGCGAGACCTCGCCCGCCTCCGCATCGATCGCCGCCACCGGCGACTGCTCGAGGATCGTCGCGCCCTGCCCGCGCAGCCGCTCGGCCAGGTCCGTGAGGATGTGGTTGGCCATCAGGCAGCCGCCCTTCGAGAGGAACCCGTAGGTCACGTTCGAGGGCTCGAGATGGGCGAACCGCGCCGCGATCTCGCCCGGCGCCAGCCGCTCGTAGGGCTGACCCGCGACATCCATGGCCGCCCGCGCCCGGTCGCCCCAGTCGCCCTCCCCGCGGCTGAGGGTCAGCACGCCGCGCGCGTGATAATAGCGCGTGCCGCCGCCGGGAAGGTCGGCCCACAGCGCCTCCCATGCGGCATAGGCCTCGCTCATGCGGGCGCAATAGCCGGGGTCGGCGTAGCTCAGCCGGATCATGCGGTGATGATCGCAGGAGGCGGCGCGCGGCTCGGGGACGGACCCGCGCTCGACCACCGTGACGGCGGCCCCGCGACGGGCGAGCGACCAGGCGGCGCAGAGGCCCACGACCCCCGCGCCCACCACGATCGCCGAGGGCGTGGACTGGCTCATGCGCGCGACCCTGCGACGGCCCGCGGAGGGCGTCAAGCAGGCTCGACCCGCGCTCAGATCTCCCCCGCGGGCGCGTCGTCCTTCACCGCCTCCATCGCCACATAGGTCGAGGAGGAGGCGACATGGGGCAGCGCCGAGATGCTCTCGGCCAGCACCGCGCGATAGCCGGCGATGTCGCGCGTGCGCACCTTGAGAAGATAGTCGAACCCGCCCGCGATCATGTGGCACTCTTCCACCTCGGGGATCGCCCGCACCGCCGCGTTGAAGGCCCTGAGCGCCGCCTCCCGCGTGTCGGCGAGGCGCACCTCGACAAAGACGACATGCGCCAGCCCAAGGCGGATGGGCGACAGCACGGCCCGGTAGCCCGCGATCACCCCCGCCTCCTCCAGCCGCCGCACCCGCGCGGCGACCGGGGTCTTGGAGAGGCCGACGCGGGCCGCCAGTTCGGTCAGGGACATCCGCCCCTGCGCCGACAGCTCGCGCAGAATCGCGCGATCGAACTGGTCGAGCGCCGGAAGTCCGTTCGGATCGTCAGAGGCCATGATTTTGGTCCGATCGACCAAGCGAAAGAAGATTGAAGCCGAAAAGGCTGGAGAGACGCCGATAGTCTAGTCCGAACCTGATGGAGGCGAAAGCCAGATGACCGGACCGCGCGACACCCACCCCGACGCCTGGGCCCTGATCGAGGGCGGCAAGCGCCGCCCCGAAGTCCCCCTGCTGGCAGACCTGGAGGCCGCGGCCGATCTCTCGCCCGCCGCCCGCGCCGACGCGGTGGCGCGGGCCGCGGGCTGGGTGCGCGCCGTGCGCGAGGGCGACAAGCCCGGCCTGACCGAGTCGATGCTCGCCGAATACGGCCTCTCGACCGAGGAGGGAGTCGCCCTGATGTGCCTCGCCGAGGCGCTGCTGCGGGTGCCCGACGCGCAGACCATCGACGCGCTGATCGAGGACAAGATCGCCCCCTCGGACTGGGGCCGGCACCTGGGACGCTCGGCCTCGAGCCTGGTCAACGCCTCGACCTGGGCGCTGCTGCTGACGGGGCGGGTGCTCGACGACCGCTCTCCGGGGATCGCGGGGCGGCTGCGCGGCGCGGTCAAGCGGCTGGGCGAGCCGGTGATCCGCAGCGCCGTCGCCGCCGCGATGCGCGAGCTGGGCCGCCAGTTCGTGCTGGGCGAGACCATCGGCGCCGCCATGGACCGCGGCAAGGGCATGGAGGCGAAGGGCTACGCCTACTCCTTCGACATGCTGGGCGAGGCCGCGATGACCGCCGCCGACGCCGCCCGCTACGCCCGCAGCTACGCCGACGCGATTGCGGCCATCGGCGCGCGGGCAAAGCACAGGGATGTCCGGAAGAACCCCGGCATCTCGGTGAAACTCTCCGCCCTGCACCCCCGCTACGAGGTGGCGCAGGAGGCCCGGGTGATGGCCGAGCTGGTCCCCGCGCTCTCGTCCCTCGTGCGCCAGGCGGCGGCGGCCAACATCTCGCTGGCCATCGACGCGGAGGAGCAGGACCGCCTCGCCCTGTCGCTGAAGGTGATCGAGGCGGTGCTGTCGGACCCCGCGCTGAAGGGCTGGGACGGGTTCGGCGTGGTGGTGCAGGCCTACGGCCGCCGCGCCCTGCCGGTGGTGGAGTGGCTGCACGCGCTCGCCTCCCGCCTCGACCGCCGCATCACCCTGCGGCTGGTGAAAGGCGCCTACTGGGACGGCGAGATCAAGCACGCCCAGGTCGAGGGGCTCGAGGATTTCCCGGTCTTCACCCGCAAGGCGGCCTCCGACGTCAGCTACCTCGGGATCGCCCGGCGGCTGCTGGGGATGACCGACCGGATCTTCCCGCAATTCGCCACCCACAACGCGCATACTCTTGCCGCCGTCCTGCAGATGGCCGGCGACCTGCCGCGAGACGTCTTCGAGTTCCAGCGCCTGCACGGTATGGGCGAGGCGCTGCACGACCGGGTCAAGGCCGAGGCGAAGACCGGCTGCCGGATCTACGCCCCCGTCGGCGCGCATCGCGACCTGCTCGCCTACCTGGTGCGCCGGCTGCTGGAGAACGGGGCGAATTCCTCCTTCGTCAACCGGATCATGGACGAGAACGTGTCCCCCGAGGCCGTCGCCGCCTGCCCGTTCGCCGCACTCGCCGCCTCGCCCGTGCCCAACCGGCGCCTGCCGACCGGACCCGACATCTTCGCCCCCCGCGCCAACAGCGCCGGCGCCGACCTGACCGACGCCCCCGACCTCGCCGCCATCGAGGCCGAGCGCGCCGCGGCGCTGGCCGGAGACCTGCCCCTCGCCGCCCCGATGCTGGCGGTCGAGGCGCAGGGCCGCGCCCCGATCCCGGTGATCTCGCCGGCCAGCGGCGAGAGGGTGGGCGAGGTGACCGACGCGGCCCCTGCGGACGTCGAGGCCGCGCTCGCCGCCGCCCGCCCCTGGGACGCCCCGCCCGAGACCCGCGCCGCGGTGCTGCGCCGCGCCGCCGACCTCTACGAGGCCGACCGCGGCCCGATCCTCGCGATCCTGGCGCGCGAGGCCGGCAAGACCATCCCCGACGCCATCGGCGAGATCCGCGAGGCCGTCGACTTCCTGCGCTACTACGCCGACGGGGCCGAGGGCGGCCACGGGAGCCCCCTGCCCGGCGCCCCGCGCGGGGTCTTCGCCTGCATCAGTCCGTGGAACTTTCCGCTGGCGATCTTCACCGGCCAGGTGTCCGCCGCGCTGGCCGCCGGCAACGCCGTGCTGGCAAAGCCCGCCGAGCAGACGCCCCTGATCGCCCATCTCGCCGTCCAGCTGATGCGCCGCGCCGGGGTCCCGGCGGAGGCGCTCCAGTTCCTCCCCGGCGACGGCGAGAGCGTGGGCGCGGCCCTGACCTCCGACCCCCGCGTCGACGGCGTGGCCTTCACCGGCGCCACCGAGACCGCCCAGGCGATCCGCCGCGCAATGGCCGACAACCTCGCCCCCGGCGCGCCCCTGATCGCCGAGACCGGCGGGCTGAACGCGATGATCGTCGACACCACCGCCCTGACAGAACAGGCGGTGCGCGACACGGTCAACTCCGCCTTCCGCTCCGCCGGCCAGCGCTGCTCGGCCCTGCGCTGCCTCTACGTGCAGAAGGAGGCCGAGGGGCGGCTGGTCTCGATGCTCAAGGGCGCGATGGACGAGCTGGCCATCGGCGACCCCTGGCCGCTGTCGACCGACGTGGGCCCGGTGATCGACGCGCAGGCGCGCGAGGGCATCGCGGCCCATGTCGAGACCGCCCGCGCCGAGGGCCGCCTTCTGCACGAGTGCCGCCTGCCGGCGCAGGCGGCGGCGAGCGGCCATTTCCTCGCCCCCACCCTGATCCAGGTGACCGGCATCGCCGACATCGAGCGGGAGGTCTTCGGCCCGGTCCTGCATGTCGCCACCTTCGAGGCGGACGAGCTGGACGCGACCATCGACGCGATCAACGCCCGCGGATACGGGCTGACCTTCGGACTTCACACCCGCATCGACGGGCGCGTGCAGCACGTGGCCGAGCGGGTGCGCGCGGGCAACCTCTACGTGAACCGCAACCAGATCGGCGCCATCGTCGGCTCGCAGCCCTTCGGGGGCGAGGGCCTGTCGGGGACCGGACCCAAGGCCGGGGGGCCGCGCTACCTCGCCCGGTTCCGCGCCCTGCCCGCCCCGCCGGCCGAGGCCGAGGCGCCGGCCCCCGGCGGTCCGCTCGAGGCCCCCGCGCTCGCAGCCCGGCTCGCCCGCGCGACCGGCGCCGGCGCGACGCTCGAGGCGCAGTCCCTGCCGGGCCCCACGGGCGAGTCGAACCGTCTCGTCCGGGTGGCGCGCGCGCCGCTCCTGTGCCTCGGCCCGGGCGCCGGCGCGGCGGGCGCCCAGGCCCGCGCGGTGCGCGCGCTCGGCGGCGTCGCGGTCGAGGCGTCCGAGGCCCTCGCGCCCGAGGCGCTCACGACCCTCGAGGGCTTCGCCGGCGCGCTCTGGTGGGGGGACGAGGCGACGGGCCGGACGCTGGCCCGGGCGCTGGCCGCCCGGCACGGGCCGATCCTGCCGCTGATCACCGGCGCGCCTGACGCCGGCCACGCGGCGCTCGAGCGGCACCTGTGCGTGGACACCACCGCGGCGGGGGGCAACGCCTCCCTCCTCGCGGCGGCCGAGGACGCGCCCCCGGCGGCCGCCTGAGGCCCCCCTCGCCGGCCGGGAGACGCCCGCAAGGGCCCGCCCCGCCCGGTCCCGCCGCGGCGAGCGCGCGGTCCGCGACCGGCGGGCGCGTCGCGCCGCGGCTTCTGCGCCCGCCGCCGGGAGCTCAGCTCGACAGGGCGGCGAGCACGCCGAGATAGGCCAGCATCGCGGCCGAGATCGACAGGCCCATAGGAAAGCGCGCGCCCTTGCGCAGGGAGCGCCACTCGGTCTCGCGTCCGCGCAGGGCGAGGCGAGCCAGGTGGATCGCGCCCAGGCCCAGCGCCAGCGCCAGCGCCAGAAGCTGCAGCACCGTGCCCGCATGGTGCAGCGGCACGTAGAGCGCGCAGGCCGCCAGCATCTTCACGTCGCCGCCCCCCATGCGGCCGAAGGTGAAGAAGGCGAAGCCCACGACCAGCACCAGCAGCCCGCCCGCCACGCGCCAGGCGATCTCCTCGGGCGGCAGGATCGCGAGGCCCAGCGCCAGGAAGATCGCCACCAGGCCGCCGTTGAGCCAGTTGGGAATCCGCATTCGCCGCAGGTCCCAGACCGCGGCCGCGACCAGAAGCGGCGCGGCGCACAGCACCGTGGTCCACGCTGCCTCGGCCCGCGTCAGCTCGAGCAATGCCATCCTCCCCCTCTTCCTGCCTTCGTCCGGGGGGACGACGGCCTCAAAGCGCGCGCAGGCGAGCCCCCACGGCCCCCGCGCGCGAAGTTACGCAACGGTACCGCGGCTCATGAACCGCGCAAGGCCGACAGTTTCTCCGCCGCCGGCTCGTAGAAGGCGGGATGGGTGTCGAGCGATTGCTGGAGCAGCGACTCGGCCATCTCCCGGTCGCCCTGGCGCAGGGCTATGACGCCCAGGTTGTGCAGCAGCACCGCCTTCTCCTGGTCGGTCAGCGTCGTCACCGGCAGGCGATAGCGCCGCTGCAGCCCGTTGGCGATCGCCAGGTTGTTCTTGGCCGAGAACATCGAGGGGTCGTAGATCAGCGCCTGCTCGAACATCCGCTCGGCCTCGGCGAACTCGCCGCGGGCCATCTTCGAGACGCCCCAGTTGTTGAGCACCGCCGCCGGCTGGGGCGAGAGGGCGCGCGCCCGCTCCCAGGCCGCGTCGGCGGCGGCCCAGTCCTGGCGGTGGTCGGCCATCAGCGCGGTCAGCATGGTGCGACGGTCCGACTGATAGTCGGCGGGGACCTTCTGGGCCTCGATCTCCGCCTCGTCCCACAGGTCCAGCCGCGCCAGCGTCAGCGCGTATTCGACATGGTCGCGCGGCGCCGCCTGCCCGGTCTCGACCAGGTCGCGGAACACGGTGCGCGCCTCGGCGTAGCGGCCGGCCTTGGCGAGGCTGCGCGCCAGGCCGCGGCGCAGGCTGGGGCTGTCGGGGTCCGAGGTCAGCGCGTCGCGGAAATAGGCCACCGCCTCGTCGGCGCCGGCGACGGTCAGCATGATCTCGTTGATCGAGGCCTCGTCGAGCGGATTGCGGTTGTCGCGGCGCTCGGCGTCGCCGTCGACATCGGTGCGGGGCAGATCGCCGGTGCAGCCGGCGAGCAGCGGCGCGCCCAGCAGCAGCGTCGCGAGGGCGAGGCGGCGGAGGATGGGTCTCACGCTTCGGTCTCCGGTCGGGGAACGGGGGGGCGGACCGCCACGGGCGCCGGGGCGCCGGGCGGCGTCGCGGCCGGGGTCTGGATCCCGCTCGCGGGCGGGACCGCGGCGGCGGGGAAGGCGGCGGGGGGGAAGACGGCGGGGGGGACAACGGCGGGAAGCGGCTCGGGGGTCGGGGCCAGCGGCGCCCCGCGGGCCCGGGCGACCATCGCGAGGTTGCGCGACACCTCGGTCGAGGGCGCAAGGCCCTGGCGCGACATCAGATCGGCCGCGGCGCGGAACTGGCCCTCGGCCGCATCGAGCCGGCCGATGTCGAACAGCACGGTCCCGAGGTTGTTGCGCGCCGCGGGGCTGTCGGGCCAGGCCTCGGCGGTGCGGGTCAGCACCTCGAGCGCGGGGCCGCGGCGGCCGAGCGCGCGGTAGGCGGCGCCCAGACCCAGCATCGTGCCCAGCGTCGGCCCCTCCTCGATCAGGGCCTGGCGGAAGGCGCGGGAGGCGGGCTCGGCCCGGCCCGAGTCGAGCAGCGCCCAGCCCCGGCGCGAGGCCGGACCGGGGCCGCGGGCGGCGGCGGCGTTCGCCTCGGCGCGCGCCACGCCCTCGAGCGCAACGGCGACCTTCGTCGCCGGCGCGGGAACTGGCTGGCCGAGGTCGGGCCCCTCGTCCTCGTCATCGCCGCCGCCGAACAGCCTGGCGAAGAACCCGCCGGCCTCGGCCGGCGCCGCCTCGGGCGGGGAAGCCTCGGCGGGGACGGCCGGAGAGGCCGGCGCCGGAGCCGCGCCTGGCGGGGCGGCCGAAGGGGCAGCCGACGAGGCCGCCGACGGGGGGGCGGGCGCCGGGACGACGCGCGCGCCGCCTGAGGGCGACGGCGCGGGGGCGAACAGCGCGGCGGCGGTGGCCCGCGCCTCGGGCGTGGTCGGGCCGCGGACCGCGGGGCGATCCGCGCTCGGCGCGGCTGCGGCGAGGGGCTGCGGGGCGCTCGGCGGCGATGCCGCGATCGCCTGGGTCGGCGGGGCGCCTGGCGGCGACGCGGTGACTGTCCGGGCTGGGGCGGACGCTGCGGCCGGGGGCGGGGCCGGGCTCGCCGAGGGCGCGGGGGGCGCGGTCGCGACCCTCGACGGCGTGGATTGCGGAGCGGACGGCCGCGCGCCCGGGGTGGGCGAGGCGAGGCCCATGCGGGCGGTCCAGTCGGTGAGGCTGGCTCCGGGGGCGGGACGCGGGGCGTCGGGGAAGGCGCCCGCGGCCGACGCGCCGGGGGCGGCCTCCGTCTGCGGCCCGCCGCTCCCCGCACAGCCGGCGGCCAGCGCGAGAAGGCCAAGCGCGAGCCCCGCCGCCGCGCGGCGAGGCGCGGGCGGGCCCTGCGCGGGGGACCGGCCCGAGGGCGCCCGGGGCGCGGAGGAGCGGGGCGGTCCGGTCACTGATCGCCGGACAGGAACTTGGCGATGTCCGCCAGCGAGGGGCCGATCAGGATGATCATCAGCGGCGGAACGGTGAAGAACATCGTGCCCAGCGTCAGCTTGGTGGGCAGCTTGTTGGCCTTCTCCTCGGCCCGCATCACCCGCTTGTCGCGCATCTCCGAGGCGTAGACCCGCAGCGCCTCGGCGATCGAGGTGCCGAACTGCGAGCTCTGGATCAGCACCGTCACGAAACTGGAGATGTCCGAGACGCCGGCCCGGTTGCCGAAGTCGCGCAGGACCTGGGCGCGCTCCTTGCCCGCGCGCATCTCGACCGAGACGATCTCGAACTCCTCGGCGAGCGCGGGGTGGGCGTGCTGCATCTCGGTCGAGACGCGCATCAGCGCCTGGTCCAGCGACTGCCCCGCCTCGACGCAGACCAGCATCATGTCGAGCGCGTCGGGAAAGCCGTTGCCGATCTCGTCCTGCCGCGCCGCGCGCCGCCGCGTGACCCAGTAGGAGGGCAGCGCATAGCCCGCCGCCACCCCCCCGATCACGGAATAGGACAGCACGTCGACCTCGGTCCCGCGCAGCAGCGCGAAGGCCAGCGCGCCGATGCCGATCAGCGCGGCGCCCAGCACGCGGGCCACGAAGAACGCCTGCACCGCGGTGCGCGAGCGATAGCCCGCCTGCATCAGCTTCTCGCGCGCGCCCTGGATCTTCTCCTGGTCCTTGGGCTGGAACAGGGGGGCGAGGGTCGCAAGGCGCCCGGGCTTGGCGCTGTCGGCGCGCAGGCCCTCGCTCTCCGGCCGGCGGCGCACGGCGCCGTTGGCGGTGGCCGAGCGGCTGGCGGCGGCCAGACGCATCGCCTCCCGCTCGCGCTCCAGCTTCTCGAGCGGGTCGTTGCGGCGGAACATCAGCATCGGTGCGGCCGCGACGATCAGGATCAGGCCGAGACCGCCCATGACCCAGACGGGCCCCATGGGACCGAAGGCCGCCGTCAGCGCTTCGAAGATCCGGTTCACCTGCTGCTCGTCTCGCTGCTGCGCGGCGCGCGTCGTCGCGCCCGTTCCCGTGCCGGCGCGGTTCGCCACGCCCTGTTTCGTTGGTGTCCGCCGCCGCCGCACCCGCCTGCGCGGACGCCGCGCGCCGGGGTCAGACCTTGATGTTCACCATCATGCGCATGAACACGATGTTGATCGCAAGCATCACCCCCACCGCGATGGTCGCGGGCACGAAGAAGGGACTGTCCACCACCCCGTCATAGTAGTCCGGCCGGATCAGCTGCACCGCGACCAGCGCGAGCACCGGGAAGGCCGAGAGGAACCAGCCCGACCAGCGGCTTTCGGCGGTGATCGCGTTCACCCTGCGGAACAGCTTGAAGCGGGAGCGGACCACCGCGGCGAGCCCCGCCAGGATCTCGGCCAGGTTGCCGCCCGACTGGCTCTGAATCGCGACCGCCATGGCCAGGAACCGCAGGTCGGGCACCGCGATCCGCTCGGCCATCCGGTCGAGGCTTTCGTTGACGTCGAGCCCGTAGATCGCCTCGTCGGCGATGATCCCGAATTCGGTCCCGATCGGGTCTGGCATCTCCTGGGCCACGATCGACACGGCCGAGGAGAACGGGTGCCCGATGCGCAGGGCGCGGACCATCAGCTCGATCGCGTCGGGGAGCTGCTCCTCGAAGCGGGCGAGGCGCTTCTTGGCGCGGCCGTTGACCCAGAAGAACATCACCCCGAAGGCCATCGCGAGGCCCACGGGCGCCGAGATCAGCG
Source organism: uncultured Albimonas sp. (assembly GCF_963977235.1). Classification (NCBI taxonomy): domain Bacteria; kingdom Pseudomonadati; phylum Pseudomonadota; class Alphaproteobacteria; order Rhodobacterales; family Paracoccaceae; genus Albimonas; species uncultured Albimonas sp. The sequence goes on from NZ_CAXBOD010000003.1 coordinate 42,762, forward strand.
GGCCGAGGGTGGTGAACACGCTCAGCGCCGCGAACACCGCCGTTGCGGCAAGTCCGGTCAGCAGCATGATGGTGCGCGGCGACCAGGGGATGTTGGCCTGGGCGGCCTTCTCGAAGATGCCCGCCAGCAGCGGCGTGCCGGAGGCCGAGACGTGACGCTCCCGCTCCTTGCGCAACTGGGAGAGAACCTCGAGCGGGTCTTCCCCCTTCTCGAGCATCATCAGGCGGCGGTTGACCTTGGAGTTGCGGCGCGCCGAGCGGCCGAACGCCAGCAGGTAAAGCCCCTCGACCGCGAGGAACACCCCCACGAAGATCAGTCCGAAGACCAGCGGCGCGACGCCCATGGCTCAGCCCAGCTTGCGGTTGGGGGCGTAGATCTCGGCGGGGAGATCGTAGCCCCAGGTGGAGAACCGCTCCGCGAAGTGGGAGCGGATGCCGGTCGCCTCGAAGTGCCCCAGCACGGTGCCGTCGGCGTCGAGGCCGGTGCGCTTGAAGCGGAACACCTCGTGCATGGCCACGACCTCGCCCTCCATGCCGGTGATCTCGGCGATATGGGTCATCCGGCGCGAGCCGTCGGACAGACGCGAGACCTGCACGATGACATGCACCGCCGAGGCGATCTGGCTGCGGGTCGCCTTCAGCGGGATGTCGATGCCCGACATCAGCATCATGTTCTCGATGCGGCCGATGGCGTCGCGGGGGCTGTTGGCGTGAACCGTGGTCATCGAGCCGTCGTGGCCGGTGTTCATCGCCTGGAGCATGTCGAGCACCTCGTCGCCGCGGGTCTCGCCGACGATGATCCGGTCGGGGCGCATGCGCAGCGCGTTCTTGAGCAGGATGCGCTGGGAGACCTCGCCCTTGCCCTCGACGTTGGCCGGCCGGCTTTCCATCCGGGCGATGTGGGTCTGCTGGAGCTGAAGCTCGGCGGTGTCCTCGATCGTGGCGATGCGCTCGTCATTGGCGATGAAGGAGCTGAGCGCGTTGAGCGTAGTGGTCTTGCCCGAGCCGGTGGAGCCCGAGACGACGACGTTCAGCCGGGTGGCGACGACCGCCTGCAGATAGGCCGCCATCTCCTCGGTGAAGGCGCCGTAGGCGATCAGCCGGTCGATCGAGAGCGGCGACTTGGAGAATTTGCGGATCGACAGCAGCGGGCCGTCGACCGCGCAGGGCGGCACCACGGCGTTGACGCGGCTGCCGTCGGCGAGGCGCGCGTCGACCCAGGGCTGGCTCTCGTCGACGCGGCGGCCCACGGCCGAGACGATCTTGTCGATCACCCGCAGCAGATGCTTGTTGTCCTTGAACTCCACGCCCGAGAGGACGAGCTTGCCGCGACGCTCGATGAACACCTGGCGGGCGCCGTTGACCAGGATGTCCGAAACGCTGTCGTCCTTGAGCAGCGGCTCGAGCGGGCCGAGACCGGTGACCTCGTCGATCAGCTCCTGGGTCAGCAGCTCGGCCTCGGCGGCGTTGAGCACCATGCCCATGTCGCGCAGCCCCTCGCGGGCGATCGAGGCGACCTCGCGGCGCAGCTCGGCCTCGGGGACCTTGTCGATGATCGAGAGGTTGAGCGTGTCGAGCAGCCGGCGGTGAAGGTCGACCTTCACCTGCATCAGGCGCTGGCGACGCTTGATCTCGCGGTTCTCGGCGGCGGCGGCCTCGGCGGCGGCGGCGGCCTCCGCGGCCGCGGCGCGCTGGGCGGCGGCCTGGGCCGAGGCCGACATCTCGACGACCTTGGTCTCGGCCTCCTTCTGGTAGCGCTTGAACATGCGCCGATCTCCTTACGCGGCCCCCGGCGCCCGGCCCGGTGTCAGGCGGGCGCCGTGCGGGAGGCCTGGACCTCTTCGAGGACGGCGCGGGCGGTCTTGCGGATTTCCTTCCGCAGGGCGTTGCCCGAGGCGAACTCGGCCAGCGGCGAGCCATGATCGCAGGCCTGGATCACCGCCTTGCCCCCGTCCGGCAACAACACTCCATACTCGATTCCAAGCGTTTCCGCCATTTTCTTGACCCGCCCTCTTGCGCCGAAATCTCCGAAACCCGGCACCCGGTTCATCACGTAGTCGACCTTGTCGAAGGGCAGCTCCTCGGCCTGCAGCGCCCGCAGGAAGCGCAGCATGTTCTGGGCCGAGCGCATGTCGATCTCCATCACCGCCCAGAACCTCTGGGCGGAGGCGAGCGCGGTCTCGGTCCACTCGGTCAGCGTGCTGGGCATGTCGACGATCACCACGTCGAAGGCGTCGCGCGCAAAGCCCAGCAGCTTCTCGACGTCGGGGGGCGAGACGATGTTCAGCGGCAGCGCGTCGGCGGGCGCGGTCAGCACCGAGATGCGCTTGCCCCGATCCTCGAGCGCGGCGGCAAAGCCGTTGGGATCGGCGCGGTCGATGCCGGTCAGCAGCTCGAACACCGAATCCCGGCGCGGCATGTCGAGGTAGGTGGCGACCGAGCCGTACTGGAAGTCGAAATCGAGGATCGCGATCTTCAGGCCGGTCTTGCGCGCCTCGTTGGCGATCTCCCAGGCGAGGTTGACCGCGAAGGTGGTGGCGCCGACGCCCCCCGCCACGCCGTAGACCGGGTAGATCAGGCCGTTGCGCGCGACGCGGCTCTCGCCCTCCTGGCGCAGATCGCCGAGCTGGGCGAGGCTCTCGGCCAGGGCGCCGGCGGGCAGCGGCACCGGCAGGAAGTCCTCGGCGCCCGCGCGCATCATCCGGTGGACGGCCATCGGCGGCAGGTCCTGGACCAGCAGCACCATCATCGAGCCGCGCGCCCGGCCCAGCGAGATCAGCGAGACCAGCTCGTCGATGCGGCCGAGGTCGGTGGCGTCCACGGCCAGCAGCGCATAGGCGGGGGGCTCGGCGTCGAGCGCCTTGCGCAGGCCGCGCAGGGTGACCGCGGCCCAGCCGCCGTCGGGAAATTCGGCCTCGAGTTCGCGCCGCAGCCCGTCGAAGGCGTCGAGGTTCTCCGCCACGACCATCATGTCGGCCGCATCGCCGCCGCGTTTGAGGATCATTCCGTCGCGCCCCTTCCAGACGGCGGCGCCATGCCGCCTTCCGACGCGCTAGCGGACATGGACGCGGTCCGCAAGCCAACCCCGATCCGCGGCGCGCCGTCCGCAGGGGGGAGAACAGGTCCGCCGGGCGCGGACGGGGAGGGTCCGGGAGAGCCGGACAGGAGACGCGCCGCCCTCAGCCGCCGCCGCTGGGCAGGGCGATCACCGCCTCGCTCTCGTCGGCGGTGTACTGGCTGTAGACGACGGCGGCGCGCTTGCCGTCGAAGGCGCGGCGCTTCCAGCCCAGGCCATAGCCCTCGACCACCGTCACCGCGCGGCGGTTGAGACGCTCGCGGTCCTGGGTGGGGACCACCGGCTCGCTTTCGCCGCGGGTCGCGACCAGCAGCAGGCGGTCCTCGCCCACGCCCATGCCGGTCAGGGCGCGGGCGGCGGCGGCGGCGCGGCGCAGGCCGATCCGCTGGTTGTAGGCGTTGGCGCCGACAAGGTCGGCGTGGCCGTAGATCGCCACCAGCGCCGAAGGGTTCGCGACCAACCACTCGGCCTGGCCCTGCAGGGCGACGAGGGCCGCGGGCTCGAGGACGTCGCTGTCGAAGGCGAAGGTGATCGTCGGCTCGGCCGCGGCGGCGAACTGCGCCGCCATCAGGCGCAGCCGCTCGGGATCGACGATGCCGCGCATCGCCAGGATGTTCTCGCGGTTGGCATAGCCGTGCTGGTCGGGATTGGGCAGCCCGCCCGCCGGCGTGTTGCATGCCGCGAGCAGCAGCGCCGCGGCGAGCGCCGCCAGCGCCCCCCCTCGCCCTGCCCGCTCATTCGAGGACATAGCCGAACTCCCCCTCGAAGTTGCGCGAGCCGACGGAGCGGGCGATGGGGTCGCGCTCGGCCTCGAGCTTGCCCAGCAGGAACAGCTCCCGCTCGGAGGGCACGCGCAGGCGGTCGCCGGGCAGCTGCACCACGTCGTCCTTGACCGGATCGACCAGATAGGCCGTGACCAGGATCACCAGCTCGGTCTGCCGACGCTGGAAGCCCGACGAGCGGAACAGCGCCCCCAGGACCGGCACGTCGCCCACCCAGGGGATCTGGCTGGCGTTGTCGCGGAAGTCGTCCTGCAGAAGGCCCGCGATGGCGAAGCTGTCGCCGTCCTTCAGCTCGATGGTGGTGCGGGCGCGCCGGGTGGAGAAGCCGTTGAACTGGATGCCCTGGTTCTCGATCACGATCGAGGCGTCGATGGCCGAGCTTTCCGCCTCGAGCTCGAGGTTGATCAGGTCGCCGTCGACCACCGTGGGCGTGAAGCCCAGCGAGATGCCGAAGGGCCGGTATTCCACCGCAATGTTGCCGTCGTCGCCGCCGTAGACGGGGATCGGATATTCGCCGCCGGCCAGAAAGTTGGCGGTGTCGCCCGACAGCGCCACCAGGTTCGGCTCGGCGAGCGTGCGGGCGTAGCCCTTGCTCTCGAGCGCGTCGACGGTCAGCGAGGCGAAGACCCCCCCGGCGCCGAAACTGACGCCCAGGATGCCCTCGGGGTTGCCGCCGGGCGTGTAGCCGGTGTCGGGGTCGCCGTCGATCTGGAAGCCGCCGTTGTTGTCGTTGACCAGGAAGTCGGCGTGCTCGCCGCCGATGGCCCAGTTGCCCGCGCCCACGCCGAAGGCCCAGTTGAAGCCCAGTTCCTTGGCCGCGTTGCGCTGCACCTCGGCGAAGCGCACCCGCAGCAGCACCTGCTGGGAGCCGCCCACCGTCAGCATGTTCGAGACCCGGCCCGGCGCATAGCGCTCGGCCAGCTCCAGCGCGCGCGAGAGGCGCACGGTCGAGGACACGTTGCCCGACAGAACGATGCCGTCCGCGGCCGAGCGCACCTGGATCCGCTCCTGCGGGAGGATGTCGGAGAGGCGCTCCTTGAACTCGGCGAGGTCGGGGCCGACGGAGACCGAGATGTTGGTGATCAGCCGCCCGTTGGGCCCCAGCAGGGTCAGTGTGGTGCGCCCGGCCATCTTGCCCAGGATGTAGACCGAACGGTTGGACAGCGCGGCGACGTCGGCGATGGCGGGGTTGGCGACCGAGACCTCGGCGAAGGCCTCGGCGGATTCGATGACGATGGCGCGGTTGACCGCGACGCTGAGGTCCGGCGAGGCGGCGCCCTCGAGCACCCGGATCACCGGCGCGCCCTGGGCCCGCGCGACGCCCGGCGCCTGCAGGAGGGCGCCGGCCATGGCGGTCGCGACCAGCATCGCCCCGGCGGCCCGCGCGAGGTCGCGCAGACGCCTGGCCTGGCGTCGCCGGATCATGCCGCTGCTCCCCTCACTGTCGATACCCCGCTTTAAGAGTCAGGCGCAAACCTCGGGAATAAAGCTCTTTTCGAATTCGACCTTCAAGATACTTCGGGGCGGCCGGAAACAGGATTGCGGGCGGCGCGCGCAAACTGTGGCCAAATGGCGACGCTGAGGAGCCTCGCCGGACGGATCGTCGCCGAGGGGCGCGGCGCCGGAAGCGAGGGACAGACGAGCGCGCCGCGCCCCTTTCGGGACGCGGCGCGGGACGGCGCGGGAACGGGCTGCGCCGCGGGACGGGACCCCGCGGCGCTCGCGCTTCAGTGCATGGTCTTGACCTCGACCTGGCTGCCGCGGCGAACGATGACGCGCACTTCGGGCTCGGGCTCGGGGGCCGCCTCGACAGGCTCCGGCTCGGAGGCCGGGGCCTCCTCGACCACGCCGAGCAGGGCGTTGCGGTCGAGCACGCCGGCGTCGTTCACCGCCTCGCCGCCAAAGCCGCGCAGCGACAGCGACAGGCTGCCCACCGAGGAGGCCAGCGTCAGCGCCTGCACCTGCTCGGGCGTGCCCTGCACGGTGACGGTCTTGGCGATCTTGGCCTCGATCCGGTCGGGATCGGTGTCCTGGTCGACGGCCACGATCTCGATGTTCTGGATCAGCACGCGGGCGGTCGGACCGGCGCGGTCCTTGGTGGTCAGGATGATGTCCACCCGGCTGCCCGGCAGCAGGAAGCCGCCCACGGCCGAGGCCGCGTCGACCGGCAGGGTGTAGGCGCGCATCCCCGGCTCGATCAGCGTGGCGACCGTGGCGCGCTGCCCGAAGCCGGTGATCTTGGATTTCAGGATCAGCTCGCTGGGCTCCATACGGCGCAGCACGGTGCGCGGCTTCACGTCCTCGCCCTCGCCGAACAGCTCGGTGGGGGAGGTGAAGGCGTTCTCGGGCACGGCGTCGGCCGGGAAGCGCACCACGCGCACATCGGCCTTGGTCAGCGGCTGACCGAATTTCAGGTCCTTGTTCGCCACCGCGACGGGCACGGTCGCGACGGGATCGCCGGCGCGCGCCTCGGCGGCCTGCACCTTGGCGAAGACATACCAGGCGGCGCCTCCGGCGAGCGCCAGCCCTGCGACGAAGATGAATACGGCGAGCGATCTCATGGCGGCGGCCTCGCTGCGGTCAGGATTGCGTCCGGGTCTGGAATGGCGCGAGCCGCCCACGGTCGTTCGACCGGGAGCGGCTCAGCCGATCAACTGATGTCCGAGGCTTCCCGCGGGGTCCGCGTCGCGTCTGGCGCGACGCGGACCTGGCCGCGGAAGCCGTGCGGCTCAGATCAGGATCACTCGGTCACCCACTGACCGGAGACCTCGCCGGCGCCCACGGACAGCTCGGCGTCGATCGAGGTCATCAGCGCGTCGACACCGCCCGACAGGGTGGTGATGGCGCCGATCGAGAGGATCACGACGGCGGCGGTCAGCACGACCCAGTCGACGGTCACGGCGCCGGACTCGTCGGAGATCACGCGGCGGGCTTTGGTGAAGATGTTCATGTCAGGCTTCCTTCTGCAACACGGGATCCGGCTCATGCCTGGAAGGATCCCTCATCGCCCACTCGGGCGAACACTTACTAAACCCCGGACCGGGGCACGGAACTGCGCCCCACGCGGGGCGGTCTGGTTCGCGGCTTCGGATAACCTCTGCTGCGGTGCTCATATACATGAACGTCTCGGATCTGGAAATCAACCCGATTCGTCGGGGCTGGATCAGGAAATGCGCGCGTGTTTAAGTTGATCAATCATGAACGACCCTCTGGAAACTCGCCCCGAAGCGCAGATCGATGGGGGCGGGGTCCGAATGCAGGGGGCGCCTGAGCGGCGGGCCCGCCGCGGCTCACGCGGCAGAAGTCAGGTCCAGGCGTCGTCGGGTCCAGGTGTCGTCAGGTCCAGGAGTCCTCGACCGCAACGGCGCCGTCGTTGATCAGCTGCGTCACCGCATCGAGAAGCGCCTGCAGGCCGTCGCTGAAGGCGGTGCCGAAGCTTATGGTCAGCATGATGACGCTCGCGGACAGGATCACGAAATCCGCCGTCACCGCGCCATCCTCGCGTGCCACGAGGCGGGAGATATGCTTGTACTCGAGCAAGGTTACGCACCGTTTCTCTGGACTGGCCCCTTGTTACACCATCTCGCAGCTTTCAGCCACATGAACCTAGGGCGCCCCGAGGGCTCGCGCATGGGGCGACCTGTGGTCGCGTCGGCCGGCCCGGCGCCCCGGGGCGGGCGGCTGCGGGGCCTTCTGGCGGCGGGTCTGGCGGTGGTTGCGCTGGCCGGTCCGACGCAGGCGCAGCTCGGCCTGTCGCGTCTGCCGGCCGGTGAGGTCGGGTTTCGCAGCGTGACCCCGCCCGCCCCCGGGACCCGGAAGCGGATTGTCTTTCACGATCAGCCTGTTGCGCCGGCCGTCAAGGCCGCGGCGCAGGGGTTCTGGTCCCGGCCGGAGGCGCGGCCGGAGGTGACGCTAGGGCGTCCCGTCGCGCCGGCGCTGAAAGCCGCCGCGGCCTGGGGCGACGCCGGCGGGCGCAGGGCCGCGTCAGACCGCGCCACGGCCCGCCGGATCATGGCGGCCCACGGCCCGGCGATGCTGGGCGCGGCGCAGAGCTCGGGCCTGTCGCTGAACCTGCTGCTGGCGGTGGCGATCGCGGAATCGGGCGGTGATTCGCGCGCGGTCAGCCCCAAGGGAGCCCGCGGACTGATGCAGCTGATGCCCGCCACCGCCGCGGAACTGGGCGTGGGAGACGCGTTCTCGCCCGCGCAGGCGGCCCCGGGCGCGGCCCGGCACCTCGAGGCGCTGCTGCGCCGCTTCGACGAGGATCCGCTGGCGGCCCTGGCGGCCTACAACGCCGGCGCGGGCGCGGTGGCGAGTCGCGGCGGCGTGCCCCCCTGGGCCGAGACCCGCGCCTATGTCCCCCGGGTGCTCGCCGCCGCCGCGGCGGTGCAGGAGCTGTGCCTGACCCCGCCCGCAAGCTTCCGCGAGCCCTGCGCCCCCTCGGCCGGGCTGCACCGCCCGGCAGCGGCCGCGCCCGCCCCTGCCCGTTCGGCCGCGCGGGGCGCCCGACCGGGCTGGGTCGCCGCGCCGCGCTGATCCCGCCGGCCGGGGAAGCCCCCCGAAATGCAACAGCGCCCCCGCGGCGAGGGAGCCCTGCGATGTCGGTTCAAGCCGGCGGCACGGCGGTCAGTCGACCAGCGTCGCCTCGGTCTTGGCGCGGATCTCGTCCATCTCGACGCCCTCGGCGAGCTCGACGACCTTCAGCCCGCCCTCGACCACGTCGAAGACGCCCAGGTTGGTGATGATCCGGTCCACCACGCCCGTGCCGGTCAGCGGCAGGGTGCATTCCTTGAGCAGCTTCGATTCGCCGGCCTTGTTGGCGTGATCCATGATCACCACCACCCGCTCGACGCCCGCCACCAGGTCCATGGCGCCGCCCATGCCCTTCACCAGCTTGCCCGGGATCATCCAGTTGGCGAGATCCCCGTTCTCGGCCACCTCCATCGCGCCCAGGATCGCCATGGCGATCTTGCCGCCGCGGATCATCGCGAAGCTGGTCGAGCTGTCGAAATAGGCGGTGTGGGGCAGCGCCGTCACCGTCTGCTTGCCGGCGTTGATCAGGTCGGCGTCGACCTCGTTCTCGGTCGGGAACGGGCCGATGCCGAGCATCCCGTTCTCGGACTGCAAGGTCACGTCCACCCCCTCGGGGATGAAGTTGGCCACCAGCGTCGGGATGCCGATCCCGAGGTTCACGTACATGCCGTCCTCGAGCTCCTGCGCGGCTCGTGCGGCCATCTGGTCACGGTCCCAGGGCATTGTCGTCTCCTTCGCGCGCGGCCGCGGGGGCCGGCGTCCTCAAAGATGTCAGCGCACGCCGCGCATGGCGATGCGTTTTCCCTTGCGGTACTGGCCGGCCGAATCCGGGATCGGCTGCGGCGGCTCGACGAACGCGGGGGTCCAGCCGAACTCCGTGAGCCAGGCGGCGAGCGCGGGCTCGGAGGGGATCGAGGACAGCGCCTGCGGACGCTTGCCGTCCCAGATCTGGGCGGGGCCGCCGGTCTTTTCCCAGCGCAGCTGCACCATCGCCCGCTTCTTGCGCGGCAGGATCGCGGAATCGAGGATCACCGCGGAGGCGCCCAGCGCCGAGATGGCGGCGAACAGCTCGTACTGCCGGGCGGTGTGGTAGAGGAAACCCAGCACCATCACGGTGTCGATCGAGCCCGGCTCGATCTCGCCGATCCGCTCGAACATGTCGCCTTCCAGAAAGCGCCAGCGGCTCTCGTCGACCTGGTGGAAGCGCAGGTTCTCGCGCGCCGCCTCGGTGTGGTCGGCGCGGGCCTCGATGCCGGTGACATGGGCGGCGCCGGCCTCGAGCGCGGCATAGCTGAAGCGCCCGTCATGGCAGGCGAGGTCCAGCACCCGCTTGCCGGTCAGCAGGTCGGCGTTCGCCTCGATGATCAGGCGGTGGCGGAAATCGAGCCGCTGCAGGTCCGAGGCCACGTCCGAGGTCTCGGCGAAGCGGGGGTGGTTGGAGAAGAAGCCGGGCGGGGGCGGGGCCATCGGCGCGGCCTCGACCGGGCCGCGGCCCTTGCCGCCGCCCTGGCCCTTGCCGCCACCCTTGCCCCGGCCCTTGCCGCCCTGGCCCTGGCCCCGGCCCTTGCCGCCGCCGCCATTGCGCTTGCCGGCCCCGCGCCCCTTCGAGGGAACGGTCTCGGTCGCGTCGTTGTTGCGCCAACCCATGATCAGGCAGCCCTCGTCGTTCGTTTCTCGATGCGTTTCTCGAACCGGCCCTGCACCAGGCGGTGCACGAAGACGCCCGGCAGGTGGATCGCGTCGCCGTCGAGCTCGCCGGGTTCGACGATCTCCTCGACCTCGCAGACGCAGACCTTGCCGCACATGGCGGCGTCAGGATTGAAGTTCCGCGCGGTCTTGCGGAACACGAGGTTGCCGGTGGTGTCGGCCTTCCACGCCTTGACGATGGCGAGGTCGGCGACGATGGCGCGCTCAAGGATATAGGTCTGGCCGTCGAAGTCCTTGTGCTCCTTCCCCTCGGCGATGCGGGTGCCTACGCCGGTCTTGGTGTAGAAACCGGGGATGCCGCAGCCGCCGGCGCGCATGCGCTCGGCCAGCGTGCCCTGGGGATTGAACTCCAGCTCCAGCTCGTTCGAAAGATACTGGCGCATGAATTCGGCGTTCTCGCCCACATAGGACGAGATCATCTTCTTGACCTGCTTGGTCTGCAGCAGCACGCCCAGCCCGAAGTCGTCGACCCCGCAGTTGTTGGAGGCGATGGTCAGGTCCTTCGTGCCTGCGTCGCGGATCGCGGCGATCAGGTTCTCGGGGATGCCGGACAGGCCGAAGCCCCCGGCCGCGATGGTCATTCCGTCGAACAGGAGGCCGTCGAGCGCCTCCGCGGCGGAACCATAGACCTTCTTCATGAATCTCCTCCGGATCGCGCGGGGATGCCGGGGGATGAAAGGGCGCGAGGGCCCTCCCCGGCCCGGTCGTCCCCTTAGTTGCGCCCCCTCGCCCTTGCTGTCAACGCAGGTGCAGCAGGGGGGCGCAGGGGTTTCGGGACGCGGTCAGTTTGGCGCGCGTCCCGGCCGGCCCGAGGCGGTCCCCGGCGCCCGCGCGCGCCTCAGCACTCGGCCAGCGCGCGGTCCATGACGGCCATGGCCTCGTCGATCTCGTCTTCGGAGACGGTCAGCGGCGGGGCGATGCGGAAGATCGAGGTCATCCCCTCCAGCGCCGCGATGTTCACCGACAGGCCCAGCTCCATGCAGCGCTTCATCACCGCCTTGCCGTAGGCGTTGGCCGGCGTCTTCGAGGCCCGGTCCTCGACCACCTCCAGCCCGCACAGCAGGCCGCGGCCGCGCACATCGCCGATGCGCGCGTGCTTCTGGCCGAGGTCGCGCAGGCGGCCGCGCAGCACCTCGCCCATTTCCCCGGCGCGCGCGGCAAGACCGTCGCGGGTCACGATCTCCATCACCTTCAGCCCCACCGCCGCCGGCAGCGGATCGGAGACATGGGTAGTGTAGAACAGGAACCCCCGCTCGGCGCAGGTCTCCTCGATCTCGTCCGAGGTGATGATCGCGGCCAGCGGCAGGCCCGCGCCCAGCGTCTTGGACAGCGTGAGGATGTCCGGGGTCACGCCGTCGCGCTCGAACGCATACATCAGCCCGGTGCGGCCGAGGCCGGTCTGCGCCTCGTCGAGGATCAGCAGCATGCCGCGGGCCTCGCATTCCTCCTTCAGCGCGCGCAGGTAGCCCTCGGGCAGGTCGAGGATGCCGCCGGTCGACAGGATCGGCTCGGCGATGAAGGCCGCAAGCCCGCCGTTCGACTGCGCGTCGATCAGGCGGAAGTCGGCGGCCAGCAGCTCGCGCCAGCCGGGCCCGTCCTCGCCGAAGCGGGGGCGGTAGGCCGAGGGCGCGGGGATCGCGAAGGCGCCGGGCATCCCCGGCCCGTAGCCCTTGCGCCCGGCCGAGAACGTGGCCGCCGCCGCGCCCCCGGTCATGCCGTGCCAGGACTGGGCGAAGGAGACCACCTCCCACCCCCCGGTGAAGCACTTGGCCATGCGGATCGCGGCCTCGTTGCTCTCGCCCCCCGTGGACAGCAGCAGCACCCGGTCCAGCCCCTCGGGCAGCGAGTCGGCCAGCGCCTCGGCCAGCGCCACCACCGGCTCGCTCAGCATGCCGGAATAAAGATGCGCCAGACGGCCGGCGTAGTCCTGGATGGTCTCCACGATCTCGGGGTGGGAATGGCCCAGCACCGCCGACATCTGCCCCGAGGTGAAGTCGAGGACCGAGGCGCCCCCGGCCGTCTGCACCCGCGCGCCCAGCGCCGAGACGATCTCGCCGTCGAAGAAGTCGGGGCCGTAGCGAACCATGCGGCGGCGGGCGCGGGTCATGAAATCGTCGGTCATCCTGTCTCTCCTCGGCGCGATCGGGTTTCGCGCAGCATGGGCGAGCGCGCCGGCGAGAGGGCGTCGAATTTCGCCCGACGGCGGGAAAAACTCTCGCGACCCGGCCCGATGCGCGAGAAACTCGACGGGTCGGGAGACGAGGGGAGAGAACCATGTTCGACGGAATCGACCGCCGGCTGCTGCTGGCCCTGCAGGAGGACGCCCGACGCACCAACGCCGAGCTCGCCGAGGACGTGGGTCTGTCGATGTCGGCCTGCGCCAAGCGCACCGCCCGCCTGTGGTCGGAGGGGCTGATCGCAGGCGCCGTGGCGATCCTCGACCGCAGGCGGTTCCGCCGGCCGGTGACGGCGATGGTCACGGTCACCCTGACCTCGCCCACCGCGCGCAACTCCGACGCTTTCGTGCAGGCGATCCTGCGCCACGCCCAGGTCCAGCAGTGCCACGTGGTGACGGGGGACTTCGACTTCCTGCTGATGATCCAGGAGCGCTCGATCGAGGCCTACCATGACTTCGCCATGGAGGTTCTGGGCGCCCTGCCCTTCGTGCAGGCCTACAAGACCACCTTCGTGCTGCGCACCTGGCGCAACCGCGACTCCCTGCCCGGCTGGTGCCTCGAGGCGCCCGAGCCGGGCTGAGCGGCGCGTCCCACGGTCGCCCCGGGACTGGCGCGGCCAGGAATGGGCGCCATTTTAAAGGTCGATCAACATTTCCCGACCAGACAGCGCAGGCGGCCGTTCGGGTCGCCGTTGCCGCCGCCGGGTCCCTTGGATAGGGTCGCCCTGACCCATGGGAGGATGCCCAATGAACGTCGCGATGACTTTCCCCGTGAAGCTGAAAGACCCCTCGCTGCTGACCGGCCGCGCCTATATCGGCGGGCGCTGGCGGGACGGCGACGGCGGGGCCTCGTTTCCGGTCACCAATCCCTCGACCGCGAAAGAGATCCAGGAGGTCGCCGACTGCTCGGTCGCGATGACGACCGAGGCGATCGACGCCGCCTATGACGCGCAGAAATCCTGGGCGAAGATGCTCGCCTCCGAGCGCAGCGCGCTGGTCGAGAAGCTCCATGACCTGATGGTCGAGAACGCCGACGACCTCGCCGCGATCCTGACCGCCGAGCAGGGCAAGCCCCTGGCCGAGGCCAAGGGCGAGATCATGTACGGCGCCAGCTTCCTCAAGTGGTTCGCCGAAGAGGGCAAGCGCGTCTACGGCGACACCATTCCCGCCGCCGCCCCTGGCAAGCGGATCATCGTGATGAAGCAGCCGGTCGGGGTCGTGGCCTCGATCACGCCGTGGAACTTCCCCAACGCGATGATCACCCGCAAGATCGGGCCGGCGCTGGCCTCGGGCTGCACCGTGGTCGCGCGGCCCGCAAAACAGACCCCGCTGAGCTGCACCGCCATCGCCGTGCTGGCCGAGCGGGCGGGCTTCCCGCCGGGCGTGTTCAACGTGATCACGTCCTCCTCGGCCTCGCCCATCGGCAAGGAGCTTTGCACCAACCCCAAGGTGCGCAAGCTGACCTTCACCGGCTCGACCGAGGTCGGCCGGATCCTGATGGAACAGTGCGCGGGCGACATCAAGAAACTGAGCCTCGAGCTCGGCGGCAACGCGCCCTTCATCGTCTTTGACGACGCCGATCTCGACGCGGCGGTCGAGGGGGCGATGGGCTCCAAGTTCCGCAACGCCGGTCAGACCTGCATCTGCGCCAACCGCATCTATGTGCAGAAGGGCGTCTACGACCGCTTCGCCGAGAAGCTGGCCGCCAAGGTCCATGACCTGAAGGTCGGCGACGGCTTCGCCGAGGGCGTGGCCGTGGGCCCGATGATCGACATCCCCGGCATGAAGAAGGTCGAGGAGCATGTGAAGGACGCGCTCGACAAGGGCGCCGAGATCGAGTTCGGCGGCTTCCCCCACGCGCTGGGCGGCAGCTTCTACACGCCCACCGTCCTGACCGGCGTGACTCAGGAGATGATGGTCGCGCGCGAGGAGACCTTCGGCCCCGTCGCCCCCCTCTTCGCCTTCGAGACCGAGGACGAGGTGGTGGCCATGGCCAACGACACCGAGTTCGGGCTCGCCTCCTACTTCTACTCCCGCGATATCGGCCGCTGCTTCCGCGTGGCCGAGGCGCTGGAATACGGCATCGTCGGCGTCAACGACGGCCTGCCCTCGACCGCGGTGGCGCCCTTCGGCGGCGTCAAGCAGTCGGGGCTGGGGCGCGAGGGCTCCAAGTACGGGATCGAGGACTTCCTCGAGATCAAGTACCTCAGCCTCGGCGGCATCTGAGCGGCGCGACCGTCGCACGCGGCGCGCTTTCCCGCGCGCCGCTTGCCCGGCCGGACCCTCCGGCCGGGATCGCCCCTGCCTCCCGCGGGAGTCCGCCGGCTCGCGGGCGCGGCCCCCACAGGCGCCCGCCCCGGGCCTGACCGGGGACCGTGCGCCAGCGGCGCCAGGCGCTGCGGCGCCCGTGTCGGCGCCGGATCCACGCAACGACAGACGCCCTCGGCCTCGCCGTCGAGCCAAGCGCGCCTATGTGAGTCCGGGGCGGGCGGCCGCGGGAGCCTGCCGGCAGCGCCGCCAGCCAGCCTTTCCCCCTCCGAACCGGCAACCGACCTTCGCACGCATGACCGTCTCATTCGACCTGCCGCTCGACACGCCTCGCCTGCGCCTTCGGGCGCCGGGCGCGGCTGACGCGTCGGCGCTGGACGCGATCTTCTCCGATCCGCTGGCGATGGCCGGCGCCGGCGGCCCGCGCTCCTCCGGTTTCGGCGAGTCCTGGGCGCTGGAGCAGCGCGCCTGCCTCGCGGCCAGCGCGCCCGCGGCCCTGGTCATCGAGCGGCGCGGGCGCGAGGGGCTGGCCGGGATCGCGGGCCTGAGCCCCGGAACTTCGGCCGAGGCGCCGCGGCTCGCGCTGCTGATCGCCCCCGCCCAGCGCGGCGAGGCCCTGGGCGCCGAGGCCGCCGCCGCGGTGCTGGTCGCCGCCTTCGCCCGGCCCGCAATCTCGCGCAGCCCGGTGACCCGCCGCCCCCTGTCGCGCCCGCCCGACCCTGACGAGACCCCCGCCCGGATCGAGGCGCTGGCCGCCCCCGGCAACGCGGCCTTGATCCGCACGCTCGAACGGGTGGGCCTGCGCTACGCCTCTCTCGACCTGCGCGCGGGCGTCCAGATCTACGCGCTGCACCGGCCCTGAGGGCCGCCGCCCGCTCTCGCCCGCGTGAGGCGGGGGCGCCCGGGCGGTCTGCGACGTTGCCCCCGGCGGGATCGGGCGCCTATCGTCGGACATGAGATTCAGCGTCGCGCGCCCCGCCCTCGCCCTGATCCTCGCCGCCGCCGCGGCGCTCGCCCCGCGCGCGCCCCAGGCGCAGACGCCCCTCGAGGTCGATGTCGAGCTGGTGCTGGCGGTCGACATCTCCCGCTCGATGGACATCGAGGAGCTGCGCATCCAGCGCGACGGCTACGTCGCCGCCCTTCGCGACCCGGAGGTGATCCGCGCCATCGAGGGCGGGCTGCTTGGCCGGATCGCGGTGAAATACTTCGAATGGGCGGGCCCCGGTCGGCGCGGCGTGGTCAGCGCGTGGACGCTGCTCGACGGGCCGGGCGCGGCGAACGCCTTCGCCGACGGGCTGGCGGCGGGGCCGATCTCGGCGGCGGTGGGCACCTCGATCTCGGGGGCCATCGACTACGCGCTGGACGCGTTCGAGGGCAACGGGTTCGAGGGGCTGCGCCGGGTCGTCGACATCTCCGGCGACGGGCCCAACAACGCCGGGCGCCCGGTGACCGCGGCGCGGGACGAGGCGGTGGCGGCGGGCGTGGTGATCAACGGGCTGCCGCTGATGATCAAGGCCAACGACGGGCCGTTCAGCCTGCGCGAGCTCGACATCTACTACGAGGACTGCGTGATCGGCGGACCGCTGAGCTTCGTGCTGCCGCTGTGGGAGCAGGGGAAGTTCCCCGAAACCATCCGGCGCAAGCTGATCCTCGAGATCGCGGCGCCGCGCCTTGCCCCCCCGCCTTCCATCGCGACGCCCGCGCGGCTGGCGCCGATCCCCGCGCAGCTCGGCCTCGGCGGCCAGGCCCGGGCGCCGCGGATCGACTGCCTGATCGGCGAGAAGCGCCGCCAACGCTGGATGGAGGGCGGCGGCTGGGAGTGGTGAGCCCCGGCCCCCGGGCCTCCAGCCTTCAGGCGCTTCGGCGCAACCTTCGCAGCGCCCGGAGTCTCGCAAGCCGCCGCGCCATGGCCGAGGGCTCGGCCCCCGTCGGGCGGGCCGGGCCGGCGCGCCGGATCGGCGCCGCCCCCTCGACCTCAGGGCCCGCGCCGTGGCCGGTCTTGTCCCAGTAGGCCGGCGCGGTCACGGATTCGACCAGCGCCTTGAACGCCGCCAGCGTCGCCAGCGGCCAGTAGAACGGCAGCAGCAGCGCGCGCGGCAGGCTCGACCGCCAGCCCGCCCGTCGCAGCCCCACCATCACCGAGGCGAGCAGGATCCCCTGCCCCGCGTGCATGAACCCCAGCAGCGACAGCACCACCCACCCCGGCTGGGCCAGCAGCGCCGAGCCGCCGGCCAGCAGCGGCCAGGCGAACAGCGCCGTCCAGAAGAGCGGCTGCGACAGGAACGCCGCCCCCGCGCCCACGAAATGCACCTGCATGCCGAGGAACCCCCGCCAGCCGAGGTCGCGCCACAGGCGCAGCGGGTCGCGCATGTGGATCTGCCAGGTCTGCAGGTAGCCCTTCTGCCAGCGCGAGCGCTGTCGCAGCCAGGCGCCGGCGCGGGTCACGGCCTCCTCGCCCGTGTCGGAGTCGATCATCCGGGTGACGAAGCCCGCGCGCGCCAGGCGCACGCCGAGGTCCGCATCCTCGGTCACGTTCCAGGCGTCCCAGCCGCCCAGCCGCTCGAGCGCCCGGCGGCGGATGAACAGCGATGTGCCCGCCAGCGGGATCGGCGCCCCCAGTCGGGTCAGCGCCGGCAGCACAAGGTGGAACCAGGCCGCGTATTCCATGGCGAAGCAGCGACTTACCCAACCCTCCGCCCCGTTGGAGATCTTCAGCCGCGCCTGCAGGCAGGCGACGCGCGGGGGCGAGCGGGCGAACCCCTCGACCGCCTTGCGCAACTGGTCTGGGTCGGGGCGGTCCTCGGCGTCGTAGACGCCCACGATGACGCCGCGCGCGAAGTCGAGCGCGTGGTTCAGCGCCCGAGGCTTGGTGCGCGGCCCGCCCGGCGGAGCGGGAATCACCCGCAGCCAGGGGGGCGGGTCGGCGGCGGCGATGGCGGCCACGGTCTCGGGATCGTCGGCCTCGACCGCGAGAATCACGTCCAGCCGCTCGGCCGGGTAGTCCAGTCGGCGCAGCGCGGCGATCAGGCCGGGGGCGGCCTGAGGCTCCTTGTAGAGGGCGATCAGCAGGGTGACGCAGGGCAGCAGCGTCGCCTCGGCCGCGGGGGGAGGATGCGGCGGCTCGGGCCGCATGAACAGGGCGGCGATGCGGACCGCCATGTTGGCGGCGTTGAAGACCAGCGCCACCAGAAACACCAGCGCCAGGGTCGGCCCGGGCGCGAGCGCCGCCGCGACCGGGACCGAGAGCAGCGCAAGGCCGAGCGCAAGCCGCGCCCGCGGCGACGAGAGCCCCTGCGCCGACAGGCTGCGCGGCGCCCGCCCTGCGGCGCGGGCCGCCCGCCGCTCCCCCGGCACGGCCATCAGCGCGGCGTCGAGCCCCGAGGGCGGGCAGATCGCCACCCGCAGGCGGATGTCGCGCGGCAGGTCGAAGGCCCGCCGCGCCGCCTCGGGATCGCGCATCAGGCGCATGGGATCGGGGCTGACCAGAGTCACCTGCCGCGGGTCGCCGGCATCGCGCCGCCACGGCACGGCCCGCCAGGTCACGATCGCCTGCAGCGGGGTTTCGGCCAGCAGCGCGGGATCGGGAGGCTCGGCCGCGAGGTCCACGGCCGCGATCCCCATCTGCCGGCCCAGCACGCGGGCCAGCGCCTCGGGCGAGACCAGGCCGTGGGCGGCCAGGATCTCCCCCAGCGGCGCGCCGGAGCGGCGCTGGCGGCGCAGCGCCACGGCGATCGACAGTTCGGAGGCCGCGCCCTCGCGCACCAGCAAGGCGCCCAGCCGCTCCGTCGGGGGACGGCGCGAGCGGTCGGACGGGGCGGCGGGGAGGACCTCATGCGGGTCGCCCCGCCGCACCGAGGGGGCGGGTGACGGGGACATGCCCGGTCGCAACCTCCGCGCAGACAAAGGGGTCGGAAGCGCGAAGGTCGCGGATCAGGGTTAAGTATGGGTAAAGCCGGCGGCCGGCCTCAGGCGGTCAGGACGGCGCCGTCGCGCCGGGAATCGGCGGCCGCCTCGACCGCGCCCCTGGCGTTGCGGCGCACCGCGTGAACGCCGCCGAAGAACAGGCTGTCCTGCGGCCAGGGACGAGCCGCGGGGAAGGCGCGCAGCAGGTCGGCCCGTTCAGACTCTGGGAAGCGGTCCTCGAAGTCGATCGAGGGGCCGGCGGGGGCGTCCGGATCGCCGGGGGGCGGGGCGTGCTCCACATGCAGGCGCGGGGCGGCGACGGCGCGGTCCAGCGCCTCGCCCCGGTCGGCGAGCCGGGCGATGGCCTGGGCCATGGCCGAGCGGATCCGGTTCGAGCCGCCCGAGCCCAGCGCCGCGACGCTGCCGTCGGGCCAGGTCATCACCGTGGGCGCCATCATCGAGGCGAGCCGCGTGTCCGGGCTCCAGCCGTCCAGCCCCAGCGGCAGCAGGTCCGCCTCGCCCAGCATGTTGTTGGCCATGGTCCCGGTTCCCGGCACGACCAGCCCGCAGCCCTCGCCGTTCGAGAGCGTCAGCGCCGCGGCCATGCCCGAGGCGTCGACGGCCGAGATATGGGTGGTCCCGCGCACCGACTGCGCGCGGACGGCCAGCGCCCGCAGCCGCTCGACCTCCGCCTCGCCCAGCAGGGCGAGGACGGCGGCCTCGCCCCCGGCCTCCAGCGCCTCGGCCCGCGCGCGGGCGACCAGGGCGAGCGCCCGGGCCCAGTCGACGGCCGAGGCGTCCGTCGGGGCCAGCCGCAGCGCCAGGGCGACCAGCGTGCCGCCAAGCGAGGGCTCGGGGTTCAGCAGCAGGCGCGCGGCGCCGCGCTCGGCCTGCAGCGGCTCGCGCCACAGGGGGCGGTAGGCGGCGAGGTCCGCGGCGGTCAGGTGGCCGCCGGCGGAGGCGGTCTCGGCGAGGGCTGCGGCGATCTCGCCCTCCTGGAACAGCCGCGGCCCCTCGTGGGCGAGGGCGTCGAGCGCGTCGGCCAGAGCGGGGTTGGCCAGCGTTTCGCCGGCGCGGGCCAGGGTCTCGCCGTCGGGGCAGAACAGGGCGCGGGCGGCAGGGGTGGCGCGGCAGATCGGGGCGATCACCTGCAGGACATCGGCCTGGAAGGCGGAGAAGGGCAGGCCCTTGCCCGCCGCCTCGATGGCGGGGCCTGCCAGTTCGCGCCAGGGCATGCGGCCGAAGCGGGCGTGCGCCTCGGCGAGGCCGGGGACGAGGCCGGGCGTGGCGATGGCGGCCGCGCCGATGTGGAAGCTTTGCCGGGCGCCGCCGAAGTCGGCCTCGACCTCCCGCAGGTCGCGGGCGTGCTCGGGCAGGCGACGGCGCGGGGTCTGCACGAAGCAGTCCAGCATCCGCGCGCGGCCCGAGGCCTCGCGCAGCGCGAGGAAACCGCCGCCGAACAGCCCCGCGAGCAGCGGCTCGGCCGCGCAGGCCGCCAGGGCCGCCGCGACCACGGCGTCCACGGCCGAGCCGCCTGCCCGCAGCGCCACTGCGCCGGCCTCTGCGGTCGCGGCATGGCCCGCGGCGATTGCAAAACGCGACATCCGGCCTGTCCCCCTGAGAAACCCCTCACCCGTTACGACCGCAGCCGCGCGCCGTCCAGCCCGGGCCAGCCCGGGCCAGCCCGGACGCCCCCGCGCGCGCCGCCCCCGCCTCAGACCGGGTCCTTGTGGACGATGACGTCGGCTTCGGGGAACGCGTCCAGCATCCGGTGGCGCAGCGCGGCGCCGATGTCGTGCGCCTCGCGCAGGGGGAGATCGCCCGGCAGCTCGATATGGATCTGCACGAACAGGCGCCGGCCGGCGGTGCGGGTCTTGAGGTCGTGATAGCCCGCCAGCCCCGGATGCGCGTCGGCGATCGCCCTGAGGCGGCGCACCGTCTCGGCGTCGGCGCCGTGGTCCATCAGCGCCCGCCAGCCGCGCCGCGCCACCCGGTAGGCCCCCGCCAGCAGCAGCCCCGCCGCCGCCAGCCCCACCAGCGAGTCGAGATCGGCGAACCCGAACCAGGCCGAGGCCGCCAGCGCCGCCATCGCGCCGAAGTTGGGCAGCAGGTCGGACATGTAGTGCAGCGAATCCGCCGCCACGACCGGGCTGCCGGTGCGCCGCGCCACCCGCAGCTGCCACCAGACCAGCGCCAGGGTCGCGACGATCGACACCGCCATCACCCCCATGCCCAGCGTCTCGCGCGCCAGCGGCGAGGGGGCGTCGGCCAGCAGCCGCTCGATCGCCCGCCAGCCGATCAGCAGGGCCGAGATCGCCACCAGCCCCGCCTGCCCCAGCGAGGCCAGGTCCTCGGCCGAGCCATGGCCGAAGGCGTGCTCCTCGTCCGCGGGCTTGGAAGCGTAGAGCACCGCGGCGAGCCCGGCCAGCGAAGCGACCGCGTCGATGGCCGAGTCCGCCAGGCTGGCCGCAACCCCCAGCGAGCCGGTCTCGCGCAGGGCCCACAGCTTGAGGCCCGCCAGCATCAGGGCCACGGCCACCGCCGCCGCCCCGGCCGAGGCCGCCAGCCTGTCGTCGCCCTTGATGTTGTGCCGGTCGCTCATGGCGCGGGGTCTATTGCCGTGGCTCGCGGCAGGCAACCGCGGCGTCGCCGCGGGCGGGGCGCCACCCGGGCGCCGCCCAACCCCGGCCCCGGAATCGCCCCCATCGGCGCGCAGCCTGCAACGGAATGGGGAGGGGTCGTGCGTGACAGGAGACGAGGGGGGCGAGCCTCGCCGCCCGGCCCGTCCGCATCCGAGCCGGAGGATCGACCATGTTCCACGCCTTCGTCAGCCGCCGCGGCGCCCTGCGCGCCGCTCTGGGAGGGGCCGGCCAGGTCTCGCCCGCCGACTTCGAGCCCGCCGCCTTCAAGACGGCGCCGTGGCCGCTGTGTCCCGCGGTCCCCGACGGCGAACCGCTCGCCCCCGAGGCCCCGACCGCCGCGGCTCTGGACCCCGAGACCGTCGTCTCGGCCCCGCCGCGCCGCGCGGTCTGCGCCGCGCCCAAGGCGCGCCTCTGCGGCCGCCGCGCGCCGCTGACCCAGCCTGGACGGTCCGACGCCGCCTGATCCGGACGGCTCCAACGGGCGCCGAACCGCGGGCTCGCGGTCGCCAACGGGTGCAAGTCGCCGTCGCGCCGGCGGGAGGATCCCGGCCGGGCCGACACCCTGAGCGCGGGGGCCGCAGACGGCTCCGCCCGGACGCGGCGTTCCGAAGCGGCCGCCCGCCCCCCTCGGCGCTACGCCCTCAGGCGGCGCGGACGCGGCTCGGGAGGGGCCGCGCACGGGATCGGAGGGACCTTCTCCGCGGCGCCTGCGAAAGCGCTGGAACGGCGTCTCGGGCGGCGCGAATCCTGCGAGGCTCGGACCCGGGGCGCGCCGGGGGGCCGCAAAGCGCTGCGCCGTGCGGTCGCATCAACGGATTTCTTCATTCTTTGCAAACACCTGGCCCGGATCGGGCCGAACCCTGCCCAGCTTGACACCCCCCCCTCCCCTTTCTAGTGTCCGCCCGACTGGCCAGAGGGCCGCGACGGACCGGCAGGAGGGGCCGCTGAGGGTGTGACCGGATCGTCCGGACCCGGACGACGGCGACGACACGCGGCGGACGCCGCGCGACAGCCACGACGGGGACAGACGTGACCGATCCCGACCCTCGGGGGGCCAGCCTCTCGGACATCGATGCGAAGCTCAAGGCGATCCGCGACCGGCGCAAGGCCGAGGCGCGGCCTCGCCGCGACGTCGCGCGATGGGAAGGGGCCGAGTTCGCGTGGCGAATGGTCATCGACCTGACCGCGGGCATCGCGGTGGGACTGGCGATCGGATGGGGGCTCGACGAGCTGTTCGGCACGGGCCCCCTGTTCATGATCGTTCTGGTCCTGGCGGGGTTCGCCGCAGGGATCAGGGTCATGCTGCAGTCCGCCAAGGAGCTGCAGCGCAAGAACCAGGCCCGGGCCGCAGAGGGCGGCCGGGGTTCAGACGAGGCTGAAGGCGCGCGCGCGCCGCAGGACGAGGGACGCTGAACGTGGCAGGCGGAGCTGAAGGCGCGAGCTCGGGCGGCATCGAAGCCCATCCCATGGACCAGTTCAAGGTGACGCCCCTCTTCGGGGACGAGAGCCTGGGTCTGTTCACGGTCACCAACCAGACGCTGTGGCTGGCGATCGGCGTGCTGATCGCCTTCGCCCTGTTCGCGCTGCCCACGCGCAACGCGACGCTGGTCCCCGGCCGGATGCAGTCGGTGGCCGAGAGCCTCTACATGTTCATCCGCAAGATGGTGGCCGACATCCTCGGCGAGGAGGGGGCCAAGTACTTCCCCTACATCTTCACCGTGTTCGTGTTCATCATGATCTCGAACGTGTCGGGGCTGATCCCGGCGTCGTTCACCACGACCTCGCATATCGCGGTCACCGGCGTGCTCGCCCTGACCGTGTTCATTTCGGTCACGGTGATCGGCTTCGTGAAGCACGGTCCGCACTTCATCACCCTGTTCTGGGTGAAGAGCGCGCCCACGGTGGCGCTGCGCTGCGTGCTGTTCCTGATCGAGCTGATCTCCTACTTCGTGCGACCCCTCAGCCACTCTGTCCGACTTGCGGGCAACATGATGGCGGGCCATGCGGTTCTGAAGGTGTTCGCCGCCTTCGTGCCGGCCCTGGGGCTCGCCGGCATCATCCCCATCGGGGCGATGACCGGCATGTTCGCGCTGGAACTGCTGGTGGCGTTCGTGCAGGCCTACATCTTCACGATCCTCACCTGCGTGTACCTCAACGACGCGCTGCACATGCACTGAGTTTCGACCGGCCGGGGCGGCGAGGTCGCCCCCCGGTCACCCTCAACGACTTCCAGGACTACGAAGGAGCCAGGACTATGGAAGGCGATATCGCGAACATGGGCCAGTACATCGGCGCGGGCCTCGCCACGATCGGTCTGGGCGGCGCCGGCATCGGCGTGGGCCACGTGGCCGGCAACTACCTGGCCGGCGCCCTGCGCAACCCGGCCGCCGCGGGCGAGCAGCAGGCGATGCTCTTCGTCGGCATGGCCTTCGCCGAGGCGCTCGGCATCTTCTCGTTCCTCGTCGCGCTGCTCCTGCTGTTCGCGGTGTGATCGGGACCCGGGCGCGCCGCGCCGGGGCCTGAGCCCCGGGGCCTGCGCGCGCCCCTGACGAACAACCGCGCGGCCGGATCTGCCGGCCGCGCGGCGCCAGTTTCCGCCCCGCCGCGCCGCCGCGCATCCGCGCGCCGCCCACGGGGCCCGAGCCCGGGAGAGACCGATGGGTCTGTTCTTCACAGCCGCGCAGGCCGCGACCGAGGCCGTAGGCGTCGGCATCGAGGAGGGCGTCGAGCACGGCGGCGATCACGGGTCGTCCGGCCTTCCCCAGCTCGATCTCGCCTCCTTCCCCTCCCAGATCTTCTGGCTGGTGGTGACGCTGGTCGTCCTTTACCTGATGTTCACCCGCGTGGTGCTGCCGCGCATCGGCGGCATCATCGAGGAGCGTCATGACGCCGTCGAGGACGACCTCGACCGCGCCGCCGACTTCAAGCGCCGCGCCGAGGAGGCCGAAGCCGCCTGGCAGAAGGCGCTGGCCGACGCCCGCTCCGAGGCGCAGTCGATCGCCGACGCGACCAAGGCCGAGATCCAGAAGGAGATCGACGCCGCCATCGCCAAGGCCGACGCCGAGATCTCGGCCAAGACCGCCGAGTCCGAGGCCCGCATCTCCGAGATCCGCGCCGAGGCGTCGGCCGCGGTGAAGGAAGTGGCCCAGGACGTCGCCGCGGCGCTGGCCGAGGCCGTGGCGCCGGGCGCCGCCGACCCGGCCTCGCTGAACGCGGCCGTGTCCAAGCGCGTGGAGGGCTGAAGCCATGTGGCATAACTCCAACTTCGTCGTCTTCGTCGCCTTCGTCATCTTCATCGGCGTCTTGTGGTACACGGGCGTTCACAAGAAGATCGCCGCGGCGCTCGACAAGCGCGCCCTGCGGATCAAGGAAGAGCTCGACGAGGCCCGCCGCCTGCGCGAGGAAGCCCAGTCGCTGCTGGCCTCCTACGAGCGCAAGCAGAAAGAGGTCGAGGGCCAGGTCGCCGACATCGTCGCCCACGCCCGCACCGAGGCCGAGGACGCCGCGGTCCAGGCCAAGAAGGACCTCGAGGTCTCGATCGCCCGCCGCCTGAAGTCGGCCGAGGAGCAGATCGGCGCCGCCGAGGAGAGCGCGGTGCGCGCCGTGCGCAACGAGGCGATCCGGGTTGCGGTCGAGGCGACCTCGGAGGTCCTCAAGGACGCGATGTCGCCCGAGGCGCGCGCGCGCCTGACCGACGAGGGCATCGCCACCGTGGGCGCCAAGCTGCACTGAGCCGCGCGCTCGAGGAGAGGAACAAGGGCCGCGCCTCCGGGCGCGGCCCTTTCCCGTTGTGAGGGAGGCGCCGCGTCGGCGGCCGCGCCCGGGACAACGGTTCGGCTCGCGGCGCGTTGCAGGCGGGGGCGGGTGTTGCGCAGGTCTCGCCGGCGTCGACGTGGGCCGGGCGGCGGAGGTTGCAGGCTCGGATTGCGGGGCTTGCGAGATCCGGAGTCCGCGGGCCCGGATCGGGCGGGGAGGGGCGAGGCGCCCCGGCGGAGCGGCCGGCGACGAGGGTTGTCGCCGCGCTCAGACGAGCTCCGACGCGCCCGGCGCACCCCGGCGCGGCTCGGCTTGGCTCGGCTCGGCTCGGCTCGGCTCGGCTCGGCTCGGCTCGGCTCGGCTCGGCGAGCGGGACCCGCATCCAGCCGGCCGCCGTTCAATTCTTTCTTAAGACTGTTCGCGTCAAAGTTTAGGCATCCCGCCGGTGCGGCGCGGCGCGATCCGCGCGCGGCCGGCGCAGACGGAGGCGCCTCGCGCGACGGGTTCCATGTCCAAGGCTGGTCTGATCGCGGCCATGACGGTCGCCGCCTGGTTTTTCGCAGCGCCCGCCGAGGCGGACGGCGGCTGGGAGCCCGTGCGCCTCTCGGACGCCAGCGAGTTGAGCGGGATCGCCGAGGACGGCCGCACCCGGTTCCACGCGGTCTGCCTGCGCGACGTCCGCGGCTATGCCTTCGCCCTGCGCGGCTATCCCGGCGACGCCCTGCCCCGCGACGGGAGCGAGACCTTCGGCCTGCGCATCGAGGTGCTGCTGAACCTGGGCAGCCGCAAGTTCGTGCTGCCCTTCGTGGCGAGCCTCGAGCAGGACAGCCTGTGGTCTTCGCCCCATGTCGAGGCGCGCCGGCTGCTCGACGCCATGGCCGCGGGCCAGCGGATGCGCCTGATCGGTCCCGACGGAGTCGCGGCGGATTTCTCGCTGGAAGGCACCGCCTGGGGGGTCGCGGCGATGCGCCAGACCTGCGGGCACTGACCGCCGACGAAGCCGCCCCTTCAAACGCGAAACGCCCGGCCGCGAGGCCGGGCGTTCGACGCCGAGCGCGCCTGCCGGGGCGGCGATCAGCGGGGCTGGTCGTCCTCGTCGTCGTCGTCGGACCCGCCGCCGGGCAGGTTGAACAGCGCGTCGGGGTCCAGCGTCTCGCGCGGGTCGACGCGGCGGTTGTCCTCGTCGTCGCGGGAATCGACCAGCGAGAAGTTCTCGAGCCCCGAGATGTTGGAGGGCATCCGCGGCTCGGGCCGGGCGGCGAGGCTCTCGTCGGTCGAGAGCAGGGACATCCGCTCCTCGTGGGACATGACCTCCTCACGCTCGCGGCGCTTGCGCTCGGCGGCCTTGCGCACGGCCTCGTCGAGCTCGGACTGCGAGCAGAGGCCCACGGCGACCGGGTCGACGGGCTGGATGTTCTGGGCGTTCCAGTGGGTGCGGTTGCGGATCGACTGGATCGTCGGCTTGGTGGTGCCCACCAGCTTCGAGATCTGCCCGTCGGACACCTCGGGGTGGTAGCGCACCAGCCAGGCGATCGCGGCCGGACGCTCCTGCCGCTTGGAGAGGGGCGTGTAGCGGGGACCCTTGCGGCGGGCCTCGCCTTCCATGGCCTGGGTGCGTTTCAGGCGCAGGCGCAGGGTCGGGTCCTTCTCGCAGCGGTCGATCTCGGACTGCGCCAGCTGATTGTTCGCCACCGGGTCGAAACCCTTCATGCCCTGGGCGACCTCGCCGTCGGCGATGCCGTTGACCTCAAGCTCATGCAGACCGCAGAAAGAGGCGATCTGGGTAAAGGTCAGGGTCGTGTTGTCCACCAGCCAGACGGCGGTGGCCTTCGGCATCAGCGGCAGCGAATCGCTCATCGGTTTCAGGTCCTCTCCCGGCAAGACGTCATCCTCGGTTCCGAAGAACCCGGCCGCATCCGGTTTCCCGGCGGCCGACCCTGTTCTGATAGGGAGGACGCTGTGATATAGTCGCTTTGCGACGCCGAGGAAAGGCCCCCCTGCCATCGCAGACCGGTCCCGCCGCCGCGACAGATCGGACAAGCCGCAGCCGCAGGATGTTCACGATGGGTTGAGATTCAACCACCGATGTGGAACATCAAAGTGGGAGGCGATAGGGTTACGCAACGTCGTCTTGCCGCGTATCCGTCGCCCCGCTTGGGATGAAACCAAGGGATTGTCCCGCGCCATGTGGCCGCAGACCGTCCCGCAGATACCACGGGACGCCTGCTTGAGTCGCACTCCCAACCAGCCAGCCGCTTCCCACGGCGAGACCGACGACGAACGCGCCCGCCGACGTCTCGCGCTCATCCGGGTGTTGATCTGGGCCCAGCGCGAAGCCGACGCGATGGATCTTCCCGAGCCGTCCGAACGCCTGCGCGAGGCGATCGCCGCCATCCATCCGCCCGAAGACTGAGGCCGCCGCGCGCCCTCGCGCCGCGGCCCCTCCGCTCAGCCCCCTGCCCGGCCCCTCGCTCAGCCCCCCGCTCAGCCCCCCGCTCAGAGCGTCAGGACGATCTTGCCCATGTGGGCCGAGCTCTCCATCAGCGCGTGGGCCTTGGAGGCCTCCTCGAGCGGGAAGCGCGCGTGGATCACCGGGGCGAGGCGGCCCGAGGCGACCAGCGGCCAGACCTCGGTCTCGATCTCGCGGGCGGTCTCGGCCTTGAAGGCGACCGAGCGGGGGCGAAGGGTCGAGCCGGTGATCTTCAGGCGGCGGATCATCACCTGGGCGAAGTTCACCTCGGCCTTGGGGCCGCCGAGGAAGGCGATGAAGCTCAGCCGCCCGTCGTCGGCCAGCGCCTTGATGTCCCGGTTGATGTAGTCGCCGCCCACCATGTCCAGGATCACGTCGACGCCGCGGCCGTCGGTCAGGGCCTTCACCTCCTCGACGAAATCCTGCTCGCGGTAGTTGATCGCGGCCTCGGCCCCGAGCTTGCGGCAGAACTCGGCCTTCTCGGCGTTGCCCACGGTGGTGAACACGCGGCAACCCCGAGCGGTCGCCAGCTGGATCGCGGTCGAGCCGATGCCCGAGCTGCCGCCGTGGACCAGGAAGCTCTCGCCGCCCGTCAGGCCGGCGCGCTGAAAGGCGTTGATCCAGACGGTGAACACCGTCTCGGGCAGGCAGGCGGCGGCCTCCATCGACAGGCCCTCGGGGACCGGCAGCGCGTGATCGGCCGGGGTGGTCGCGTATTCGGCGTAGCCGCCGCCGGGCAGCAGCGCGCAGACCTTGTCGCCCACTTTCCAGCGGCCGACGCCCTCGCCCAGCGCCGCGACCGTGCCCGCGGCCTCGAGCCCCGGCAGGTCCGAGGCGCCCGGCGGCACCGGATAGTTGCCGGCGCGCTGCAGGGCGTCGGGGCGGTTCACGCCGGCGGCGGCGACGCGGATCAGGATCTCGCCGGCGGCCGGAGTCGGCAGGGGGCGGGTCCCGGGGACCAGCACCTCGGGGCCGCCGAATTCGGAGATCTCGACCACGCGCATCGTTTCGGGAAGGTCTGACATCGGGGGCTCCTCCAAGATCCCTGGGCGCGGGGAACAGGCCCCGCGGCTTCTCTGGGCGCGCCGCCGGGCGGCGCGTGTGGCGTCTTGCGCCCATCCATCGCCGCTGGCGCGCCGCGGGGCAAGGGCGCAGCGGCGGCGAGGCGCGCTCGCCCCCCGTCTTGCCCCGCCCCGCC
Source organism: uncultured Albimonas sp. (assembly GCF_963977235.1). Lineage (NCBI taxonomy): Bacteria > Pseudomonadati > Pseudomonadota > Alphaproteobacteria > Rhodobacterales > Paracoccaceae > Albimonas > uncultured Albimonas sp. The sequence goes on from NZ_CAXBOD010000003.1 coordinate 71,272, forward strand.
CGGCCGGTCCATCCTCCGCCCCATGTCCCAGCCGCCCCGCTTTCGCATCCGCATCGTCTTCGGCCCCGACGCGATGATCGGCCCCGGCAAGGCCGAGCTGCTCGAGCGGATCGCGGCCACCGGCTCGATCGCCGGCGCGGGCCGCGAGATGGGGATGAGCTACAAGCGCGCCTGGCAGCTGGTCGAGACGCTCAACGCCATGTTCCGCGAGCCGCTGGTCCGCAGCACCCGCGGCGGCGCCCGCGGCGGCGGCGCGGCGGTGACCGAGGCGGGCCGCGCCGTGCTGGCCGAGTATCGCGCGCTCGAGGCCCAGGCCGAGGCCGCCGGCGCCCCCCACGCCGCCCGTCTGCAGGCGATGATGCGGACCGCCCCCGGCGAAACATGACGCTTGCGCCGTCTCGCGCCCGCACCGATATTCCCGGTGAACCATATCGCCCTGCTCCGGAGGCCGCCATGCCCGTCCGCCGACCCCGCCCCCGCCCCCGCTTCGCCGCCCTCGCGCTGGGCGCGGCGCTGGCGCTGGCCGCGGCGGCGCCAGCGGCACGGGCGGGCGAGACCACGGTCTTCGCCGCCGCCAGCCTGAAGAACGCCATGGACGAGATCGCCGCGGCCTTCGCCGCGGAGACGGGCGACACGGCGCGGGTCTCGCTCGCCGCCTCCTCGGCGCTGGCCCGCCAGATCCAGCAGGGGGCGCCGGCGGAGGTCTTCGTCTCGGCCAACACCGCCTGGATGGACCGGCTGGAGGCGGACGGCCTGCTGGTCGAGGGGACGCGCGTGGACCTGCTGCGCAACACCCTGGTGCTGGTCGCCCCCGGCGCCGACGCGGCCCCCGTCGCGCTTTCCGATCTGGCCGCCCTGATCGGCGAGGGCCGGCTCGCCATGGCGCTGGTCGAGGCGGTCCCCGCCGGCATCTACGGCAAGGCCGCGCTGCAAAGCCTGGGCCAGTGGCAAGCCCTCGCCCCCCGCGTGGCGCAGACCGACAACGTGCGCGCCGCGCTCGCGCTGGTGGCGGCGGGCGAGGCGCCGCTGGGCGTGGTCTACGCCACCGACGCGGTCGCCGAGGACCGGGTGAGCGTCGTCGCCACGTTCCCCGAGGACTCGCACCCGCCCATCGTCTACCCCGTCGCCCGCCTGGCCGGGCCCGAGAACCCCGCCGCCGACCGGTTCCTCGCCTTCCTGCAGGGCCCAGCGGCCCGCGTCGCCTTCGAGCGCCAGGGCTTCGCGGTGATCCCGCCCCCCCGCGCCCCCGGCGCGGACGGCTGAGCCGCCGGTGAGCTGGCTCCCCGGTCCCGAGGCGCTGGCGGCGCTGACCCTCTCGCTGAAGGTCTCGGCCTGGGCGACGGCGGGCTCGCTGCCCTTCGCGCTGCTGGCGGCCCATGCGCTGGCGCGCTGGCGGTTTGCGGGGCGCGGGCTGCTCAACGTGCTGGTGCACCTGCCGCTGGTGCTGCCGCCGGTGGTCACCGGCTGGCTGCTGCTGATGACCTTCGGAACCCGCGGCCCGGTCGGCAGCCTGCTGGCCGAGCTCGGCATCGTGCTCGCCTTCCGCTGGACCGGCGCGGCGCTGGCGGCCGCGGTGATGGCTTTCCCGCTGATGGTCCGCGCCATCCGCCTGTCGATCGAGGCGGTGGACCCCGGGCTCGAGCAGGCCGCCGGCACGCTGGGCGCCTCGCGCGCCTGGGTCTTCGCCACCGTCACCCTGCCGCTGATCCTGCCGGGGATCGTGGCGGGCGCGGTGCTGGCCTTCGCCAAGGCGATGGGCGAGTTCGGCGCCACGATCACCTTCGTCTCCAACATCCCCGGCGAGACGCGCACCCTGCCCAGCGCCATCTACGCCTTCCTCCAGACCCCGGGCGGCGAGTCCCAGGCCCTGGCGCTCGCCGGCGTCTCGGTCGCCGTCGCCATGGGCGCGCTGCTGGTCTCGGAATGGGTGGCGGTCCGCGTCGCGGCGCGGGTGCGGGGCGCCTGATGCTCTCGGTCTCCCTCCGCCACCGCTTCGGCGCCTTCGCCCTCGATGCGGCCTTCGAGGCGCCGCCGGGGATCACGGTCCTGTTCGGCCGCTCCGGCTCGGGCAAGAGCAGCATCGTGAACGCCGTCGCGGGCCTCTTCGCCCCCGAAGAGGGCCGGGTCGAGGTCGACGGCCGGGTCCTGCTCGACACCGCCCGCGGCGTGACCCTGCCCCCCCACCGCCGGCGCCTGGGCTACGTCTTCCAGGAGGGGCGGCTGTTCCCCCACCTGAGCGTGCGGCGCAACCTCCTCTACGGCCGCTGGTTCGCGCCGCGCCGCGCGCCCCGGGCCGAGGTCGACCGCGTCGTCGAGATGCTGGGCCTCGGGCCCCTGCTCGAGCGTCGCCCCGGCGCCCTCTCGGGGGGCGAGAAGCAGCGGGTGGCGATCGGGCGCGCGCTGCTCGCCTCCCCCCGCCTGATCCTCGCCGACGAGCCGCTGGCCGCGCTCGACGAGGCGCGCAAGGCCGAGATCCTCCCCTATTTCGAGCGTCTGCGCGATGAGGCGGCGGCCCCGATCCTCTACGTCTCCCACTCCGCGGCCGAGGTGGCGCGGCTGGCGACCACCGTGGTGGCGCTGCAGGACGGACGGGTGATCCGTCAGGGGCCGGCGGCGGAGGTGCTGGGCGACCCCTCGGTGGCCCCCACAGGCGTGCGCGGCGTGGGCGCGGTGCTCGAGGCCCGCGTCGTCGCCCATCACGCGGACGGTCTGAGCGAGCTCGACGCCGCCGGCGACCGCCTGTTCCTGCCCCGCGTCCCGCAGGCCGTCGGGGCGGCGCTGCGGGTGCGCGTGGCCGCCTCCGAGGTGATGCTCTCGCTCGAGGCGCCGCGCGGGATCTCGGCCCTCAACGTGTTGCCCGGCGTGGTCGAGGCGGTGCACCCCGGTCAGGGCCCCGGCGCCATCGTCTCGGTGCGCACGCGGGCGGGGGTGGTGCTGGCCCGCGTCACCCGCCGCTCGGCCCAGTCCCTGGCGCTGGCCCCCGGCCTGCCCGTCCACGCCATCGTCAAGACGGTGGCCATCGCGCCCGAGGACGTGGGAGGAGAGGGCGCGCCCCAAGCCGTCCAGGAGACCGCCCGATGATCGACGCCCCCCTCCCCTTCGGCGCCGTCCGCCCCGGCGAGCGCACGATCGAGCCGCCCCGGACCGCCGACGCCCAGCTGTGGTTCCTCGGCCGCATCCGCACCCCCTGGGCCGAGCCCCGCGACTGCCCCAAGCGCGGCGACCCCGAGGCCGGTCCCGAGTGCCGGATCGAGCTCGCCCCCCGCTGGGCGCCCCTGCTCGAGGGCGTGGCGGAGCGCGAGCGCCTGCTGGTCCTCTACTGGATGCACCTCGCCCGCCGCGACCTCGCCACCCAGCGCCGCCGCGGCGAGAGCCCGGTGCGCGGGACCTTTGCCCTTCGCTCCCCGATGCGCCCCAACCCCATCGCCGCCTCCGAGGTCAGCCTCGTGCGCATCGAGGCCACGACCCTGTTCGTCCGCGGCCTCGACTGCGTCGACGGCACGCCGGTGATCGACCTGAAGCCCGCCTGACGCCCCCCTCGCCGCCAACGCCGCTCCCACCCGCGGCTCCCCGGAACGCTCGCCACGCCCCTGGCGCCCCGCCAGCAGCCGCCGCAAAGCGCCTGTTCTCCGGAGCCGTCTCTCGCTGATGCCGTAAGGAGCGACTCGTCCGCCCCGGTCCAGGATCGCGCAGCGACCCCGAAGGGGCTTGTCCTTGACCGGGTCGGGCGAGTCGCTCAGGCATCACCAGCGAGAGACGGATCCGGAGGACAGGCGCGGCCCTGTTCTTGGGTGAGTCAGGAGCCCGCCGGAGGCTCCCGCCTTCACACGTCCAGGCGAGCCCCCGACCCGGGCGCCCCGCAACCAGGCCCGCCCGCAGGGCGCCTCCCGTCCCGTCCCTGGTCCGTCAGGACCAGGTGATCAGGTCCGGCTGGTCATCGAGATGCGGCGTCTCGTTGAAGCTCAGCAGGCTCAGCCGTTCCGCCCGCCCGGCCAGCCGGGTGAAGGAGCTGTTCTTCACCTGCATCTGCAGCCGCGCCGCCATCTCGGGGGGCGAGTGCAGGATCGTGCGCACCATCTGCCCGATGGTCCCGCCCGAGGAGACGCAGAACACCGGCCGATCCGTGCCCTCGGCCGCCTGCCGCAGCGCGTCGGCGACGTTCGCCTCATAGTCCACGAAGGACTGCGAGCCGTCGATCTCGCCCCGATGCCACGACATCAGCGCCTGGACCATCGCGCGGTAGTAGGTCTTGCGCTCGGCCTTGTCGGGGGCCGGATTGCCGCCCGCGATCCAGTCGCGCAGCAGGCTGTCGGCGTCGTTCTCGTTGAAGCCCGAGTGCACGATCGGCTCCGGCGCGCCGCCGAGGCCCTCGGCCAGCGCCTCCGCGGTCTCGCGCTGGCGTTTCAGCGTGCCGACCATCATCCGCGCCGGGCGGATGTCCCGGGCGGCCAGCCACTCGCCCAGCATCCGCGCCTGGCGGATGCCGTGGTCGGAGAGCTTGTCGTAGTCGTCGGCCCCGAACGAGGCCTGCCCGTGGCGGATCAGCCAGACATGGCTCATGCGCGCGTCCCCCTCTGCAAAGGCGATCGGAGGCCGATCACGACGGATCGGCGCCCACGCGCACCAGCTGCTTGCCGAAGTTCTCGCCGCGCAGCAGGCCGAGGAAGGCTTCGGGGGCGTTCTCGAGCCCTTCGGTGACCGTCTCGCGGAACTTCACCTTGCCGGAGTTCACCAGCGGGCCGACCTCCTCGAGGAAGGCGGGCAGCATGTCGATGTGGTCGGTGACGATGAAGCCCTGGGCGCGCATCTTCTTGACCAGCAGCGAGCGCCAGATCCACGGCAGCTGGTTCTGGTCGCCCATGGTGTTGCCGGAATAGAGCGAGATCATCCCGCAGATCGCGATGCGCCCGAACTCGCGCATGTTGGGGACCACGCCCTCGAGCGTCTTGCCCGCGACGTTCTCGAAATAGCAGTCGAAGCCGCCCGGCGCGGCCTCCTTCAGCAGCTTCGCCATCTCCTTGCCGTCCGCCGCGGCGCGGTGGTCGATGCAGGCGTCGGCGCCGAGCTCATCGGTGACGTAGGCGCACTTGTCGGGCCCGCCGGCGACGCCGACCACGGTCATGCCCTTGATCCTGGCGAGCTGGGTGACCAGCGCGCCCACGGCGCCCGAGGCGGCGGAGACGCAGATGCTCTCGCCCTGCTTCGCGTCGAGTATCCGGTTCAGGCCGACATAGGCGGTGTGCCCGGGCATGCCCAGCACGCCCAGCGCGGTCGAGATCGGCGCGATCGCCGGATCGACCTTGCGCACCCCCTGACCGTCCGAAACCCCGTGCGTGGCCCAGCCGAGCCGTCCCACCACGATGTCGCCCGGCTTGTAGTCGGGGTGGTTGGAGTCGATCACCTCCGAGACGGTGCCCCCCTCCATGGTGCCGCCGATCTCGACCGGCTTGGCGTAGGAGGGGCCGTCGTCCATCCGCCCGCGCATGTAGGGATCGAGCGACAGCCACACCGTGCGCGCCAGGAACTGGCCCGGCCCCGGCGAGGGCGTCTGCGCCTCCTCGAGGCTGAAGTTGTCGACGGTGGGCCAGCCATTTGGACGGCTGGCGAGGGCGACGCGCTGCATGGACATGAGAGGCTCCCTGGGGCTCGCGCGGCATACCCGCGCGTATGTTCTGGTCGGGCGGATAATGGCGATGGCGAGGGCGCGGATCAAGGCGCGCGTCCCGCCCCGCCGACGGCGCCGCGGCGGGGGAGGCAGGGAGGCGCCGCGTCGGACCAGGCGCCGGTGGCGAGGTCCCGCTCGCGGCGCATTGCGGGCGCGGCGCGTATGGCGCGGGTCTCCAGCGGCGGCGTCGGGCAACGCCCCGGGGGTCGGCTCGGGGTGGGAACCGGGGCCGCCCACGCCCCCGCCGCGCGCTCGCCGCCAGCGGGGGCGCGGGGTGCAAGCGCGCCGGTCGCGCCTCCGGCAATGCCTGCGCCCCTTGACCCTTCCGCTCCCGGGAGGGGAGAGAAGGCGACCGCAGCGCCTTGCCCGACCCGGAGTCCGCGCCATGCCCACCGCCTCGCCCGGCCCCAACGCCGCCGCTCCGCTCGTTGCGCCGAAGGCGGCGGCCGAGGGCTGGCGGCCGCCCTGTGTCGACCGCGGCCGTCTGGTGCAGGCGTTCCTCGCGCAAGGGCTGATCGAAGACGTCGTGCCCGCCTCCATCCCCGTGCTGCTCGGCGAGGGGCTTCCCCCGTCCGGCCCGGGCGCGCAGACGGCGCTCGTCCACGCGCAGACCTGCGCCGTCGCCCCGGGCCTCGTCCCGTCACGCAGCCGGGCGCCCAGGTGAGCGGCTTCGTCCTGCCGCCATTGCGGCCGCTGCGCTATGAGCCGCCGCCGGGGCTGCCGGTGATCCATGTCGACGACCAGCTGCTGGCGGTGGACAAGCCCTCGGGCCTGCTGACGGTGCCGGGGCGGGAGGCGGAGCTCGCCGATTGCGTGGCCGCCCGGGCCGAGGCCGCCTATCCCGGCGCCCGCATCGTGCACCGGCTGGACATGGACACCTCGGGCGTCCTGGTGCTGGCCCGCACGCCTCACGCCCAGCGCCACCTGGGCCTGCAGTTCGAGCGTCGCCATGCCGCCAAGCTCTACGAGGCCATCGTCGCGGGTCAGCCGCAGGCGGATGCCGGAACCGTCGATCTGCCGCTCGCCACCGACTGGCCGCAGCGCCCGCGCCAGCGCCCGGACCCCGCCGGGCGCCGCGCCGTCACCGACTGGGAGGTGATCGAACGGCTGGCCGAGCCCGCGCCCGACGGCGCGGCGCGCCTCGCCCTGCGGCCGCTGACCGGGCGCAGCCACCAGCTGCGCGCGCACCTGCTCTGGCTCGGCCACCCGATCCTGGGCGATGCGCTCTATGCAGACGACGGGGTGTTCGCCGCGGCGCCGCGGCTGATGCTCCACGCCCGAAAGCTGGACCTGCGCCACCCGGTGGGCGGCGCGCCACTACAACTCGAGGCCCCCTGCCCGTTCTGACGCGCCCGCCCATCCCGCGCGTGACGCAACCCAGCGCGCCCAAGGCGCGACGCAACCCAGCGCGCCCAAGGCGCGACGCAACCCAGCGCGCCTAAGGCGCGACGCAGCCAAGCCCGCCCGCAGGGCGCCTGCAGTCCGATTGCCGAAGGCGCCGGGACCTTCCCGCCGTGCGGGGGGGCGCGCCCGGTTCGCCGCTCAAACCCAAGGGGCAGGCATCCGAGCCCAGGGCCGGCGGGCGCGTCAGAATCGGTCGCGGCGACGCTCGCCATGGCTGAAGCGGGCGGCGGCGGAGAAGGTCTCGACCCTACTCCGCCGGCGTGCGCGGATCCTGGGCCAGCGCCTGCTCCAACTCCTTCGCGACGGCGGTGCGGGGGCGGGTGAAGCGGACCAGCAGGTCGTAGAGCACCGGCGTCAGGAACAGCGTCAGCACCGAGGCCGCGCCGAAGCCGCCGATGATCACCCAGCCGATCGCCGCCCGCGCCTCGGCGCCCGCGCCGGTCGAGACCACCAGCGGCAGGGCGCCCAGCAGGGTCGAGATCACCGTCATCATCACCGGCCGCAGACGGGCGACCGCGCCCTCGAGCGCCGCCTCGCGCACCGAATAGCCCTCGTCGCGCAGCTGGTTGGCGAACTCGACGATCAGAATCCCGTTCTTGGCCATCAATCCGACCAGCAGCACCAGACCCACCTGCGTGTAGATGTTGAGCGACTGCCCGGTCAGCCACAGCGTGGCCAGCGCCCCGGTCAGCCCCAGCGGCACCGTCATCAGGATCACGAACGGGTCCACGAAGCTCTCGAACTGGGCGGCCAGCACCAGATAGACGACCAGCACCGCGAAGACGAAGGTCCACACCGCCCCGCCCGAGGTCTCCTGGAACTCCCGGCTCTGGCCGTCGAAGGCGATCTGCGCCTCGGGGGGCAGCACCTGGGCGGCGGCGGCCTGCACCGCGTCGATGGCCGCGCCCAGGTCCATGCCGTCCGCCAGCGAGCCGGAGATCTCGATGGCCGGCAGTCGGTTGAAGCGCGCAAGCTCGGGCGAGGCCGAGCCCTCCGAGGATCGCACCAGCGCCGAGATCGGCACCAGCGCCCCGGTCGAGCCCGAGCGCACATACATCGAGCCGAGATCCTCGGCCGTGCGCCGCACATCCTCGCGCGCCTGCAGGATCACCGGGTATTCGCGCCCGCGCTCGATCCAGCCGGTCACCTCGCGGCCGGCGAAGAAGGTCTGCAGCGTGGCGCCGATGTCCTCGATCGAGATCCCGAGGTCGTCGGCCAGCGCCCGGTCGACCTCGATGCGCAGCTCGGGCTGGGTCTCCTCGTAGTCGGTCTCGAGGTTCTCGAGCCCCTCGATCCCCTGCATCGCCTCGAGGAGCGTGACGCTCCATTCCTGCACCGACAGGAAGTCCGGCCCCAGCACCTTGACCTGCAGCGGCGTGCGCGAGCCGCGCAGGCCGAGGCCCGAGGGCTGGATCGGGAAGGCCCGCGCGCCGGGGATCGAGGTCATCTGCGGGATCAGGCTCGAGACGATGTCCTGGGACGCGCGCCGGCCGCTCTTCCAGTCCGAGAGGCGCACGACCACGAAGGCGCGATGCGTCTCGCCGCGGAAGCCGACGATGGAGAAGATCCGCGTGGCCTCGCCGCTTTCCAGAAGGGGCTGCAGGCGCTCTTCGACCTCGCGCACCTCGCGGTCGGTGTAGGCGACGGTCGAGCCCTGCGGCGCGGTGACCGAGACGAAGAACACGCCGCGGTCTTCGCGGGGCGAGAGCTCGCGCGCCACCTGCCCGCTGAGCCAGCCGGCCGAGCCCGCGATGACCAGCGCCAGCGCCACCACCACCAGCGGAAAGCCCAGCACGGCGCGCAGGGCGGCGCGGTAGACGGCCTCGGTCCGCCCCAGCAGCCAGTTGACCGCCCGCTCCAGCATGCCGCCGGAGCCCCGGCGCAGCACCCGGTGGCAGAGCACCGGCGTCAGGGTCAGCGCCACCAGGGTCGAGAAGGCCACGGCCACGGCCATGACGATGCCGAACTCGGTGAACAGGCGCCCCACCTGCCCGTCGAGGAACGAGATCGGGATGAACACCGAGATCAGCGTGATCGAGGTGGCGATGACCGCGAACACCACCTGATCGGCGCCGCGCAGGGCGGCCGCGGCCGGCGGCTCGCCCCGCTCCACCCGGCGCTGGATGTTCTCGAGCACCACGATCGCGTCGTCGACCACGATGCCGATGGCCAGGATCAGCGCGAACAGCGTCAGGATGTTGATCGAGAAGCCGAAGGCGTAGATGCCGGCCACCGCGCCGATCAGCGCCACCGGGATCACCACCGCGGGCGCCAGCGTGGCCAGCGGACTGCCCAGGAAGAAGAAGATCACCAGCACCACCAGCCCCACCGCGATGGCGAGCGTGGTCAGCACCTCCTCGATCGAGGACTGGATGAACACCGCGTCGTCGGAGGAGACGAAGATCTCCATCCCCGGCGGCAGCGTCGCCTGGATCCGCTCCAGCTCGCCGCGCACCGCCTGCGAGATGGCGATGGTGTTCGCCTGGCTCTGTCGCGCCACGCCAAGGCCGATGGCGTTGCGCCCCTCCGAGCGGACCAGCGTCTCGTCGTTCTCCGAGCCCACGAAGACGGTGGCGACCTCGCCCAGGCGCACCGGGGCGCCCTCGACCATGGCCACGACCAGCTCGCGGAACTCGTCGGGGGTCTCGAGCCGGGTGGCGGCGCGGACCTGGAACTGGCGCCACAGCGACACGACCTCGCCCGCCGGCAGCTCGACGTTGTTGGTGCGCAGGGCGGTGGCGATCTCGGTCGCGGTCAGCCGCCGCGCGGCCATCGCCGAGGGGTCGAGCGCGATGCGCATCGCGTAGCGCCGGTTGCCCCAGATGGTGACCGCGCTGACGCCTTCCAGCGTCGCCAGCCGGTCGATGATGTAGCGCTCGGCATAGTCGGTGATCTGCGGGGGCGTGTGCCGGTCCGAGACGATGGACAGGCGCATCACCGGGTCGGCGTCGGAGTCGTTCTTGTAGATCCGCGGCTCTTCGGATTCCTCGGGCAGGCGGGAGATCACGCGCCCGACCGCGCCGCGGATGTCGTTGGCCGCCGCGTCCACATCGCGCGAGGTGACGAAGGTCACCACGATGCGGCTGTCGCCCCGCTCGGACGAGCTTTCGATGCGGTCGACCCCGGCGACGCCGGCGACCGCGCTCTCGATCACCTCGGTGATCTGGGTGTCGACGACCGAGGGCGCCGCGCCCCGCCAGTTGGTCGAGATGGTGACGGTGGCCGCGTCCACGTCGGGCAGCTCGCGCACCGGCAGGCGGGTCAGCGAGACCAGGCCGATCACGATGATCAGCAGCGACAGCACCGCCGCGAAGACCGGGCGGCGAATGAAGAAGCCGGGGAGCGACATGGCGGCCCCCTCAGCCGGCCGAGACGGGGTCGGCCGCGCGGGCCTCGGGCGCCGCCGCGCCGGCGTCGGAGCGGGGCTCCTCGCCCAGCACCCGCACCGGGGCGCCGTCGCGCACCTTCTGCAGGCCGCGCACCACCACCCGCTCGCCGGCCTCCAGACCCTCGAGGATCTCGGCCGCGCCGGCCCGGCGGCCGCCGATGGTCACCGCGCGGCGCTGCACGGTGTCGTCGGGGGCCACGACATAGAGGTGGACCTCGCCCGCCTCGGTCACCAGCGATTCCTCGGGCGCCAGGACCCCGGGGCGGGAGCCCATCACCAGGTCGACCTGCATGAACACGCCCGCAGGCAGGCGCAGGCCGGGATTGTCGAAGCGCGCGCGCACCAGGAACGCGCGCGAGACCTCGTCCACGCGCCGGTCGATCGCCTCGACCACGCCCGTGAAGGTCTCGTCGGGGAAGATCCGGGTGCGGGCGCGCACCGGAGCGCCGGTCTCGACGTCGCCGAAGAAGCGCTCGGGCACCCGGAACTCGACGTCGAGCTGGGAGATGTCCTCGAGCGTCGCCAGCGGGGTCGAGGAGGAGACCACCGCCCCCTGGTCGACCTCGGCAAAGCCGATCACGCCGGCGAAGGGGGCGCGCAGGACCATGTGGCCCAGATCGGTGCGGGCGGCGTCCAGCCGCGCCTCGGTCCGCAGCATGGCGGCCTTGGCGGAATCGTAGGTCGAGGCGGTGATCCGCCCCTGGTCCTGCAGCGCCACGGCGCGGTCGAAGGCGGCGCGGGCCTCGGCCAGCTCGGCCTGCGCCACGGCGAGCGCCGATCGCTCGGCGCCGTCGTCGAGCGTGGCCAGCGGATCGTCCGCCTCGACCGGGTCGCCGTCGCGGAACTGGATCGCGGTCACCCGCCCCCCGACCGAGAAGCGCAGCTCGACCGAGCGCAGCGCCCGGCCGGTGCCGACGGCCGAGACCACGCGCTCGACCTCGCCGGCGGTCGCCTCCGCCACCACCACGCCGGGGGCGGGACGGCTGCGGACGGCCTGCTCGACCTCAGGCTGCTCCGCCTGCTGGTAGATGAACCAGCCGGCGCCGCCGGCGAGCGCGGCGAGAACAAGGAGCTGCTTTGCGATCGAGGCCATTCAGGGGGTCCGGAAAGTCCATGGGCGCCGGGCCGGCGATTCCGGCCGGCGTCGGAGCGGACTCAAGCGCGCTACGCCGCGTCGCGGCAAGGGCAATCTTGGCGCCGCGCCTTCGCATTCGCGCGAGCGGGGGGCCCCGCGACACGCCCCGCGACTCACGCCCGTCGCCCCCGCCGCGCCCTCCGGGGGGCGAAAACGCCCCGGCCCGCCCCGCGGGACCCTGAAAAACCCGGTCGAAGCGGCCGGCCCCTGACCCGCCCTGCCCGCGCGATGAGCTGCCTGTTTCCATTCATCTTTCGCGGCCCACGACCTGGCGACAGGCGGCCGCGTTCATCCTCTCGAGACCCGATCAACCATGAGGAGGCTTTCACGTGCCGTTAATCGAAGATATGAAGGCTTCGTTCAGTCGTGGTGTCCAGCGCCGTGACCGCGCAGCTTTCGATCCGGGGCAGGTCGAAACGGCAGCGTCGGTCGGCGCATCTGCAAGCGTCAGCGTCAGTGGTCGAGTTTTCGCCATCGGGGGGGTCCCGGTGGCGTTGGGGACATGCGCGCGCCTGCTTTCCGGGTGAAAGACTGTGGCGCGGCATAGCGATCATGGGGATCTGCTGTGACCTACGGCTCTTACAATTACGGCTCCGGCTCGGGGTCGCACTCAAGCTATTCGTCGTCAAAAAGTTACGGCGGCCATGATTCTTGGGGATCCAAGGGCGGCTACGGCGGCTATTCGAGCGGCGGGGGCGGCTCGAAGGACTACGGCGGGTCAAAGGGCGGCTACGACAGCTGGGGCGGCTCGAAGGGCGGCTATGGCGGGTCCAACGACTACTGCGGCTCGAAGGGCGGCTGGGGCGGCAAGGACGACCACGGCTGGGGCGGCTCCAAGGGCGGCTATGGCGGGTCCAGCGATTACTGCGGCTCGAAGGGCGGCTGGGGCGGCAAGGACGACCACGGCTGGGGCGGCTCCAAGGGCGGCTGGGGCGGGTCCAGCGACTACTGCGGTTCGAAAGGCGGCTGGGGCGGCAAGGACGACCACGGCTGGGGCGGCTGGGGCGGCTGGGGCGGCAAGGGCGACTGCGGTCCCGACCCCGAGCCCGAGTTCGAGATCGGCGACGAGGGCGGGACCTGCCACTTCACCCTCGAGGCCGGCGGCCTGACCCTGATCGTCACGGTCACCGAGTTCGGCAACGCGCTGAAGTTCGACATCAAGCTCGCCGACGACAGCGCCAAGGTCGGCGACCTGCGCGGCCTGTTCTTCAATCTCGACGCGGCGGACGGCGCCGAGCTGTTCATCCTCTCGGGCGACGACGTCACCGACTCCAAGTTCGGCGACCGCAACGTCGATGACCTGGGCAACGGCGTGAACGTCCGCGGCCCCGGCGCGGGCTATGACGTGGGGGTCGAGTTCGGCTCCTCCGGCATCGGCAAGGACGACATCCGCTCCACCAGCTTCATCCTGGCCAACGCCGACGGTCCGCTGACCCTCGACGACCTGGACGACAACGCCGTCGCCGCCCGCCTGACCTCGGTCGGCCCGGAGGGCGGCTGCCGCAACGACTCGCTCAAGATCATCGGCGAGACCGGCGACCTCGACTGCGACACCTTCAACAACGCCTCCCCGCCCGAGCCGGCAAACGACGAAGCCGGCGTCTGCGCGGGCGAGAGCGTGACCATCGACGTGCTCGCCAACGACCTCGATCCCGGCGAGACCGACTTCACCGCCGAGGAGAACTGGGGCCTGTCGGTCGCGGCGGTGTTCACCAACACCGGCGCGCAGTATTTCTCCGACCTCGCGCCGGGCGAGTGGATCACGCTCGACAGCGGCGCACGGGTGTCCCTGGTCGACGGCGAGCTGGTCTACGACTCCGCGGGCGCCTTCGACGGCCTGCTGATCGGCCAGAAGGCCACCGACACGTTCGAGTATGCGGTCTACGATTCGGACGGCGCCCCGGGCTTCGCCGAGGTCAGCGTCTCGATCTGCGGCTCGCTGAACCTGATCGACACCATCGACAACGGCGCCCCGATCACCGTCACGATGGACATCGACCAGATCCTGTCGCCGCTCACCTCGCTTCTGACCAACACCGTCGCGCTCGACTTCGAGGGGGCCTTCGACGCGCTCGACGGCAGCTACACCAACGCCTACTGCATCGATCGCTCGACGCCGGCGAACCTGCTGCTGACCGACGCCCGGGTCTTCGACACCACCGATCCGGACAGCCTTCCGGCCGGCCTCGTCGACAAGCCCGAGATGCTGGACGAGGTGAACTGGCTCCTGAACCAGGACTTCGAGAGCGTCTACTCGATGAACGACGTGCAGAGCGCGATCTGGGCGCTGGTCGACGACGCCGGCGGCATCGACACCAACCGCGCGCCGGGCGTGCAGCTGAGCGCCAACGCCCAGACGATGTACGACGCAGCCCTCCTGCAGGACGGGTTCGTCCCGGATGCGTCCGATCCGAACGCCAATGTGAAGGGCATGATCTTCCTGCCCGTCGACGGGGCGGGCGAGGCCAACGGGCAGGCGTTCATCGTCGGCTTCGAGCTGGAGACATGCCTCTGCGACGGCGACGCCCTTGTCTGAGGGGCGCGGGGCCGGGCGCCGCAGCAGGGCGCCCGGCGCAGGCGGAACACCGATATCAGGAAGGAATCGGGCCTTGACGATACGTTCGGCGATTCTCGCGGCTCTTGTCATTCTCTCGCCGGCAATGGCGTCCGCGACTCCCCTTGCCGTCTACCAGATCCCGGCGATCGACGGCGTGCAGAACGGCGACGCCAGCGACTACGGACGGTTTGACGAGACGGTCCTGTCCAGTTTCGCGCGGAGCTGGAAGCTGGACAACTTCGACGAGGCCGGCCTCGATCCGGCCTATGACCTCGCCTATGACGTCACGATCGACTCCTATTTCTACGACGCGACGGAGTCGACGGACGTGCAGTTCTACGTCAGCACGGTGGAAGGCGACGTCAGCACGGCGGTCCTGACCCTGTTCGCGGGGACGTTCAACACCTCCGGTTCGGGGGCCTTCGGCATTGTCGAGACGTTCACGGCCCTGGGACAGACCGAGTACTTCCTGAACGTGGTCGGCGGGCAGTGGAAAGGCACGATGGACTTCTTCCTGACCGCCGCCCCCGCGAGCCCGGTGCCCGCCCCGGCCGCCCTGCCCCTGCTTGCGGCCGGTCTCGGCGGGCTGGCGCTGCTGCGCCGGCGGCGCGGCCGCGGCTGAGACGCGCCAAGGCGGCCCGCAAGGCGACACGCCCGCCCCGCGCCGCGGGGCGGGCGTTTTGCTGCGTCGCCCCGGAGGGTCGTTTCTGCTCCGGACCGTCCACGGGGGCGTTTTCTTCTGCATCGCCCCGGGCCGGGCGTTTTCTTTTGCACCGCAACGTCCGCCCTAGGGGGTTGCGCCAGCCCCGGTCGAGGGTCTTATCTGTGTCGCCCGGACGGGTCCGTTTCCATGGCCGCCGTCCGACCGAACAAGGAGAGCGATGTGGAACTGAAGGGGTCTCGCGTCATCGCCGCGCCCCGCGCCGCCGTCTGGCTGGCGCTGAACGACCCGGACGTGCTGGGCGCCTGCATCCCCGGCTGCCAGGAGCTGTCCGGCTCCCCCGAGGACGGCTTCGCCGCCACCGTCGTGCAGAAGGTCGGCCCGGTGAAGGCCACCTTCAAGGGCGAGGTCACCCTCCAGGACGTCGTCGAGGGCCAGAGCTACAGGATCGTCGGCGAAGGCAAGGGCGGCGCCGCCGGCTTCGCCAAGGGCGCCGCGGCCGTGAGCCTGACCGAACTGAGCGAAACCGAGACGCAGCTCGACTATGACGTCGAGGCGAAGGTGGGGGGCAAGCTCGCGCAGCTCGGCTCCCGCATCATCGACGGCTTCGCCAAGCAGATGGCCGACAAGTTCTTCGGCAACTTCCAGAAGGTGGTCGAAGGCGGCGACAAGGACGAGGCCGGTCCCGAGGACATGCTCGAGGCCCCGGCCGAGGAGAAACGCGGCTGGCTCAAGAAGCTGATCGGCTGAGAGCCGGCCAGCCGGCCGAGCCCGGCGCGGATACGAGCGAGCGAAACGCCAGCAAGACGGGGAGAACGCGGCGATGCCGACGATTTCGATGACGGTGAACGGCAAATCCGTTTCCGGCGAGGCGGAGGGGCGCACCCTCCTGGTCAGCTTTCTGCGCGAGACGCTGGGCATGACCGGGACCCACGTGGGCTGCGACACCTCCCAGTGCGGCGCCTGCGTGGTGCACGTCGACGGGAACAGCGTGAAGTCCTGCACCATGTTCGCGGCCGAGGCCGAGGGCGCGCAGGTGACCACGATCGAGGGGATGGCCAATCCCGACGGCTCGCTGGGCGTGATCCAGCAGGCCTTCCAGGACAACCACGGCCTGCAGTGCGGCTTCTGCACCCCGGGCATGGTGATGACCGCGGCCGACCTTCTCAAGACCAACCCCAACCCCTCCGAGAAGGAGGTGCGGGAGTATCTGGAAGGGAACCTGTGCCGCTGCACGGGCTACCACAACATCGTCAAGTCGATCCTCGCCGCCGCCGCCACGCTGCGTGGCGAGCAGGTCGCGGCCGAGTAAGGGGGACGCGCAGATGTATGCCTTCGACCTCGTCAAACCCAAATCGCTCGCCGAAGCCATCGAGGCTCTGCAGGCCGATGAGGCCCAGCCGCTGAGCGGCGGCCAGACCCTGATCCCGACCCTCAAGCAGCGCCTGGCGATGCCCGGCTCGCTGGTCAGCCTTGCGGGCATCGCCGAGCTGGTCGGCATCTCCGCCTCGGGCGGGGTGCTGTCGGTGAAGGGCGCCTCGACCCACGGGATGGTGGCCGGTCAGACCGACTTCCCGGGCCTCGCGGCGCTGGCGCAGAAGATCGGCGACCCGGCCGTGCGCCACCGCGGCACCATGGGCGGCTCGATCGCCAACAACGACCCGGCGGCCTGCTACCCCTCGGCCGCGCTGGCCTGCGGCGCGACCATCGTCGTGGCCGGCAAGGGCGGCGCGCGCGAGATCGCGGCCGACGACTTTTTCCAGGGCCTGTTCGCCACCGCGCTCGAGGAAGGGGAGATCGTCACCGAGATCCGCTACCCGATCCCGCAGGCCTCGAACTATCAGAAGTTCGAGCAGCCGGCCTCGCGCTTCCCGCTGGTGGGCGTCTTCGTCGCGAAGTTCGCCGACAAGGTGGGCGTGGCGGTGACCGGCGCCGGCGAGAACGGCGTCTTCCGCTGGAAAGAGGCCGAGGCGGCGCTGGCGAGCAACTTCTCGGCCGACGCGGTCGAGGGGCTGAGCGTCTCGGCCGACGGCCTGATGGGCGACATCCACGCCACGCCCGAGTATCGCGCTCACCTGATCAAGGTGATGACCCGGCGCGCCGTGGCCGCCTGCGCCTGAGCGCGCGACCCTTCGGGCCGCCGGCGATCCCGGCGGCCCCTTTGCGATGCATTGCGCCCGCGCGGAGCGGCGGCTATCGAAGGGACGCCGCGCGTGGGGGCCCGTAGCTCAACGGTCAGAGCAGACCGCTCATAACGGTTTGGTTGCAGGTTCGAATCCTGCCGGGCCTACCAGCGCAAGCCGGATGCGCCCCGCCCCGCCGACGCCCCGCCCCGCCGACGCCCGCCCCGGGCGTTGTTCTCGCGGCGCGGACACCTACCTCAGGACCTGCGAGCGCGCCCGACGGCGCGGCCAGCCGGACCTGCTCTCCGAAACCGGGAGGACCCCCCGATGAACTATCCCGATACCCAGCTGCTGATCGATGGCGAATGGCGCGGCGGCGTCGAGGACCGCTGGATCGACGTGCTCGATCCGGCCACCGACGAGGTGGTCGGCCGCGTGGCCCACGCCACCCGTCCCGACCTCGACGCGGCGCTGAAGGCTGCCAAGCTGGGGTTTGCGACCTGGTCGGGCATCTCGGCCTATGACCGCGCCAAGATGATGCGCAAGGCCGCCGACAACCTGCGCGCCCGCGCCGACGAGATCGCCTACATGATGACCCGCGAGCAGGGCAAACCGCTCGCCGAGGCCAAGGGCGAGGCGCTGGCCGGCGCCGATGTCATCGACTGGTTCGCCGAGGAGGCGCGCCGCACCTACGGGATGATCATCCCCGCCCGCGCCCCCGGCGTGACCCAGATGGCGATGAAGATCCCCGTCGGCCCCGTGGCCGCCTTCACGCCCTGGAACTTCCCGATCAACCAGGTGGTGCGCAAGCTTTCGGCCGCGCTCGCCACCGGCTGCTCGATCATCGTCAAGGCGCCCGAGGAGACCCCGGCCTCTCCCGCCGCCCTGATCAGGGCTTTCCAGGATGCGGGCATCCCCGCGGGCGTGATCAACCTGGTCTACGGCGTCCCCGCCGAGATCTCGGAGTATCTGATCGCCCACCCGGTGATCCGCAAGGTGACCTTCACCGGCTCGACCCCGGTGGGCAAGCTGCTGGCGGGCCTCGCCGGGCAGCACATGAAGCGCGCCACGATGGAGCTGGGCGGCCACGCGCCGGCCATCGTCTTCGACGACGCCGACCTGTCGGCGGCCACCAAGCAGCTGGTCGCCTTCAAGACCCGCAACGCGGGGCAGGTCTGCATCTCGCCGACCCGCTTCCTGGTGCAGGAGAAGGTCTACGACAAGTTCGTCGCCGACTTCACCTCGGCCTATGGCGCGATGGTGGTGGGCAACGGGCTCGAGAAGGACAGCCAGATGGGCCCGCTGGCCAACGAGCGGCGGATCCCGACCATCGACGCGATGGTCAACGACGCCCGCGAGCGCGGCGCCGAGATCACCACCGGCGGCGAGCGGATCGGCAACGTGGGCAACTTCTACAAGCCCACCGTGATCGCCGGCGCGCCGCTGGATTCCAAGATCATGAACGAGGAGCCCTTCGGCCCCGTCGCCGTGATCAACCGCTTCAAGGACTTCGACGAGGTGATCGAGGAGGCCAACCGCCTGCCCTACGGCCTCGCGTCCTACGCCTACACCGGCTCGGGCACGACGGCGCAGAAGCTGGGGATGCAGATCGAGGCGGGCATGACCTCAATCAACCACATCGGCCTCGCGCTCCCCGAGGTGCCCTTCGGCGGCATGAAGGACTCGGGCTACGGCTCCGAGGGCGGCTCCGAGGCGGTCGAGCCCTACCTGGTGCAGAAGTTCGTCACCACGATGGCCTGAGCGGGCCGGCATCGCCTGAAGACAAGCGCCCGGCGGGACACCGCCGGGCGCTTTCCGTTTCAGGCCTGCCCTTGCGCGTAGAGGTCGGGGCGCAGGTCACGTGCGCGCCAATCCTCGGGCAGCCCGTCGTCGTGATAGGCGAAGACCTCCAGCAGCACGTCGCCGGCGTCGGGAAACACCACGCAGCCGAAGCGATCGGGCCGGTCGTCGAGGGAGAAGGACACGCGACCGCTCGAGGCCTGAGCCTGCGTGAGCATCGCGGCCGGGATCGGCGCGCCGAGCGTGAACAGGGAATAGGCCCCATGCCCGGTCCATTCGTAGCTCAGCCGCCGCGCCCCGGCGACACGGGCGGCGAGATCCGGGTCCGCCAGGGACAGGATCATCGTGAGCAGCGTCTTTTCGGATGCGTCGTCCATTCCCGCGGGTTCCTGGCTGGCGCCGGCCGAAACGATGCCTCGCCCTCGCGTCGCGGCGCAAGGCGCCTCGCCTGCGATGCCGAACGCCCGGCGGAGAGATCCGCCGGGCGTTTCGCGTTTCAGCGGGGCGCGTCAGTCCCCGTCGTCCGCCAGCGCGAACAGGTCGTGGACGCTGGTTCCCAGAGCGCGGGCCAGCTTCAGGGCCAGCACGGTCGAGGGCACGAAGACCCGGTTCTCGACCGTGTTGATGGTCTTGCGCGAGACGCCCACCCGCTCGGCCAGCTGCGCCTGGGTCAGGCCGGCTTCCTTGCGCCGTTCGGCCAGGCAGGTGGTCAGCTCCATGCCCTGCCCCGCAGGTCCAGCGCCACGAAGCCCAGCAGGTAGGCCGCGGCGGTCAGCGTGCCCATCGCCGCGTAGGCCACCGGATAACCCACCCAGCCCTGCGCCAGCGCCACCGCAAAGAGGGGGTAGAGCATCAGCCCCACCCAGAAGCCGAGCTGCTGGGCGCGGCGGTTGTCGACGACGTAGCCCTCATCCATGGCCTGCCGCGCCTGGCAACGCCCGGCGCTTCGCGCAGCCGCCGTGATGACCAGCGCCGAGGCCAGCCCGCACACGCCCGGCAGCCAGAACGGCAACGGATCGGGCCGCCCCTGCGCCAACGCCAGCACCGCGTAGAGCAGGCAGACCGCCCCGGTCAGCCCGAGGACGACGATCCGCGTTGCGGAAATGAACTCGCTTGAAGCCATGTTGGTCTCTCCTGTAACCTGTGGGTTACATATGACGAGTCGCACGAGTAACGTCAAGGTTACATTTTCCAGTCACGCGGCCGCAGGTTCCGGCCCCCGCAAAGAACCCCTGCCGCGCCTCACCCGCACGCCGGCGGCGCACGGTCATGCCCTCCGCCACAGCGCCCCGCGCGGCGCCGTCGGCCACGCGACAAAATGCGGTCCCTACGCGTCGCCTAGCGGAACGCATCGCCATTGCACCCCGCCGCCCGCCCGGCGATAGTGCGCCCAACCGAGCGCAGGCGGCCAGCAGAGCCGCCCGACCCCCAGGGGAGGATCCGAATGACCATCGCACGCGACCCGCGCTTTGATTTTACCGGCCGGAAAGTATTCGTCGCCGGCGGTACCAGCGGCATCAACCAGGGCATCGCCGAGGCCTTCGCGGTCAACGGCGCCACGGTGGGCGTGTTCTCGCGCAGCCAGGAGAAGGTGGACGCGGCGGTCGAGCGTCTGAAGGCCCTCGGCGACGCCCCTGCCTTCGGCATGGCCGGCGACGTGCGCAAGCCCGAGACGGTCGAGGCCGCGCTCAAAGCCTTCCACGAGGCGCATGGCGAGATCGACGTGCTGGTCTCGGGCGCCGCTGGCAACTTCCTCGCGCCGGCGGCCGAGATGTCGCCCAACGCCTTCGCCACCGTGATCGGCATCGACCTCAACGGCACCTTCAACGTGCTGCGGCTGGGCTATCACTACGCGGCCAAGCCCGGCTGCTCGATGGTGGTGATCTCGGCCCCCCAGTCGACGCGCCCGACGATGTACCAGGCCCACGCCTGCGCGGCGAAGGCGGGCATCGACCAGCTGATCCGCACGCTCGCGCTCGAGTGGGGGCCCCAGGGGATCCGGGTCAACGGCATCGTGCCCGGCCCCATCGCGGGCACCGAGGGCGTGGACCGCCTCTTCAACACCGACGAGGCGCGCCAGCGCCTGCTCGACAAGACGCCGCTGCGGATGATGGGCGGGCTCGAGGACTGCGCCAACATGGCGATGGTGCTGTCCACGGACCTGTCGAAATACGTCACCAGCGCGATCATCCCCGTCGACGGCGGCTCGACCGTCGCCGGCGGGTCCGACTACGGCTCCGACGTCTCGCGTCGGAACGCCTGATCCATCAGCACCGAGGAGATCTCCTTATGAGCGGACTTCTGGACGGCAAGGTCGTCGTCGTCACCGGCGCGGGCGGCGGCATCGGCCGCGACCTGGCGCTCGCCTGCGGCAAGGCCGGGGCCAAGGTCGTGGTCAACGACATCGGCGCCTCGATCACCGGCGAGGGCGGCGACGCCGGCCCCGCCCAGCAGGTCGCCGACGAGATCAAGGCCGCCGGCGGCGAGGCCGTGCCCAACACCGACTCGGTCGCCGAGGCCAAGGCCGCCAACGCCATCATCCAGCAGGCCGTAGACACCTACGGCCGCGTCGACGGCGTGATCAACAACGCCGGCATCCTGCGCGACCGCATCTTCCACAAGATGTCCGAGCCGGAGTGGGACGCGGTCATCAAGGTGCATCTCTACGGCGCCTACTACATGTCCAAGGCCGCCGGCGCCCATTTCAAGGAGCAGGAGTCGGGCGCCTTCGTGCACATGACCTCGACCTCCGGGCTGATCGGCAACTTCGGGCAGGCCAACTACTCGGCCGCGAAGCTGGGGATCGCCGCGCTGTCGAAGTCGATCGCGCTGGACATGCAGCGCTTCAACGTCCGCTCGAACTGCATCGCGCCCTTCGCCTGGTCGCGCATGATCGCCTCGATCCCCGTGGACACGCCCGAGCAGGCCGCACGCGTCGAGAAGATGAAGCGCATGACCACGGCCAAGATCGCGCCGCTGGCCGTCGCGCTGCTCTCGGACAAGGGCGAGGACGCCAACGGTCAGATCTTCGCCGTGCGCGCCAACGAGATCTTCCTGATGAGCCAGCCGCGCCCGGTCCGCTCGGTCCACACCGCCGAGGGCTGGACCCCCGAGAGCGTGATCGAGACCGCGCTGCCCGCCCTGAAGGGCAGCTTCTACGACCTCGACCGGTCCGGCGACATCTTCACCTGGGATCCCATCTGATCCCGGCCCCGGCCCGCCCCCTGGGGCGGGCCGCCCCCGGACGCGATCCCATGCGCCGGCCGCCGCCGACGCATCGCAACGCGCCCCAAGACACCTCACGGGAGATGACCATGGCCAACGCCGGCGTCGACGACGACATCTTCGAAGCCCTGCTCGACACCGTTTCGCGCTTCGCGCGCGAGCGCCTGATCCCCGCCGAGGAGACGGTGGAGGAGACCGACGAGATCCCCGCCGACATCGTCGCGGAGATGAAGGAGATGGGCCTCTTCGGCATCTCCATCGGCGAGGAGCACGGGGGCCTCGGCCTCTCGACCCTGCAGGAGGCCAAGCTGATCGAGGCGCTGTGCTACGCCTCCCTCGTCTTCCGCTCGCTGATCGGGACCACGGTGGGCATCGGCTCCCAGGGCATCGTGATGGACGGGACCGACGCGCAGAAGGCGGAGTGGCTGCCCAGGCTCGCCACCGGCGAGGCGATCTCGGCCTTCGCGCTGACCGAGCCGGACTATGGCTCCGACGCCTCGCGCATCAAGACCTCGGCCCGGCGCGAGGGCGACGACTTCGTCATCAACGGCACCAAGCGCTACATCACCAACGCGCCCTACGCGACGGTGTTCACGGTGATGGCGCGGTCCAACCCCGAGATCTCGGGCGCGCGCGGCATCTCGGCCTTCATCGTGCCCGCCGACACGCCCGGCATCACGGTCGCCACGCCCGACCGCAAGATGGGCCAGCGCGGCGCCAAGACCGCCGACGTGATCTTCGAGAACGTGCGCGTCCCCGCCTCCGCCATCGTCGGGGGGCCCGAGAACGAGGGCAAGGGCTTCGTCACCGCGATGAAGGTGCTGGACCGCGGCCGGGTGCATATCTCGGGCATGGCGACGGGCACGGCGCAGCGGATGCTGGACATGGCCACCGACTACGCCATGGACCGCAAGACCATGGAGAAGCCGATCGCCGAGCATCAGCTCGTCCAGGCGATGCTGGCCGACTGCCAGACCGAGATCTACGCGATGCGCTCGCTCGCCCACATGGCGGCCGTCCTCTACGACACCAAGGGCGCGGCCCCGATGGAGGCCGCCTGCGCGAAGTATTTCACCACCGAGGCCGCGGGCCGGATTGCGGATCGCTGCGTGCAGATCTTCGGCGGCGCCGGCTACATGGCCGAATACGCGATCGAGCGGCTGTATCGCGACGTGCGCCTGCTGCGCATCTACGAGGGCACCAGCCAGATCCAGCAGACCACCATCGCCAAGGGCCTGGTCAAGCGCCGCGCCGAGCAGCGCTGAGCGCCTGAGCGCGTCGAAGACCAAGGGGGCGGGCGCGTCGGCGCTCGCCCCTTTCGCGTTCCGGCCCCCCCTTGCCCCGCATTCGCCTCGCGGTCTCGTCATCGCGACCGCCCGCCGCTTGATGCGCGCCCGCCGCGGGGTGTATCCATGCCAGGACGGGTCGCCGACGGGGAGAGCGGCCGGATCTTTACGTCTTATAGGGTGAATTCATGAAGCGCATCGCCAGCCGTCTTCCGGTCGTCGCCATCCTGGCGGCCCTCGCCGCCGCGACGGCGCCCGGAGCGCCGGCGCAAGCCGCCTCGATGGACCCTTTCCTGGAGCAGCAGCAGACCGAGCAGGCGCTGAACCAGGCGGTGATGCTCTATGGCCAGGGCGCGTTCGAGGAGGCCGAGGCGGTCACCCGCAACTACCTGCGCTTCGATCCCAGCTCGCCCAAGGCGCATGAGGTGCTGGGCGCGGTGCTCGCCAAGCAGGGCAAGGTCGAGGAGGCGATGGAGGCCCTGGACATGGCCGTCCGCCTCGATCCCAACCAGCCCGCCCCCCACGTGAACCGGGCGGTGCTGCTTCTGGGGATGGACAAGGTCGACGAGGCCCGCGAGGCGCTGGAGACGGCGGTCGAGCTCGACCCCGCGATGCTCCCCGCACGCGAGCGTCTGGGCCGGGTCTACGAGATCCTGGGCCGCTACGACGAGGCCATCGCGCAGTACGAGGCCTATGTGGCCGCCTCGCCCGAGAGCGACGAGCCCGGCGTGCGCCTGAATCTCGCGAACCTCTACAACGCCCGCGGCAACCACGACCGGGCGCTGGCGGTGCTGTCCCCCTGGCAGCGCGACCGGACGGTCGACAGCGCCGTGCAGCGGGTGCTGGGCGACGCGATGCTGGGCCAGGGGCGCGCCGACGCGGCGGTCCGCCAGTTCCGCTTCGCCATCGACGTCGACCCCGAGAACCCCGCCAACCGGCTGGGCCTGGGCATGGCCCTGCGCGAGTCGGGCAGCCACCGCCAGGCCATGGAGCTGTTCGAGGAGCTGGTCGCGACGCTGCCCGACTCCCCGATCCCGGTGATGCAGGTCGCCGAGACCCAGCTCGTCATGGGCGACGTCGAGGCCGCCAAGGCGACCTTCCGCAAGGCCATCGAGATGGCCGACCAGCCCGGCGGGATCGAGCAGCGCTATGCCGCCGTGCTGATCGGCCACGGCGAGGCGGAGGCCGCCGCAGAGGTGCTCGAGGCCGCGGTCGAGCGGGACGGCGCCGACCCGCGCCGCCTGGCCGCGCTCGCCGCCGCCTACGGGGCCGCGGGCGACGCCGAGCGCCAGGAGGCCGCCCTCGCCCGCGCCCGGCAGGAGTTCCCCGAGGACCCCGGCAGCTTCATCCGACTGGCGATGTTCGAGCGTGACGCGGGCGACGCCGAGGGCGCGCTCGCCGTCGCGGCCGAGGGGCTCGAGGCTCACCCGTCAGAGCCGGTGCTGCTGCGCCTGGCGGCCATCGCCTCGCGCGATCTGGGCCACGACGACGAGGCGGTGCGCTACGGCGAGCGGCTGCTGCGCCTGGAGCCCAACAGCGTCCCCGACCGGTTCATCTACGCCACCCTGCTCGACCGCGCCGGCATGGACGGCCCCGCCGCGCAGTTCTACCGCCAGGTGGCCGAGCGTCAGCCCGACAACTGGGCGGCGATGAACAACCTCGCGCTCGTGCTCACGCGGCTGAGCCGTGACCAGGAGGCGCTGACCTACGCCCGCCGCGCCGCCCAGTTGCAGCCCGACAACCCCGCGGTGGCGCACACGCTGGGTTACGTCCTCTACAAGGTCGGCTCGCTGGGCGAGGCCGAGAAGCTGATGGAGAAGGCGGTCGGCGCCCTGCCCGAGGTGGGCGAGATCCGCTATCACTACGGCTACATCCTGCTCGCTCGCGGCCGCAAGGACGACGCCCGCGAGCAGCTGGAAAGGGGCCTCGAGCTGGACCCCGAGAACGCCGAGGCCCCCAAGGCCAAGGACATGCTGCTGAACATGTGAGGCCGGCCCCGGGCCGATCCCAAAGGCCCCGCGGCGCCCCCGCGGGGCCTTTTGCGTTGCGCTCCCCGGGGGGGCGAAACGGCAACGGCCCCGCGAGAAGGCTCGCGGGGCCGTTTCGCAGGCGCGGGCGGAGGGCCGTCAGACCAGGCGGGACTGGCGGACGGCGGCCTCGACGAAGCTGCGGAACAGGGGGTGGGGGTCGAAGGGCTTCGACTTCAGCTCGGGGTGGAACTGCACGCCGACGAACCAGGGGTGGTCGGGCAGCTCCATGATCTCCGGCAGGCGGCCGTCGGGCGAGAGGCCCGAGAAGCGCACGCCGCAGCCCTCCAGCCGCTCGCGGTACTTGATGTCGACCTCGTAGCGGTGGCGGTGCCGCTCGGCGATGTCGGTGTCGCCGTAGATCTCGGCGACCCGGCTGCCGGGCGTCAGCACCGCGTCATAGGCGCCCAGCCGCATGGTGCCGCCCTTGTCGTCGGCCACGTCGCGCTTGATCGTGCGGTTGCCCTCGACCCACTCGGACATGTGGAAGATCACCGGCTCGAAGCGCGCGTTGCCGCCCTTGGCCTCGTGGTCGAACTCCTGGGAGCCGGCGTTCTCGATCCCCAGAAGGTTCCGCGCCGCTTCGATCACCGCCATCTGCATGCCCAGACAGATGCCGAGATAGGGCACCTTGCGCTCGCGCGCGAAACGGGCGGCGTTGATCTTGCCCTCGGTGCCCCGCTCGCCGAAGCCGCCGGGCACGAGGATGCCGTGGAAGCCTTCGAGCTTGGCCGGCGCGTCGTCCGCCTCGAACACCTCGGCGTCGATCCACTCCACGCGGACCTTCACCCGGTTGGCGATGCCGCCGTGGGTCAGCGCCTCGTTGATCGACTTGTAGGCGTCTTCGAGCTGCGTGTACTTGCCCACGATGGCGATGCGCACCTCGCCGTCGGGGTTGTGCACCGCGTCAGCCACGTCCAGCCACTTGTCCAGGTTCGGGCGCGGGGCGGGAGAGATGCGGAAGGCGTCCAGCACCGCCTGGTCCAGCCCCTCCTCATGATAGACCAGCGGCGCCTCGTAGATCGAGTTCAGGTCCAGCGCCGCGATCACCCGCTCGGGGCGCACGTTGCAGAACAGGGCGAGCTTCTCCCGCTCCTTCGGGGGGATCGGGGTCTGCGCACGGCAGACCAGCACGTCGGGGGCGAGGCCGATCGAGCGCAGCTCCTTGACCGAGTGCTGGGTGGGCTTGGTCTTCAGCTCGCCCGCCGCCGCGATCCAGGGCAGCAGGGTGAGGTGGATGAAGATGCAGTCCCCCGCCGGCTTCTCCTGAGAGAACTGGCGGATCGCCTCGAAGAAGGGCAGGCCCTCGATATCGCCGACGGTGCCGCCGATCTCGCACAGCATGAAGTCGACCTCATCCTCGCCGATGCGGATGAAGTCCTTGATCTCGTTGGTGACGTGGGGAATGACCTGGATGGTCTTGCCCAGGTAGTCGCCGCGCCGCTCCTTGTCGAGAACGTTCTGGTAGATGCGGCCCGAGGAAATCGAGTCGGTCTTGCGCGCGGCCACGCCCGTGAACCGCTCGTAATGGCCCAGGTCGAGGTCGGTCTCGGCCCCGTCGTCGGTGACGAAGACCTCGCCATGCTCGAACGGAGACATCGTTCCGGGGTCGACATTCAGATAGGGATCGAGCTTGCGCAGCCGGACGGAGTATCCGCGCGCCTGCAGAAGCGATCCCAGCGCCGCCGACGCCAGACCCTTGCCGAGCGACGACACGACGCCGCCGGTGATGAAGATGAAGCGCGCCATTTGAAGCGGGTTCCCGTGGTCGATCCTGCGACGGCCGGAGGGGCGCTGGTCTGCGCCCGTCCCTCATGCACGGGACTCACGAAATACAGTATTTCGTGGCCCGCCACAAGGCGGCCGCAAGGTGAGGTGTCCTTGATGAGCCGGGCCCCAGCACGGGGCCGCCGGCGGATGGTGGGCGGTGACGGGATCGAACCGCCGACATCCTCGGTGTAAACGAGGCGCTCTGCCAGCTGAGCTAACCGCCCGGTCGCGCGAGGGGATAGGCGAAGCGGCGCGGGGCGTCAATGCGGCGGCGCGCCGGGCCGCCCGCGCAGAGGGCCGTTGCGGCCGCCGCTCCGGAATGACCCGGACGTCCGGCCCCGGCGCGGGCCCGACGCCGGCGCCTCCGCCGGGTCATGCTGCCAGACGCCGCACAACCCCTGCGGCGCCATGACTTGGACGGCGCCGGGCCCGCTGCTAGAGGTTGGCGGTTGGACGCAATCGCAGGCTCGCATGACCCATCCCCCGGCCGCTTCGGGCTACGTTCCGTCGCTCGACGGGCTGAGAGCCGTCTCGATCCTCGTGGTCTTCGTCAGCCACGTCGGCTTTGGCGACATCGTTCCCGGCGGGTTCGGCGTCACCGTCTTCTTCTTCCTGTCGGGCTACCTGATCACCACCCTGCTGTGCCGGGAGTTCGCGGCCTACGGGCGGATCTCGCTGCGGGCGTTCTACCTGCGCCGGCTGGTGCGCCTGGGGCCGCCGCTGATCGTGACGCTGGCCTTCGCCACCGCGCTGGGCGCGGCCGGGCTGGTGGGCGGGGCCTACGATCCGGGCATCCTGATCAGTCAGATCTTCTTCTACTACAACTACTATGTGCTCGCCGCGGGGGGCAGCTGGATCTACGGGCTCGAGATCCTGTGGTCGCTGTCGATCGAGGAGCATTTCTACATTGTCTGGCCGGCGCTGTTCATGGGGCTGGCGCTGGCGGATCCGAAGACGGCGCTGCGCACGCTGGCGGGGCTGCTGGTCGCGGCGCTGGTCTGGCGCGTCGTGCGGCACCTGGTCTTCGGCGCGGACGAGTGGACCATCTACATCTCGACCGACACGCGCTTCGACAGCCTGATCTACGGCTGCCTGCTGGCCTTCGCCCAGTGGCGAGGCGCCGCCGCGCGGCTGTTTCCCGACGGCTTGGGGCGCAACCTGCTGATCCTCGCCAGCCTCGTCCTGCTGCTGGCGAGCTTCGTGATCCGCGACCCGACCTTCCGCTCGACCCTGCGCTATTCGCTGCAGGGCGTCGCGCTGATCCCGATCTTCCACTACGCGGTGACGCGCCCGGAGCTGTGGGTCTTCCGCCCCCTGAACTGGGCGCCCGTGCGCCGGCTGGGGGTCTACTCCTACACGTTCTACCTGGTGCATTTCGTGCTGGTCGGCGTGGTCACGACCCTCGGCCTGGGGGAGCCGCGCTCGATCGCGCTGTTCGTGCTCGCGGGCGGAGGGTCGACGCTGTTCGCCGCGGCGGTGCATCGCTGGGCGGAGCGGCCGTTGAAGCCGCTGCGCGCGCGCCTCACCGGACATGACGAGCGGCGGGCCTGAGAGGATGGCCCGGCCTCGCAGGCGAGCCTCCAGGCGGATGCTGGCGGCGGCGCTGGCGCTGGTCGTGGCGCTGCTCGGGCTCGAGGCTGTCCTGCGCTGGGGCGTGGGGATGGGCGATCCGCCCATCGCGCTGCGCGACGCGGCGGTCGAGTACCGGCTCGCGCCCGCGGCCAGCTATCGTCGCTGGGGCAACCGGATCGAGATCAACAGCCAGGGCCTGCGCGCGCCGGAGTTCGACGCCACACCCGCCCCGGACGAGCGTCGGGCGCTGCTGATCGGCGACAGCATCGTCTACGGCAATCACTTCCTCGACCAGCCCGAGACCGTGGCCTACCGGATGACGCAGGCCCTGGCCGAAGCGCCGTCGCTCTCGGGCTGTGTCCCGCTCGCGATCCCGATGGCGACCTCGAGCTGGGGGCCGGTGAACGAGGCGGCGATGCTGGCCCGCGAGGGAGCCTATGGCGCCGAGGCGGCGCTGATCGTGGTCTCGGCCCATGACATGCTGGACGTGCCCGACGGCGCCTCGGTGGTGCCCTACCGGCTGGCGCCGAGCTGGACGGCGATCGGCGACGCCCTGACCGCGGTCTATGAGCGCCACGCCCCGCGCTGGCTGCAGGCGCCGCCTCCCCCTCCGGCGCCGGCCGAGCGGCGCAAGGCGATGACCCTCGCGGCGCTGGACGCGATGCAGGCGCAGCTGACCGCCGAGGGGGCCTGGGTCGCCCTCGTCTATCACCCCATGAAGGGCGAGGCGGCGAAGCCCTCCTCGGAGTTCAAGCGGGGGTTCGAGAACTGGGCGCGGCGGCAGGGCGTGCCCTTCGTCGACCTGGGCGAGATCCCCGGGCAGGAGATGGGATACCGCGACGGGCTCCACCCCGACGCAAGAGGCGCGGCCGCGATCGCCGAGGCGCTGGCCGAGGTGGCGGCAGCGCGAATGCGCGGATGCGAGGCCGGCGCCGCGCGTCCCTGAGAGCGGGCCCGGGTTAGGGTCCTGGCGCGCGAAAAGGGGCGGCCCGCCGGGCCGCCCCTTTTCAGTTCTCGTTTGCCGCGGATCAGTGCGGGCGCACTTCCGTCGCGCGGGGCTCGGAGGCGCGGGCGGCGGCCTCGGCTTCGGCCTCGGTCCACTCGGTCGGCTCGGGCTGGCGCGTCAGGGCCTGGCGCAGGACCTCGGTCACGTTCTCGACCGGGATGATCTCGAGCCCCGTCTTCACGTTGTCGGGGATGTCGGGCAGGTCCTTCACGTTGTCCTTGGGGATCAGCACCGTCTTGATGCCGCCCCGCAGGGCCGCCAGCAGCTTCTCCTTCAGGCCGCCGATCGGCAGCACGTTGCCGCGCAGGCTGACCTCGCCGGTCATGGCGATATCCTTGCGCACCGGGATCTGAGTCAGCACGGACACGATCGAGGTGACCATGCCGATGCCCGCCGAGGGCCCGTCCTTGGGCGTCGCGCCGTCGGGCACGTGCACGTGGATGTCGATCTTCTCGAACACCGGCGGCTTGATCCCGAGGTCCACCGACTTCGAGCGGACGTAGGACGAGGCCGCGTCGATCGACTCCTTCATCACGTCGCCCAGCTTGCCGGTGGTCTTCATCCGGCCCTTGCCCGGCAGCTTCAGCGCCTCGATCGACAGCAGGTCGCCGCCGACCTCGGTCCAGGCGAGGCCGGTCACGACGCCGATCTGGTCCTCCTCCTCGGCGAGGCCGTACTTGAAGCGCGGCACGCCCAGGTGGTCGGCGATCTTGGCCTCGGTGACGTGCACCGACGTGGCGCCGTCCTTGACGATCTCGGTGATCGCCTTGCGGCAGGTCTTGGCGAGCTCCCGCTCGAGGTTCCGCACGCCCGCCTCACGGGTGTAGCGGCGCACGATCTCCAGCAGGGCGGCGTCGTCGATCTGATACTCGCCGGGCTTCAGCGCGTGGGCCTTCATCTGCTTGGGCAGCAGGTGACGCTTGGCGATCTCGAGCTTCTCGTCCTCGGTGTAGCCGCTGATCGTGATGATCTCCATCCGGTCCAGCAGCGGACGCGGCATGTTGTAGGAGTTCGCCGTGGTCAGGAACAGCACGTTCGAAAGGTCGTATTCGACCTCCAGGTAGTGGTCCATGAAGGTCGAGTTCTGCTCGGGATCCAGCACCTCGAGCATCGCCGAGGCCGGGTCTCCGCGGAAGTCCTGGCCCATCTTGTCGATCTCGTCGAGCAGGATCAGCGGGTTGACCGACTTGGCCTTCTTCATCGACTGGATGATCTTGCCGGGCATCGAGCCGATGTAGGTCCGACGGTGGCCGCGGATCTCCGCCTCGTCCCGGACGCCGCCGAGCGAGATGCGGATGAACTCGCGCCCCGTGGCCTTGGCCACCGACTTGCCGAGGCTGGTCTTGCCCACGCCCGGAGGGCCGACGAGGCACAGGATCGGCCCCTTCAGCTTCTGGCTGCGCTGCTGCACGGCCAGGAACTCGACGATCCGCTCCTTGACCTTCTCGAGGCCGAAGTGGTCGTCGTCGAGAATCTTCTGGGCGTTGTGCAGGTCCTTCTTCACGCGGGTGCGCTTGCCCCACGGGATCGACAGCATCCAGTCGAGGTAGTTGCGCACCACGGTCGATTCCGCGGACATCGGCGCCATCTGGCGAAGCTTCTTAAGCTCGGCCATCGCCTTGTCCTTGGCCTCGGACGAGAGCTTGGTCTTCTCGATCCGGTCCTCGTACTCGCCGACCTCGTCGCGGCCGTCCTCGCCCTCGCCGAGCTCGCGCTGGATCGCCTTCATCTGCTCGTTGAGGTAGTACTCGCGCTGGGTCTTCTCCATCTGGGTCTTGACCCGGCTCTTGATCTTCTTCTCGACCTTGAGCACCGAGATCTCGCCCTGGATCAGGCCGTAGATCTTCTCCAGCCGCGCCTCGACCGACAGCGTCTCAAGCAGGGTCTGCTTCTCGGAGAGCTTCACCGAGAGGTGGCCCGCGATGGTGTCGGCCAGGCGCGAGGGGTTCTCGACCTCGGCGATCGAGCCGAGCGCCTCGTCGGGCACGGACTTGTTGAGCTTGACGTATTTCTCGAACTCGTCGGACAGCGAGCGGGTCAGCGCCTCGACGGCGGCCGGGTCGCCGGTCTCCTCGGTCAGGATCTCGGCGGTGGCCTCGAAATACGGCTCGGTCGAGGAGAAGTCGGTGATGCGCGCGCGCTTCTGCCCCTCGACCAGCACCTTCACGGTGCCGTCGGGGAGCTTCAGCAGCTGCAGCACATTGGCCACCACGCCCGAGCGGTAGATGTCGTTCTCGTCGGGGTCGTCCTCGCCCGGGTCGGTCTGCGAGGCGAGCAGGATCGACTTGTCGGTCCGCATCACCTCTTCGAGCGCGCGCACGGATTTGTCGCGGCCCACGAAGAGGGGGACGATCATGTGGGGGAAGACCACGATGTCACGCAGCGGCAGGACCGGGAGGGTCACCTTGCCGGCGTCGGAAGCGGGGGCGCTCGTGGGAGTCTCGGACATGGTTCTTCCTTTTCGGCGGATCACCCGGTCCCGGCACGCGGCGACGGGGGGATCCCGGGAGGGAATCGTCGCCCACCCGGGGCGGCGCGACGATATTTGAAGGTGGATCGCAAGGGGGCCGGAATCAAGGAGTCGAAGGTCGCGACCCTCGGCGCGGGCGGGCATTCATATTGTTTCCCGTCAGGCGACACGGCCGCCGCAGGGCGGGGCCTCGCTCGCCGCCCGCCTGGCCGCGCCGCTGCCGAGACCGATTCCGCGCGCGTCCGGCGGCCAGGGGCAAGGCTCCCGCGGCGCCACCCGGAAGCGACCCCGCGGGATCAACCGGAAACGACAACGGGAGCGCCCGACAGGACGCTCCCGAAACGATCAGACCCGTTGGCGCGCAGATCAGGAGGCCGAAGCCTTTGCGTCCTTCTCCTGCTTCTCGGCGTAGATCAGCAGCGGCTTGGCGCGGCCCTCGACGACCTCGTCGTTGACCACCACCTCCTCGACGCCCTCGGAGCCGGGCAGGTCGAACATGGTGTCGAGCAGCACGTTCTCGAGGATCGAGCGGAGGCCGCGGGCGCCGGTCTTGCGCTCGATCGCCTTGCGGGCGACCGAGGACAGGGCCGAGTCGGTGAAGGAGAGCTTCACCTCCTCCATCTCGAACAGGCGCTGGTACTGCTTGACGAGCGCGTTCTTGGGCTCGGACAGGATCTGCACCAGCGCCGGCTCGTCGAGGTCCTTGAGCGTCGCGATCACCGGCAGACGGCCGACGAACTCGGGGATCAGGCCGAACTTCAGCAGATCCTCGGGCTCGAGCTCCATCAGCACGTCGCCGATGCGGCGGTCTTCCTCGGAGCGCACTTCCGCCCCGAAGCCCATGGCCGAGCCGCGGCCCCGCTGCGAGATGATCCGGTCAAGCCCCGCGAAGGCGCCGCCGCAGATGAACAGGATGTTGGTCGTGTCCACCTGCAGGAACTCCTGCTGGGGATGCTTGCGGCCGCCCTGCGGGGGCACGGAGGCCACCGTGCCCTCCATGATCTTCAGCAGCGCCTGCTGCACGCCCTCGCCCGAGACGTCGCGCGTGATCGAGGGGTTGTCCGACTTGCGCGAGATCTTGTCGACCTCGTCGATGTAGACGATCCCGCGCTGCGCCCGCTCGACGTTGTAGTCGGCGGACTGGAGCAGCTTGAGGATGATGTTCTCGACATCCTCGCCGACATAGCCGGCCTCGGTCAGCGTGGTCGCGTCGGCCATCGTGAACGGCACGTCGAGGATGCGGGCGAGCGTCTGCGCGAGCAGGGTCTTGCCGCAACCGGTCGGTCCGATCAGCAGGATGTTCGACTTGGCCAGCTCCACGTCCTGCTGCTTGGCGGCGTGGTTGAGGCGCTTGTAGTGGTTGTGCACGGCGACCGACAGAACGCGCTTGGCCACCATCTGGCCGATCACGTAATCGTCGAGCACCTGGCAGATCTCGGTCGGCGTCGGCACGCCGTCGGACGATTTCACCAGGGAGGTCTTGGTCTCCTCCCGGATGATGTCCATGCACAGCTCCACGCACTCGTCGCAGATGAACACGGTGGGTCCCGCGATCAGCTTGCGCACCTCGTGCTGGCTCTTTCCGCAGAAGGAGCAGTAGAGCGTGTTCTTCGAGTCCTGTCCGGTCGGCTTGGTCATCCAGTTCTCCCGCCCCGTGGTTCGCGCCACGGGGTCACCGTAGGTCCTCGAACCTTAAGGGATCGCTATCTCAAGCGGCGAATCCCGGCGTTTCGCCCATTCCTGCATGCCGCGGCGGCGGAGGCAAGGGCGAAGCCCATGCAATTCCGACGCGAGCCGACGACGAAACCGTGATCGCGCCGTCGCTTGCGCCCGCGCGTCGGGCCCCGCCGCGGCGGAGGGGCCCGACGTCGCGCCGATCAGGCCGAAGGGGTCTCGGTCTCGGCGCGGCTGGTGACGATGTCGTCGATCAGCCCCCACTCCTTTGCGGTGCCGGGGCTCATGAAATTGTCGCGCTCCAGCGCCTTCTCGACCGTCTCGTAGTCCTGGCCGGTGTGGGCGACGTAGATCTCGTTCAGGCGACGCTTCAGCGCCTCGGTCTCGCGGGCGTGGATCAGGATGTCGGTCGCCTGGCCCTGGTAGCCGCCCGAGGGCTGGTGAACCATGATCCGGCTGTTGGGCAGCGAGAACCGCATGTCCTTGGCGCCCGCGGTCAGCAGCAGCGAGCCCATCGAGGCCGCCTGCCCCACGCACAGCGTCGAGACCTTCGGCCGGATGTACTGCATGGTGTCGTAGATCGAGAGGCCCGACGTCACCACTCCCCCGGGGGAGTTGATGTACATCGAGATCTCCTTCTTGGGATTCTCGGCTTCCAGGAACAGCAGCTGCGCCACGATCAGCGTCGACATGCCGTCGTGGACCGGGCCCGAGACAAAGATGATCCGCTCCTTGAGAAGGCGCGAGAAGATGTCGTAGGCCCTCTCGCCCCGGGCGGTCTGCTCGACCACCATCGGGACCAGGGTGTTCATGTAATGCTCGACGGGGTCCTTCATGGGTCGGCCTTTCGGGTGCGGCGCGCCGCGCGGAGCCGGCGGCGGGATCAGGGCGGGGGCCGTCGCGCGGACCCGGAGGGGGCGCGGCGAAGGCCGCAGAAAAACTCGCCTCCCTGTCCTATGCGCTCGACCGACCGGCTTCAAGGGCGGGCCGGGACGGCGCCGGGTCGGGGCGGCAGGGCGGCCACGGGGTCGGGGCGCGACCCTCCTCCCCCGCCGTTCATCGGACGTGCAGACAGGTTGCGATCATGGCCCGGCGCGCTTTAACAGATCGTTATTCGATAACCCGCTAGACGGCGGAAGCGATCCGCGCGGGGCGTCCCTTCGCCGCCGCCGGACACGCCCTCCGCGACAGGCTGCGCGCGGACGGCGACGGCTTTGACGAGGAGGCGGACGATGGCGGGTTCCACCCTGATCGAGGACGCGGGCGCGCTGCCCGGCGGCGTGCTGATGGTCGGGCTCGGCGGCGAGGCCGGCTTTGGCGAGCAGAGCGTCGCGCGGGCCGACGACGGCTATTCGCCCTTCCTGGATCTGTCGGAGGTCTTCGCCTCGGGGCTGAGCTTCTTCGGCGAGACCTTCAACGGGCTGTTCGTCAACACCAACGGCGCGGTCACCTTCGCCTCGCCGCTGGCGAGCTTCACCCCCTTTGCGATCACCGCCGGCTCGGTCGCGGGCCTGTTCCCGTTCTTCGCCGACGTCGACACCCGCGGCGGCGAGACGAGCGCAAGCCCCGGCGGCGCGTCCAGCGGCGCGAACCTCGTCTGGCACGACCTCGACGCCGAGACCGGGCGCCTGACGGTGACCTGGGACGACGTCGGCCACTACGAATCCGATGTCGCGCGCGCCAACGCCTTCCAGCTGATCCTCGAGGACGCCTCGGATCAGGAGGGGCGCGCTGCGGGCGACTTCAACATCATGTTCCGCTACGAGAATATCGACTGGACCACGGGCGACGCCTCGGGCGGCGAGGGGGGGCTGGGCGGCGTCCCGGCCCGCGCCGGCTGGACCGCGGGCGACGACGAAACCTACTTCGAGCTTCCCCAGTCGGGCGACCAGACCGGGATGCTGGGGCTGGAGAGCGCCGCGGGCAACACCGGCGATCCGGGCGTCTGGTACTGGGAGGTCCGCGAGGGCGCGATCGCGACCGCCGTCTCCGTCTCGGCGCCCCGCAGCGTCGCGGAAGGCGACGAGGGCGCCGCGACGGTGACCTTCACCCTGACCCGCTTCGGGGACCTCTCGAAGGAGGTCGAGGTGGACTGGACCCTGCGCGGCGACACCGGCTCGGGCCGGGCGCTGAGCTCGGCCGACGTCGAGGGCGCGCTGCCCCGCTCCGGCACGGCGACCTTCGCCGCCGGCGCCTCGGAGGCGGTGGTCGAGCTTGCGGTTCTGGGCGACCTCGCGCCCGAGCGCAACGAGCTGGTCGAGATGCGCCTGACCGCCGCGCGCAACCTGACCGACGACGACCCGGTGGTGATCGCGGAGGATCGCGCCTCGGTAGAGGTGCTCGACGACGACGCCCTGCCCCCGCCGCCGCCCCCGTTCACCGCGCGGCTGTGGGGCGACCCCCACCTGACCACGCTCGACGGGCTGGGCTACGACTTCCAGGCGGTCGGGGAGTTCGTGCTGGTGCGCGGCGTCGGCGCCGACGATCCGCTGAAGGTCCATGTGCGGACCGAGGCGCTGACCGACGCCGTCTCGGTGATCACCCAGGTGGGGACCCGGCTCGGCGAGGCGCGGGTCACCATCGACCTGCACCGCGAGCAGGCGCTGTGGGTCGACGGCAAGGCCGCCAGACTGCGCGAGGGCGACGGCCCGCTGAGCGTCGGCGACGGCAAGGTCTATCTCAACAACGGCGTCTACACGCTGGTCCAGGCCAATGGCGAGCAGCTGCGCGTGGGCCTGTTCGAGACCAACCTCAACGTGCAGGTGTTCCTCTACGAGGACCGGGGGGCGGGCACGACCCGCGGGCTGCTGGGCAACTTCAACGGCGACCCGAGCGACGATCTGCAGGCCAATGGCGCGCCTCTCCTGCTGCCGGTGGATTTCGACCTGCTGTATGGCGACTTCGCGGACGCGTGGCGGGTGCGCGACTCGGGCTCGCTGCTCGACTACGGCGCGGGCGAGACGACGGCCGACTACACCGACCGCGATTTTCCGGGCGCGACGGTGACGCTCGACGACCTGCCCCCGGCGCTGGTCGCCTGGGCGACGACGCAGGCGCAGGCGGCGGGGATCACCGACGCCGCGGCGCTGCAGGCCGCGATTCTCGACATCGCGCTGACCGGCG
Organism: uncultured Albimonas sp.; assembly: GCF_963977235.1. Classification (NCBI taxonomy): domain Bacteria; kingdom Pseudomonadati; phylum Pseudomonadota; class Alphaproteobacteria; order Rhodobacterales; family Paracoccaceae; genus Albimonas; species uncultured Albimonas sp. The sequence continues at coordinate 108,158 of NZ_CAXBOD010000003.1, forward strand.
ACCTGAACTTCGCCTCCGGCGCGAAGGGCGTCTCGGGCGCGGCCACGACCGCGGCCACCGCCCCCACCGGCGCGCCGGCGCCCACCTCCACGCTGCTGCTGACCCGCACCGGCAACGACCCGGCAGAGGGGGACGCGGGCTCGATCCTCGTCGACTACGTGGTGACGCGGGGCGGCGACCTGAGCGGCGCGCTGGACGTCGACTACCGCGTTTCCGGGACGGCCGACTTCCTCTCGGGCAACGGCACGGTCAGCTTTGCGGACGGCGAATCGGAGAAGACGATCTCGGTCGAGATCGCCTCCGACGAGATCGCGGAGCTCGACGAGACGGCGACGGTGCGCATCTCCACCGCGGCGCCGGGGGTGATGGTCCTCGCCTCGACCCGCACGGCGCGGGTGCTCAACGACGACGGCGACGTCGGCTCGATCTTCACGCTCGAGGCCAAGCGCGACACGCTGCGCGAGGGCGACGGGGACGAGACCCTCGCGAAGTTCATCGTGACGCGCGGCGGCGACACGGCCGAGGCGGGCAGCGTCTTCTACCAGATCATGACCGGCGAGGGCCGCGTGGGCGGGGGCGACCTCGACGTGGCCGCGCTGACCGGACGGATCGACTTCGAGGCCGACGAGGCGACGCGGCGGCTGGAGGTCGCGGTCAAGGGCGACGGGCTCGCCGAGGCCGACGAGCTGCTGGTGGTCAAGCTGACCTCGGCCGAGGGCGGCGTTCTGGGCGAGACGACCCGCGCCCGCACGACGCTGCGCGACGACGACTCCGCGGGCGGACCCAAGGACGACCGGATCAAGGGCGACGCCGGCGACAACCGCATCGAGGGCGGTCGCGGCGACGACCGCCTGAAGGGCGGCCAGGGCGACGACAGGCTGATCGGCGACCAGGGCCGCGACCGGCTGACGGGGGGCGACGGGCGCGACCGGCTGGACGGCGGCGCGGGCAAGGACCGGCTCGACGGCGGCGGCGGGCGCGACCGGCTGACGGGCGGCGCGGACAACGACAGGCTCGAGGGCGAGGGCGGAGACGACCGGCTCGAGGGCGGCGCGGCGAACGACCGGCTGGTCGGCGCCGGCGGCGACGACGTGCTGCGCGGCGGCGCCGGGCGGGACGTCCTGCAGGGCGGCGGCGGCAATGACCGGCTGGACGGCGGCCGGGGCGCAGACCTGCTGATCGCCGGCGGCGGGCGCGACCGGATCGAGTTCGACCGCGGCGACGGCCGCGACGTCGTCAAAGGCTGGGAGAACGGCGAGGACCGCTTCGTCATCGACATCAAGGGCCTCTCGTTCCGCGACCTCGACATCGAGCAGCATCGCAAGCACGCGGTGGTCGACTACGGCAAGGGAGAGTTCACGCTGCTCAAGACCGACGCCGACGATCTGAACCGCGCCGACTTCCTATTCGCCGGCTGACCGGGCGGGCAGCCGGCAGGCGGGCGAGACCGTCTGCCGGCTGGGAAGGGGGCCCTGCCCGCGCGTCCTTCGCCTCGCTGGGCAAAGGGGGCGATGTCGACGCCGGTCCCGCCCATCGGGAAGCCTGTCGGCGGGCGAGGGCGATGAGCCGCGACGACCGGGGAGACCGACGGCTGGCGGGGACCGAAGCGGTCGCCCCGCAAGGGCTGCCACGAACACCGCCTCACCCGAAATCGGGTCCTGGGGGTCGCAGCCTCGGCGGATCGGAACAGCGGCCTTGCAGGACGGGGATTGCGCCCGGCGCCCCGCGTCAGCGGATCGCGACGGGGGCCGCGCCAATGGCGGGGCCTCGCCGGATCAGCCCCTGGCAGCGGCCGGCAGGGCGAGGCGCGCTCAGAACTCCAGGCCGCCGCCGACGCTCCAGCCGAAGATGTCGTCGCCTGTCAGGACCGAGAGGCGCAGGCTGAGACCCTCGACCCCGAGGCCGGCCGCCGCCTCGCGGTCCACGATCTCCATGCCCACGCCGAACTCGGCGATCCAGTCGACGCCCAGCGCGCTCGCGCCCTCGCCGCCGATGAAGGTGCCGGCGCCGAACAGGATCCAGCGCAGCTCCCGCCCGAAGGCGCTGTGGCGCGTGGGGCCGTCAAGCTCGCCGTGCAGGGTCATCACGCCAAAGCTGGTATCGCCCTCCAGCACCCGGTTCGAGGCGGAGTAGGTCGTGCCGAACACCCAGTTCAGGCGGCTGGTCGCGGTGACGTTCACGTCTCCGGGCAGCGCGGTCAGATACTCCAGCCGAAGGGCGGGACCATACAGGATCTCCTGCGCGTCCCAGTTGAACAGCAGGTCGTCGGTGGCCCGGTCGAGCCGCGCGGCGCCGGGGCCCGAGAACTCGGTGTCGTCCTGCACCATGCCCCAGCCGAGCGTGGCCACCGGGGTGACGGTGAAGCCGGGCGCCACGTCGTAGGCCACGCCGATGCCGCCGATCGCGGTCCAGGCGTCGATCCGGTTCTTCGGCGTCGCCTCGAAGGCGGTGCCGCGGAACAGGACGCCGTAGTCCGTCTCGGCGGTGAACCAGCTCAGCGTACCCTCGACATAGAGGTCGCCGCCCAGCAGCTCGACCTCCTCGAAGCGGTGGCTGGGCGAGGCGGCGAAGCGCCCGACATCGACGTCGGAGGCGCCGGTGTTGGAGATCGAGAAGCTCGAGGCGTTGACGCCCGGCAGCGCCGCGAACCCGGTCAGCCCCAGCACCTGCTTGCCGAAACCGTCGTCCTGCGCGGCCTGGCGGATCGCCTCGCGGACCGCTGCCGCGGACTGGGCGACGGCCGGAGCGGCCGAAAGAGCCAGCAGCGCGCCCGCCAACGCCAGGAGCCCCGCGTTCCAGAGGCGAGCCCCCCACGGCGCGGCCCGCCCGGGCGCCTGGGACCCGCGGTCGAGGGTCGGGGGAGCGAAGCGCGGCGCGTCAACCATGGCAGGTCCTTTCTGGATCGTGCGCCGGCCGGAGTCGCAGGCGACGGCGGGCGTCCGGGCCCGCAGCCTCACTTTAGGACACGCGCGAAAGAAGGCATCCCGCAATGCAACTCGATCCCGAGGGGCGGCGCCCGAAGCCCGCGAGCGTCGCCCAAAGGCCGCAGTCGCCCCGCAAGGGTCGCGAATGCAAACGGCCCGCCCCGAAAAGGGCGGGCCGCTGGGATCGGTCGTGGCGCGGCCCGCAGCGGGGCCGGCGTCGGATCAGGCCGTGGCGGCCTCGTCCTCGGCGTCCATCGCCTCGAGACGGGACTGCAGCTCGTCCTTGGAGACGGAGACCTCGGTGACCTGGGCCAGCTCGAGGATGTAGTCGACGACCTTGTCCTCGAACAGGGGCGCACGGATCTGCTGCATCGCGCCCTCGTTCTGCTTGACGTATTCGAAGAACGCCTGCGGGGGCACGTTCATCTGCTGCGCCTGGCGCACGATCCGCTGCATGATCTCCTGCTCGGAGACCTGGATCTCGTGCTTGGTGCCGGTCTCGGCCAGCAGCAGGCCCAGGCGGACGCGGCGGGCGGCGAGGGTCTTGTGCTCCTCGGTCGGGTCGATCTCGGCGTGATCGTGACCCTGAACCTCGGGGTTCTCCTCGTGCCACAGCTGGTGGGCGATCTGCTTGGCCTCGACCTCGAGCAGCGAGGGCGGCAGGTCGAAGGTCACCATCTCGTCCAGCGCGTCGAGCAGCTTGCGCTTGACCAGCGCGCGCGAGGCGACGTTGTACTCGTTGGCCAGCTGCTCGCGGACCTGGGTCTTGAGCCCCTCAAGGTCCTCGGAGCCGAACTGCTTGGCCAGCTCGTCGTCGATCTTGGCTTCGGCCGGGGCGGCGATGGTCTTGGCGGTGCAGGCGAAAACCGCTTCCTTGCCCGCCAGATGCTCGGCCTGATAGTCCTCGGGGAAGGTGACGGTGACGTCCTTGGTCTCGCCGACCTTGATGCCGGGGAGCTGCTCCTCGAAGCCGGGGATGAACTGGCCCGAGCCGATCACCAGCTGGAAGTCCTCGGCCGAACCGCCCTCGAAGGGCTCGCCGTCGACCTTGCCCACGAAGTCGAAGGTCAGCTGGTCGCCGGTCTCGAGGGCGGCGCCCTCCTCGCGGGGCTCGAAGGTCTGGGCGCCCTCGGCGAGCTTGCCCAGCGCCTCGTCCACCGCGGCGTCCTCGACCACGGCCACCGGCTTCTCGAGCTGGAGGGTGGAGAAGTCCGGCTCCTCGATGTCGGGGAGCTTGTCGTAGGCGAGCTCGAGGTGCAGGTCGTGGCCCTCGTCGAAGTCCTGGTTGGTGACCTTGACGTCGGGCTGCAGGGCCGGGCGGTCGCCGGTCTGCTCGAAGTGCTCGCGGATGGCGCCGTCGACCGACTCCTGCACGATCTCGCCCAGGAGCGACTTGCCGAACATCTTCTTGAGCAGCGGCAGCGGGGCCTTGCCCTTGCGGAAGCCCTTCATCTGGACGTCCTCGCGGGCGGCCACGAGCTTCTCGTTCATCTTCGCCTCGAGCGCGGACGCGGGCAGCGTCATCGCGTAGGCGCGGCTAAGACCCTCGGACTTGGTTTCGACGACCTGCATTTTCCGTCCTGTTCCAGCTTCGTTTCAGCCGCCCGGCGTCGCCTGGTGCGGGCGGAGGGACTTGAACCCCCACGCCTTGCGGCACGAGAACCTAAATCTCGCGTGTCTACCGGTTCCACCACGCCCGCAGCGGCCGCCGCCAGCCGTAGCCGGCGCGGATTCGGGGGGTGACTATCAGGCTTCCGCGCGGGGCGCGAGTCCTGATCGCCGGGGCGGAGGCGGGCGCGGGGCCGGGTCCGTGGCCCGCGTTCAGGGGCGCGGCCCCGGGGCCGGGGGGCGGCGGCCGGATCGCGAAACGGGCCCGCCCGAGGAGAGGGGCGCGGGGTCGGCGCTTCCCAGGGTCGGGGTCGGCGCGAAGGCGGCGGCGCGGCGGGCCTGCCCTCGCGTCGCCCCAAACAGGGCTTTTGCGCCGCATTGCTCGCCCCGGGGCGGTCGCGCGCCTAGCTCCATGCAATGGAACGCGCGCCCGAACCCGGGCGCCCCGCCGAAACGGAGACGCTACCGATGGATCTGATCCGCATCATCCTGTCGATCCTGCTGCCGCCCCTGGGGGTGTTCCTCCAGGTCGGCATCGGCATGCAGTTCTGGGTCAACATCCTGCTGACCCTGCTGGGCTATATCCCCGGCGTGGTGCATGCCGTGTGGATCATCGCCCGACGCTGAGGTCCGGCGAGGTCCGGCGCGCGCCCGGGCGCGCGGCCTCGGCGCCCTTTTCTCCCTGTCTCGATACACGAGGAACACAACCGCCATGCGCCATGAGCATCCCCTGACCGGAGAGGTCCTGGAGCCCGGAGCGCGCGCGTCCGACACCGGGCCCGCCGGCCCCGGCGCCTCCCGCGCCGCCCGCGGCCCCTCGCGCAGCGCCCCCGGCGCCGAGGGCCTGGCCGGGTCGAGCCTGACCCAGGACGAGGTGGAGCTTCTGCGCCGCGCCGACCTGGCCGCGAAGTGGATGGACAGCCGCTTCCGCCTGCCGCTGACCGAGTGGCGCTTCGGGCTCGACGGCCTTCTCGGGCTGCTGCCGGGCGTGGGCGACGGCGCGGGGATGCTGGTCTCGGGCTACGTGGCCTGGACCGCGTGGCAGGCCGGGATGCCGTTGTCGCTGGTGCTCCGGATGGCGGGCAACATCCTGCTCGACGCCGTGGTGGGCGCGATCCCGGTGCTGGGCGACCTGCTGGACTTCGGCTTCAAGGCCAACCGCCGCAACGCCGCCCTGCTCCGCGCGCACCTGGAGCGTCGGACCGCCGGCCTCGCGTGACCGCTGGGCGCGGCTGAGCCGCGCGCCGCGCCGGGCCGGGCGAGAGGCGGATCCCGGGCGCCGGTCGTCCCTGGCGCGTCCGCCGACCGCGGCGCCGGGCAGGACCTCGGGTCCGGGCGTCCGCGGGACGGCGCCGCTTCCCTCGCCCTTCACTCGGCCCTGCCCTCAGGGCGCTGGCCGCGACAGGGCCCGGAACACGGGTGGCAGCTCGTTGGCGAGGTCCTCGGCGATCAGGCCGGGGCCGAAATTGCGGGCGGCCTCGACATGCAGCCAGGCCGCAAAGGCCGCGAGCCGGGCCCGCGGCGCGCCTCGCTGGGCCGCCAGTCCCGCCAGGATCCCCGCCAGCACATCCCCCGCCCCCGCGGTGCCCAGCCAGGGCGTCGCGCGCTCGCGCACCGCGGCGTGGACCCAGGCCTCGCCGTCCGGGTCGGCGATCACCGTGTCGGCGCCTTTCAGCAGCACCGTGCAGCCGGCGCGGGCGGCGGCCTCGCGCACCGCTTCCAGCTTGCCGAAGGGGGTCCAGCGCTCGACCTCGTCCACGGGCGCCGAGAGGCGCCGGGCCAGGTCCGGGAACAGGCGCGCGAACTCCCCCGCATGCGGCGTCAGGATCGCAGCGCGGCCCCGGGTCCGGGCGAACAGCGCCTCGGGGTCCTGCGCGAAGACGGTCAGGGCGTCGGCGTCCAGCACCGCCGAGCGGACGGGGTCCCGCGCATCGGCGGGCGAGGCCGCGGCCAGCGTCGCCTCGACCAGCGCGCGGGTGCGCGGCGCGAACCGCTCCTCCGCCCCCAGTCCCATGCCCAGCGCCACGCAGCGTATGCGCCGATCCTCCAGCATCGCGGCGAGGGCCTGCGCGTCGGGGACGGCGCGCAGCATCACCGCGTCGAGGCGCGCGGCGTTCTCGATCAGGGCCGAGGGCGGCGGGCAGAGCGTGACCAGTCCCGCCCCCGTGCGCAGCGCGGCGCGCGCCGCCAGCCGCGCGGCGCCGCCGCGACCCACCCCGCCCGAGGGAACGAGAACGTGGCCATGGGCGAACTTGTGGCCGCTCCAGACGGGACGCAGACGGCGCATCTCCGCGCGGGCCTCGGCCGCCTCGAACAGCCATGTCCGCGGCCCGGGCGCCTCGCGCGGAACCTGCCCCGGCAGGCCGATGTCGACCACGCGGACCTCGCCCGGATCTCCGCCGACGCCGCGCCGGTCCAGCAGGACATGCCCCGGCTTCAGCGCGTGGATCGCCACCGTCAGCTGGGCGGAGAAAGCGTAGCGGAGCGCAGCCCCCGTCTCCGAACACTGACCGCTGGGCACGTCGATGGCGACGAAACGCCGACGCCAGAGATCCTCCTGGAACAGGTCGGCGTTTGCGATGTGCGGGATACAACAGTCGAAGGCATGGGACATGTCGTCGGGCATCGGGCGCGTCGTTCCCATGCCCAGCACGGCGTCGATCACCAGCGCGTCGTCGTTCGACTCGATCCGCTCCTCGATCGCCTCGTCGTCCCAGGACAGCGTCTTCCCGCCGGCGGCCGCCCAGCGGCGGGCGGCCTCGGCGGCCTCCTCGGGCTGGGGCTTGTCGGGGGCGTAGCGATAGACCGTCGGTCGGAAGCCGATGCCCTGCATCAGCCGCGCGATCACGTAGCCGTCGCCGCCGTTGTTGCCGGGCCCGCACAGTACCAGCGCAGGCGCCCCGCGCGGAACGCGAAGGTCGGGCCGCCAGTCGAGGATCGCGTCGAGCGCCGCGGCCCCCGCGCGCTCCATCAGCTCGATGCCGGTCACGCCTGCGGCCATGCCCGTGGACTCGATCGCGCGCATCTGCGCGGCGGAAACAAGCTGCATGGAAACCTCTTCGCTATTGCTCATCCGTTGGGCAAACTGCCCGGATATCGGGCGCCGTCGTCCGATTCCCGGTCGCGGCCGGGCGCAGGACCCCGACGCCCATTGCATCCCACCGGTCGATGCGCTTGGCATGCGGCCTGCATGAACACCACGCGCGACGAGCGGGGCGACCGGCCCTCCCGTCGCAGCGGACAACGAGGGAGCCCGGAGGTCCATGAAGAAGATCGAGGCCATCATCAAGCCGTTCAAGCTCGACGAAGTGAAGGAGGCGCTCCAGGAGATCGGGGTGCAAGGCCTGAGCGTCATCGAGGCGAAGGGCTTCGGCCGCCAGAAGGGCCATACGGAACTCTATCGCGGCGCCGAATACGTCGTGGACTTCCTGCCCAAGATGAAGCTCGAGGTCGTGGTCGACGAGGACATGGTCGAGCGCGCCGTCGAGGCGATCGTGGCCGCCGCGCGCACCGGCAAGATCGGCGACGGCAAGATCTTCGTCTCCAACGTCGAGCAGGCCATCCGCATCCGCACCGGGGAAGAGGGCGCCGACGCGCTCTGACCTCCCTCTGAACCCTCCGCGTCGGCCCGTCGCAGCGGCCGCGCGAACCCAACGCCCCCCGCCCGCGCTACAAGGGCCCGCGCTACACAGGGACCGGGCCGCACCGGGGCCCCATGCGACACCAAGGAGAGGATCCAGCATGACCGACGCCGCTTCCGTCGTGAAGAAAATGAAGGACGAGGAGGTTGAATACCTCGACCTGCGCTTCGTCGACCCCAAGGGCAAGCTCCAGCACGTCACCGTCATCGAATCCGAAATCGACGAGGACTTCCTCTCGGAAGGCTTCATGTTCGACGGGTCTTCGGTCGCCGGCTGGAAGTCCATCGACAAGTCGGACATGAAGCTGCTGCCCGATTGCACGTCGATCTACATGGATCCGTTCTTCGCCGAGAAGACGATGTGCATCCATTGCGATGTGCTCGAGCCCGACACCAACGAGTATTATGAGCGCGACCCCCGCGCCACCGCCAAGAAGGCCGAGGCTTATCTGAAGTCCTCGGGCATCGGCGACGACTCCTACTGGGGGCCCGAGGCCGAGTTCTTCCTGTTCGACGACGTCAAGTACGCTGTCGAGATGAACAAGGTCTCCTACGAGGTCGACGCCGTCGACGGCGCCTGGAACTCGGACGCCGAGTTCGAGATGGGCAACATGGGCATGCGCCCGCTGATCAAGGGCGGCTACTTCCCCCTGCCCCCCGTCGACCACATGCAGGACATCCGCGGCGAGATGCTCTCGACGATGATGCGCATGGGCATGAAGGTCGACAAGCACCACCACGAGGTCGCCTCGTGCCAGCATGAGCTGGGCCTGGTGTTCGGCTCGTTGACCGGGCAGGCCGACAACATCCTCAAGTACAAGTACGTGATCCAGCAGGTCGCGAACGCCTACGGCAAGTCGGCCACCTTCATGCCCAAGCCCATCGCGGGCGACAACGGCACCGGCATGCACGTCAACCAGTCGATCTGGAAGGACGGCAAGCCGCTGTTCGCGGGCGACAAGTACGCCGACCTCTCCGACGAGGCGCTGTGGTACATCGGCGGCGTGCTGAAGCATGCGAAGGCCCTGAACGCCTTCACCAACCCGTCGACCAACTCCTACAAGCGCCTGATCCCCGGCTTCGAGGCCCCCGTGCTGCTGGCCTACTCGGCCCGCAACCGCTCGGCCTCGGTCCGTATTCCGTGGACCGAGTCGCCCAAGGCCAAGCGCGTCGAGACCCGTTTCCCCGATCCGTCGGCGAACCCGTATCTCGCGTTCTCGGCGCTGCTGATGGCCGGCCTGGACGGCATCAAGAACAAGATCGATCCGGGCGAGGCCGCCGACAAGGATCTCTACGACCTGCCCCCCGAGGAGCTGGCCGGCATCCCCACCGTCTGCGGCTCGCTGCGCGAGGCGCTGAACGCGCTGGAGGACGACTACGAGTTCCTGACCGCGGGCGACGTGTTCACCCGCGACCAGATCGAGGGCTACAGCGAGCTGAAGTGGGAGGAGGTCTACGCCTTCGAGCACTGCCCGCACCCCATCGAGTACAAGATGTACTACAACCTCTGATCGCTGAAGATCGGACCGAGGGACACCCGGGGGCGGCGCCGCAAGGCGCCGCCCCCTTCCTTTCCGCCGCCCCTGTCGGCGCCGCCGGCCCCGAACAGCCCGCCCGGATCGACGCCCGACCCTTCATTGCCCGGCGCGAACCTCGCAGCCGCGACCAGGCGCACGCGGCGGCGCGCACCGGCGGCGGCTTGCATGGCCATGTCGCGGACGACGGGCCCGGCTGGCTGAGAAAGACGCGCAGCCGCTGCTGGCCGGCCCGGGGCTGATCTGCGCGGGCCCGAGCGAGGCGGAGCGGAGCAGGCGAACGTCGCCAACCACGGCGTCAGCGCCGTCCCCTGTCCGGCGCGCTGGGCCCGATCGCCACCGGCCTCGGCGACCGGTCGCGCTGCGCCGAGGCCTCCGCCCCGGCTCGCCCGCCGCGTCCGGACGCGAGTCCCGGCGCGGGGACAGCCATGTCCCCTGCGGCAAAGGCAGTCTCGGGCAGATCCGCCTTACCCGGCCGTCGCGGCCTCCCGCGCGGCGCGGGCGCGCAGGGCGGGGCCCAGCTTGCGGGCGCCCTGCTCGGCCGGCAGCGCGGCGATGACCGCGTCGAGGTCCCGCCATTGCGCAGGCGTGAGGCCGTCGGCCGGGGTCACGAGGGTGCGCACCCCGAACAGGACCGCGCGGGTGCGCGGCAGGCGCAGGACGCTCTGACGCTCGACCCGCAGCCAGGCGTCCTCGGTCAGGGCCAGGCGCTCGGCGTACATCCGCGTCTTGTCGACCTCGCGCATCGGGGTGACGATCTCGGGCCCGCCCGCGAAATGCCAGTTGGCCCGCCACAAGGGCCGCCCCGGCTGAACCCCGTCGAAGAAGCGCTGCACCCGGCGCGCGAGGTCGCCGGGGTATTCGGGCACCGGCAGGTGGATGCGCAGCAGCGGACGGCCGATCTTCTCGCTCAGCGTCCAGTGGGCGGGGAAGCAGAGGATGCCGGAGACGAGGACATGCTCGTCGGCCCCCTCGGGCCGGGCCATCAGCAGCAGGTCGTCCTGCACCAGCCGGCCGGCCGTCGCGATGGGGGGCAGGTCGTCCAGCGCCACACGCACGCCGTCGGGCCGGATCAGGGCGCGGGGGCCGTCGGGGCGGAAGCCGTGACGCTCGACCACATGAGCCGCGACCGTCTCGAGCAGTTCGGCGGCGGCGGCCTCGCCCTGCGGCGTCCGGGCGTAGGCCCAATCGGGATGCTCGGCCACCAGGCGGTCGCGCTCGGCCATCTGGCCGGCGTAGTCCTGCGCGATCAGGAACCACTCGGCCGGGTCCAGCGGCTGGATCCCCGGCGCCACCGCCAGCCGCGCGCTGGCGAAGGGGGCGACCGGCGCGCAGGGCAGCGCCCAGGGCGGCAGGGTTCCGGCGACGGCCGGGCGGGCGTGGCCGGGGGTCACCTCGGCAGCCCTTTCGAGCAGTGCAGCAGGTTCACCCCCGCCAGCGCCCGGAAGGCCGGCCCGAAGGTCGAGGCGAAGGCGAACCAGTCCATGCGGGCGGCCTTGGCGATCTCGCCGAAGCTGCGCTCGGAGGCGAGCGCGGGCAGGAACGGCGCGGCGGCCTTCGGGATCGGGACCCAGTGGCGCAGGCCCGCCATGGAGATGGCGAAACCGCCCTCGGCCTGCACCTTTCGCCCCAGCGCGCGGGGGTCGGGACCGTTCCAGCGGGGGACCGCCTCGGCTGAGAGGGTCGCCATCGCCTGCCCCTCGCGCCCCGCCTTGACCGCATAGACCACGTGCATGCGCATGTTGCCCGCCAGACGCTCGGCCAGCGCCCAACGCTCCGCCGTCGAGAGGCGTTTCAGCCGCTCGGCGAACTCCGGCGTCGCGGGCAGGTGCGGCGCGGGATCGTAGCGCAGCGGCTCGAGGAAGGAGACCGCGGCGAGGCCCGCGCCCTCCAGCTCCGCCAGCAGCTCGGGGACGGAGTAGGGGCGGTCGCGCGAGTGCAGGAGCAGGTCGTAGAGGCCCGCGTCCGAGACCTCGTGGTCGCTCACGAACGGGTTGCGGCGAAAGCCGTTGGTCTCCGGCAGGGCGGCCAGCGCCTGGCGGGCCAGCGCCACCTGCGCGCTCGGCTCGTCCTCGCCCAGAAGGGCGCGCAGGGCGTCCTGCATCGGATAGACGCCCTCGCGCCCGTAGGGGGCGTAGACCATCAGTCCCGCGCCCCCGCCCGGCGCCAGCGCGTCCGACAGCGCCCGGAAGCCGGCGGAGGGGTCGGGCAGATGATGCAGCACCCCGCAACAGTCGATGTAGTCGAAGGCCCCCCGCTCGGCCGCGATGGCGGGCGCGTCGAGCAGGCTGCGGATCTCGTAGGTCGCGCTCAGCCCCCGGGCCTCCATCCGGGCGCTCGCGATATCGCGCGAGGCTTCCGAGAGGTCGAGGTAGGTGATCTCGGCCGGGCAGCCGGCGTCGGCCAGCCGCTGGGCCATCATCACCAGCGCGTCGCCGGTGCCGCCGCCCGCCACCAGCGCCCGGAACGGCTTGCGCCAGTCCCGGCGGCCGCGGAACAGGAAGTGGTCGATCTCGATCGGGTCCGAGGGCGAGCCCTCGACCAGCCGGCGCGCCTCCTCGGCGGGGTCGCGCGCGGGGTAGGGGTAGCTCTCGTACTGGCGTTTCACCGGGTCCATGGGGCCTCCTCGTCCGGGATCCGTCTTCCGGCGCGGGGCCGTGCGGGTCAAGGGGCGCGGGGCCGCGGCGGGGGCGATCGTTGCTGGCGCGACGGCGCCAAAGCCGCTACCGTCCGACCTTAACCGCGCGATTAAACGCGCGGAGCGATTGGGAGGACGCGATGCGACGCGAGACGGTTCACGTTAGGGGCCTGGATTTCAGCTGCCTGGTCGACGGACCCGAGGACGGCCCCCTGGTTCTGATGCTGCACGGCTTCCCCGAGTATTCGGGCGCCTGGGCGGACATGATCGACCGCCTCTCGGATCGCTATTTCTGCGTGGCGCCCGATCAGCGCGGCTACAACCTCAGCGAAAAGCCCGCCGAGGTCTCGGCCTACGCCACCGGCAAGATCGGCGCCGACGCGCTGGCGATGATCGAGCACTGGCGGCCGGGCGGGCGCGCCCATGCGCTGGTCGGCCACGACTGGGGCGCAGGCGCGGCCTACAACGCCGCGATCCGCGGCGGGCCCGAGAAGATCGAGCGGCTGGTCATCGTCAACGGCGTCCACCCCCTGCCTTTCCAGCGCGAGCTTCTCAAGGACGGCGCCCAGCGCGCCGCCAGCCAGTACATCAACCGGCTGCGCCGCCCCGACAGCCACGAAGAACTGGCCGCCGACAACTTCGAGGGCGTGATCCGGATGCTCGAGCGCAACATCGCGATGACCTGGCTGACGCCCGAGAAGAAGGCCGCCTACAAGGAGGCCTGGGGCCGGCCCGGCGCGATCAAGGCGATGGTCGACTGGTATCGCGCCACGCCTCTGGTGGTGCCCGAGGTGGGCGAGGCGGCCGACGACTCGATCCTCAAGCATCTCGATCCGGCGGCGATGCGCATCCGCATGCCGCACCTGCTGATCTGGGGGCTTGAAGACGGCGCGCTGTTGCCCGAGTCCCGCGACGGCCTGCCCGATCTGTGCGACGACCTCGAGATGGTCGAGATCGAGGACGCCGACCACTGGGTCATCCACCAGAAGCCCGAGGAGGTCGCGAGCCACATGCGCCGGTTCCTCGACCGCGGCTAGGCCCCGCGCGCGCGGACGGACCGCCGCCTGCGCCGGGGCGATCCCGGCTCAGATGCGGATCGCAGGCTCGGGCAGGCCCGCCGCGCCGGGCTCGGCCCGGTAGGTCAGGCCCTGGGCGGGGTCGGGGTCGGTCAGACCCTCGCGCGCGGTGGTGACGAAGAGGGTGCGCAGCTCCGGCCCCCCGAAGGCCGGGCAGGAGGCGTGGCGCCCGCCGACCGCGATGGCCCGGTCGAAGCGCCCGTCGGGATGGTAGCGCGCCACCCGGCCCGCCCCCCACTGGGCGTTCCACAGGCCCCCCTCGGCGTCGACCACGGCGCCGTCGGGGTTCAGCCCCTCGGGCCGCAGGTCGACGAAGGTCTCGGGCGCGCCGACGGGCCAGCCCTCGGCATCGAGCGCCACGCGCCGGATCCGGCGCTCGGTCGTGTCGGCGAAATAGGCGGTGCGGCCGTCGGGGGCGAAGCAGATGGCGTTGGGGATGGTCAGGCCCGGGAACAGGGTCTCGACCGCGCCGCGGTGATAGCGGTGGATGCCCCCGGCGCCGGGCTCGGCCGCCTTGCCCATGGTCCCGATCCAGAAGCCGCCCGCCGGATCCGCCCGCCCGTCGTTGGAGCGGGTCGAGGGATCGCGCGCGTCGAGGTCGGCCACCCTCTCATGCTCGCCCGAGGGGATATGGAAGCGGCGCAGCGCGGTCTCGGTGGCGATCAGCAGGTGGTCGGCGTCGATCCAGCCGGCGGCCGAGGCGTGCTCGGGGAAGGCCCACTCGGCCGGCCCCTCCTCGGTGCGGGTCAGCAGCCGGCGGCCGAGGATGTCGAACCAGAACAGCTGGCCGCGCAGCGGGTGCCACAGCGCGCCCTCGCCCAGCTCGCACGGACGGTCGCAGAAGACGGTCGCGCTCATGCCGCCGCCGCCCGGCCGGTCGAGAGGCGCAGCAGCCCTTTCTGGAGCAGGATGAACAGCAGCAGCAGCGCGCCGATCACGATCTTGGTCCACCAGCTCGACAGGCTGCCGTCGAAGACGAGGTAGGTCTGGATCAGCCCCATGGTCAGCACGCCGACCAGGGTGCCGAAGACATAGCCCGCCCCCCCGGTCAGCAGGGTGCCGCCGATGACCACCGCGGCGATGGCGGTCAGCTCGGTCCCCACGGTGGCCAGCGGATAGCCCGAGCCGGTGTAGACCGAGAACACGATCCCCGCGAGGCCCGCCATGCAGCCCGAGAACGCGTAGATCCCCACGGTGGTGCGCGCCACCCGAACGCCCATCAGGCGGGCTGTCGCCTCGCCTCCGCCCAGCGCGTAGACCGAGGCGCCGAAGCGGGTCTTGTGGGCCAGGATCATGCCGCCCGCGACGCTCAGCAGCATCAGCACGCCGATCAGGGTCAGGCGGCCCTTGCCCGGCATCAGCCAGTAGGCGTCCTGCATCAGGTCGTAGAACGGGTGGACGATGGGCACCGAGTCGATGGTCAGCATGTAGCCCGCCCCCCGCGCCAGGAACATGCCCGCCAGCGTGACGATGAAGGGCGGCATGGCGAGGTAGTGGATCAGCCCGCCCATCGCCGCGCCGAAGGCGGTGGTCGCGGCCAGCAGCAGCGCGAAGACGATCAGCGGGTGCAGGCCGGTGTCGCGCAGCATCACCGCCACGAACACCCCCGAGAAGGCGATCACCGAGCCAACCGAGAGGTCGATCCCCCCCGACAGGATCACCACCGTCATCCCCACCGCGACGATGCCGAGATAGGCGTTGTCGGTCAGCAGGTTCCCCGCCACCCGGGTGGAGAGCATGTAGGGAAACTGCAGCCAGCACAGGAAACAGGCCACCAGGAAGATCGCGACGGTGGCCGCGAGCGGGTAGAGGCGTGCATTCATCGTCCGGCCTCCTCCGCCGGTCGGGCCGAGGGGCGGGGCGCGGGACGACCCGGAGCTCGGGGAGAGGGCGCGGGGGGCGGCCCCTCGCGCCGGCGCTGGCGGCGGGCCTGCCACTCGCGCGCCAGGCTGGGCGACTGCAGGACCAGGATGGTCACGACGAGCGCGGCCTTGATCACCAGGTTGTATTCCGAGGGGAAGCCCGCCAGCAGGATGCCGGTGTCGATGGTCTGGATGATCATCGCCCCCAGCAATGAGGCGGCGATCGAGAAGCGCCCCCCCATCAGCGAGTTGCCCCCGATCACCACCGCCAGGATCGCGTCGAGCTCGAGCCAGAGGCCCGCGTTGTTGGCGTCGGCCCCGCGGATGTCGGCGGCCGCGACCAGGCCCGCCAGCGCCGCGCAGACGCCCGAGGCCATGTAGACCGCGATCAGCAGCACCCGCGCGTTGACCCCCGCCAGCGCCGAGGCGCGGCGGTTCACGCCCACCGCCTCGATCAGCAGGCCCAGCGCCGTGCGCCGCATCAGCAGCGCCGCGGCCAGCCCGGTCGCCAGCCACAGCCAGGCCGGGACCGGCAGGCCCAGGATCTCGCCCGAGCCGAGGAAGGCGAAGCCGGGGGAGGAGAAGGTCAGGATCCGCCCCTCGGTGATCAGCTGGGCGACGCCGCGCCCGGCGGTCATCAGGATCAGCGTGGCGACGATCGGCTGGATGCCCACCACCGCGACCAGCGCGCCGTTCCACAGGCCCGAGATCAGCCCCGCCGCCAGCGCCATCGCGAAGGCCGCCGGCAGCCCGGCGCCGGAGGCCACGGCCGAGGCCGCGACCGCCCCGCAGATCGCCATCACCGCGCCGACGGACAGATCGATGCCGCGGGTGGCGATGACCAGGGTCATGCCCACCGCCAGCAGCGCCACCGGCGCGCCGCGCTTGAGGATGTCGATCACCGGGCCGACGAGCCGGCCGTCGACCAGCTCCACCGCCAGGAAGCCGGGGAAGGCCGCGCTCACCAGCGCCGCCAGCGCGACCAGCGTCGCGAGCTGCGGCAGAACGCGTTTCAGGGCGGCGGGCATCAGGCGGCCTCCCCGGTGCGGCCGCGGGCGCCGCCGCCGGGCTCGGCGGGGCCCGCCTCGGCGCCGGCGATGGCCGCGACGATGGTTTCGGTCGAGATCTCGACGCCGGTCAGCTCGGCCACGTGACGGCGGTCGCGCACCACGATCACCCGGTCGGCGACGGCGATCAGCTCGTCGAGCTCGGACGAGATCACCAGGATCGACATGCCCTGCCCCACCACGTCGTGCACCAGGCGCAGGATCTCGGCGTGGGCGCCGACGTCGATGCCGCGGGTGGGCTCGTCGAGGATCAGGAACCGCGGGTTCATCGCCAGCCAGCGGGCCAGCACCACCTTCTGCTGGTTGCCGCCCGAAAGCTGGCCCACCGGCTTCTCGGCGTCCGAGGTGCGGATGTCGAGCCGGGCGATATAGTCCTCGGCCAGGCGCTTCTGCTCCTCGCGCCGGATCGGGCGGGCCCAGCCGCGGCGGGCCTGGAGCGCCAGCGCGATGTTCTCGCGCACCGACAGGTCGGCGACGATGCCGTCGGTCTTGCGGTCCTCGGGCGCGAAGCCGAAGCCCGCGGCGATCGCCTCGCGCGGGGTGGCGAGCGCGATCTCGCCCTGCGCGTCAGCAGCCCGGCCGCTGTGGGCCGTGCGCACGCCGAACATCAGCTCGGCGCTCTCGGTGCGGCCCGACCCCAGCAGGCCGGCCAGACCCACCACCTCGCCCCGGCCGACGACCAGGTCGAAGGGCTCCACCGCGCCGCGCCGGCCCAGCCCCTCGAAGCGCAGGAGCTCGGGGCGGGCGGCGGCGTCGTGGTCGCGGGCCAGCGCCTCGACCTCGTCCTCGAGCGCCCGGCCGAGCATGTGCTCGATCAGGCGCACGCGGTCGAGGGCGGCGGTCCGCTCGGTGGCCACCTTGCGCCCGTTGCGCAGCACCGTGACGCGGTCGGTCAGGTCGAAGACCTGGTCGAGGAAGTGCGACACGAAGACGATGCCCAGGCCGCGGTCGCGCAGGCCGCGCACGATCTCGAACAGGGTCTGCGTCTCGCGCGCATCCAGCGAGGCGGTGGGCTCGTCGAGGATCAGCACCTTGCCCGACAGCGCCACCGCCCGGGCGATGGCGACGATCTGCTGGACGGCGACGGAATAGTCGCCGAGGTCCCGCCCCACGTCGATCTCGAGCCCGTAGCCCGCCAGCATCGCGCGCGCCTCGGCCTTCTGGGCGCGGGCGTCGACGAGGCCCCAGCGCGTCGGCTCGCGTCCGAAGGTCAGGTTCTGCGCCACGGTCAGGTTGGGCAGCAGGTTCACCTCCTGGTAGACGGTGCCGATGCCCAGATCCTGCGCCTGCGAGGTCGAGCGGGGGGAGATCGGCGCGCCGTCCAGCGCGATGTCGCCGGCGTCGCGGGCGTAGG
Source organism: uncultured Albimonas sp. (assembly GCF_963977235.1). Classification (NCBI taxonomy): domain Bacteria; kingdom Pseudomonadati; phylum Pseudomonadota; class Alphaproteobacteria; order Rhodobacterales; family Paracoccaceae; genus Albimonas; species uncultured Albimonas sp. The sequence continues at coordinate 125,862 of NZ_CAXBOD010000003.1, forward strand.
CGCCGGTCAGGCACTTGATCAGGGTCGACTTGCCGGCGCCGTTCTCGCCCAGCAGGGCGTGGATCTCTCCGGCGGCCAGGTCGAAATCGACGGCGTCGAGCGCGCGGGCGCCCGGGAAGGTCTTGGTCAGCTTGCGGATGGTCAGCAGCACGGGCGCGGGCTCCGGGTTGGCGGGATCCGGCGGGGGAGGAACGGGGCGGCCGGGCGCGCCGCCGCGGGCGGGAGGCCAGGCCCCCGCCCGCAACGCGCGTCATCGTCCCGGGATCAGTAGCCGAGGTCCTTGCGCGCCTCATACTCCGCCATCGGGTCGTCGTCGGGCGTGTAGAGCCTGGACTCGGTCTGGATGAACTTCGCGGGCGTCGTGCCGTCCTTCCAGTAGGCCTCCAGCGCGTCGAAGGCGGGGCCGGCCATGTTGGGCGTCAGCTCGACGGTGGCGTTGGCGTCGCCCTCGGCCATCGCCTTGAAGATGTCGGGCACCGCGTCGATCGAGACCACCAGGATGTCCTCGCCCGGGTTCAGGCCGGCCTCCTTGATCGCCTGGATCGCGCCCACGGCCATGTCGTCGTTGTGGGCGTAGAGGGCGCAGATGTCGGCGCCGCCGTTCTCGGCCTGCAGGAAGCTCTCCATCACCTGCTTCCCGCGCGAGCGGGTGAAGTCGCCGGTCTGCGAGCGCACGATCTCGATGTTGTCGTGGCCGGCGATGCCCGCCTCGAAGCCCTGCTTGCGCAGGATCGCGGGGGAGGAGCCGGTGGTGCCCTGAAGCTCGACCACGCGGCAATCCTCGCCGGCGACCTTCTCGGCCAGCCACTGGCCGGCGACCTCGCCCTCATGCTCGAGATCGGAGCCCACGGCGGTCAGGTAGAGGTCGTCGGAGCTGTCGACCCGGCGGTCGAGCAGCACCACGGGGATCTCGGCCTCCTTGGCCTCCTCGAGCACGCTGTCCCAGCCGGTGGCGACCACCGGGGCCAGCAGGATCGCGTCGACGCCCTGGGCGATGAAGCTGCGGATCGCGGCGATCTGGTTCTCCTGGCGCTGCTGGGCGTCGGAGAAGCGCAGGTCGATGCCCCGCTCCTCGGCCTGCTGCTTGGTGAGCGTGGTCTCGGCGGCGCGCCAGCCGGATTCCGAGCCGATCTGGGCGAAGCCGACTGTCTGGGCGGCGGCGAGGCCGGGGATTGCGAGCATGGCCGTCGCGGCCAGGAGCGTCTTCATCATGTCTTGTCCTCCCTGGACGTGCTCCGGGCCGGTTGAGGGCCTCGGAGGGGGGCGTCGGGCGCGGCTCCCATTCCGCGCCCGCCGGTCGGAACGCGGCCGGTCAGCCGCGCAGATCCCCGGGCAGCAGCGCCGCGGGGATGTTCTGGAAACACACCGGGCGCAGGAAGCGGCGGATCGCCAGCGTCCCGACCGAGGTATGCCCGAAATTGGTGGAGGCGGGAAACGGTCCGCCGTGAACCATGGCCGAGGCGACCTCGACCCCGGTGGGGAACCCGTTGGCCAGGATCCGCCCGGCCTTGCGCTCGAGGATCGGCATCAGCGCCCGGGCGGCCGGCGCGTCCGCGTCGTCCATCTGCAGGGTGACGGTCAGCTGGCCGGCCAGGGCGCGGGCCACGGCGCGGGTCTGCTCGGCGTCCGTGACGCGCACCAGCAGGCCGGCGGGGCCGAACACCTCCTCGGCGAGGTCGGGGGCGGCGAGCCAGTCCTCGGCCGCGACCTGGAAAACCGCGGGCAGGCCGGCGCGGCCCTCGGCCGCCTCGCCGCCGGCGACGGGCGCAAGGCCGGGGTGGTTGGCCAAGTCCTCGACCCCCTTGCGGTAGGCCGCGGCGATCCCGTCCGAGAGCATCGTTCCGGGGGCCGCGCCCGACAGCGCCTGCGCCGCGGCGGCGGCGAAGGCGTCGCCCTCGGGCCCCGCGGGCAGCACCACCACGCCGGGATTGGTGCAGAACTGGCCGACGCCCATGGTCAGCGAGCCGGCCCAGCCCTCGGCGATGGCCGCGCCCCGGGCGCCGAGCGCGGCGGGCAGCACGAAGACCGGGTTGATCGCGCCGAGCTCTCCAAAGAACGGGATCGGCTCGGGGCGCGCGCAGGCGAGGTCGAACAGCGCCTTGCCCCCGCGATACGATCCGGTGAAGCCGATGGCGCGGATCAGCGGATGCTGGACCAGCGCCGCGCCGGCCTCGTTGGTGTTCGATTGGATCAGCGAGAACACGCCCGCCGGCATCCCGCAGGCGGCGACGGCGGCGGCCACGGCCTGGGCCACGATCTCGGCGCAGCCCGGGTGGCCGGGGTGGCCCTTGACCACCACCGGACAGCCCGCCGCCAGGGCCGAGGCGGTGTCGCCGCCGGCGGTCGAGAACGCCAGCGGGAAGTTGGAGGCGCCAAACACCCCCACCGGCCCGATCGGGCGCTGGATCATCGCCAGCTCGGGGCGCGGGGCGGGGGCGCGATCAGGCAGCGCCGGGTCGCGGCGGATGTCGAGGTGGTCGGTCTCGCGGATCAGGGCGGCGAACATCCGCAGCTGGCCGGTGGTGCGGCCGCGCTCGCCCTCGAGGCGGGCCGTGGGCAGGCCGGATTCGGCGGCGCCGATCTCGGTCAGGGCGGGGCCGCGGGCCTCGATCTCGTCGGCGATGGTCTCGAGGAAGCGGGCGCGGTCCTCCCGCGCGGTCCAGCCGTAGGTCTCGAAGGCGGCTTCCGCGGCGCGGACGGCGCGGTCCACCTCCGCGGCGCCGCCGGCGGCGACGTCGAAGCCCTCGCCCGCGGCGGGGGCGGAGCGGAAGGTCGAGGCCCCCTCGACCCAGTCTCCGGCGATCAGGTGGCGGCCCGTGAGGGGCGTGGCGTCAAGCATGGCTGACTCCTGGCGTGGCGGTCATTCGTGGAACGGCTCGACCGTCAGGCGACGGCCCAGCAGGAAGGCGTCGGCGACATGGACCAGCGGCGTCACGTCGACGTCCGAGGCGCCGGCCGCGATCAGGTCGCCGAAGCGGCGGTAGAGGTCGGGGTATTCGCCGGGGCCCGAGAGCGGGCGCGCCGCCTCGTCCGCGGCCAGCGCGGCGCCCCCGTCGGAGAGGCGCAGGCGGCCGTCGTCGGCCTCGATCTCGATGTCCCAGGCGGGCGTCCCCTGCCAGCGGAAGTCGAAGCGCGCCTCGACCGCCAGCCCCTGCGCCCCGGCGAAGACGAGATCGCAGGCGATGGGGGTCTCGCAGTTGGACGGGAACGCGAGGTCGGCCGAGGTCAGCCGCACCGGCGCGGGCAGGATCGCGGTCAGGATCGAGAGGGCGTTGATCCCCGGGTCGAAGACGCCCAGCCCCCCGGCCTGCCAGATCCAGGTCTGGCCGGGGTGCCACTCGCGCACGTCCTCCTTCCAGGTGATCCGCACGCGGCGGGGGGGATGCGCCGCGCACCAGTCCCGCGCCGGCGCGACGCCGGCGGCGTGGCGCGAATGCCAGGTGGCGAAGAGGCTCACGCCCTGCGCCCGGGCGAGCTCGGCCAGCGCCTGAACCTCGGCCACGGTCTGACCGGGGGGTTTCTCCAGCATCACGTGGCGCCCGGCGAGGATCGCGCTGCGGGCGGCCTCGTGGCGGACCTGCGGCGGCTGGCACAGCGAGACGGCCCCGATGTCGGGCCGCGCGTCCAGCAGCGCCTCGAGCGTGGGGTGGTTCTCGACCCCCGCGACCCCGCCCGAGCGGCTGACCGTCGCCGCCAGCCTGAAGCGGGGGTCGGCGGCGATGGCCGGCAGGTGCTGGTCGCGGGCGATCTTGCCCACGCCGACGATGGCGACGTCGATCGCGCGGTGCGGCGCGCCGGCGCCGGCGGGATCGGGGGTCCGGGTCTCAGTGGCTGTCACGCGGCACCGCCTTTCCTCTCTGCCCGACCAGGAAGTCGAAGTCCGCGCCGGTGTCGGCCCCCTGGACGTGGGTGTGGAACAGCCGGGCGTAGCCGCCGCCCGGCGGCAGCACGATGGGCGTCCAGCCGGCCAGGCGCGCCTCCAGCTCGGCCTCGGGGATGTCGAGGTGCAGTCGGCGGGCCTCGACGTCGACCTCGATCATGTCGCCCTCCCGGACCACCGACAGGGGCCCGCCGACGGCGGCCTCGGGCGTGACGTGCAGGATCACGGTGCCGTAGGCCGTGCCCGACATGCGCGCGTCGGAGATCCGGATCATGTCCTTGATCCCCTTGCGCAACACCTTCGGCGGCAGGCCCATGTTGCCGACCTCGGCCATGCCGGGATAGCCCTTCGGCCCGCAGTTCTTGAGCACCATCACGCAGGTCTCGTCGATGTCCAGCGCCTCGTCCGCGATGCGGGCCTTGTAGTGGTCGATGTCCTCGAACACGACCGCGCGGCCGCGGTGCTTCATCAGGTGCGGGCTGGCGGCCGAGGGCTTGAGGACCGCTCCCTTCGGCGCGAGGTTGCCCTTGAGCACCGCGATCCCGCCCGAGGCGGTCAGCGCCCGCTCGACCGGCACGATCACGTCCTCGTTCCAGTTGGTCACGTCCTTCACCTGCTCCCACGCCGTCTCGCCCGAGACGGTGAGCGCGTCGCGGTGCAGCAGGCCCGCCTCGCCCAGGCGCTTGAGCACCACGGGCAGGCCGCCGGCGTAGAAGAACTCCTCCATCAGGTATTTGCCCGAGGGCATCAGGTTGACGATGGTGGGGATGTCGCGCCCCAGCCGGTCCCAGTCGTCGAGCGTCAGGTCCACGCCTGCGCGACCTGCCAGCGCCAGCAGGTGGATGACCGCGTTGGTCGAGCCGCCGATGGCGCCGTTGGCGCGGATCGCGTTCTCGAACGCCTGGCGCGTCAGCACGTCGGAGGGTTTCAGGTCGTCCTTGACCATCTGCACGATGCGCCGGCCGGTCATCTGGGCCATCACCCGCCGGCGGCTGTCCACCGCCGGGATCGCGGCGTTGCCCGACAGCGCCATGCCCAGCGCCTCGGCCATGCTCGCCATCGTGGACGCCGTGCCCATGGTGTTGCACGAGCCAGGCGAGCGGGACATCGCCTGCTCGGCCTCGAGGAATTCCTCGCGGGTCATCTCGCCGGCCTTGATCGCCTCGGACATCTGCCACAGGGCGGTGCCCGAGCCGACGCGCTCGCCCCGGAACCAGCCGTTGAGCATCGGCCCCCCGGTGACCGCGATGGCGGGGATGTCGACCGAGGCCGCGCCCATCAGCAGCGCGGGCGTGGTCTTGTCGCAACCCACCATCAGCACCACCCCGTCGAGCGGGTTCGCGCGCAGCGCCTCCTCGACGTCCATGGCCGCGAGGTTGCGGTACATCATCGCCGAGGGACGCAGGCTGCTTTCGCCGGGCGAGAACACCGGGAACTCCAGCGGCAGGCCGCCGGCCTCGTAGACGCCGTTCTTCACCCGCTGCGCCAGGTCGCGCAGGTGGGCGTTGCAGGGCGTCAGCTCGGACCAGGTGTTGCAGATGCCGATCACCGGGCGGCCGTCGAACAGGTCGGCGGGCAGGCCCTGGTTCTTCATCCAGCTGCGGTGGTAGATGTGATCCCGGCTGTCGCCCCCATACCATTCCTGGCTGCGGAGCTTGCGGGGCCACGGGGCGGGCGTGAAGCTCATCTCAGGTCCTTACAGCGCGCGGACGTCGGCGCGCGTCTCCGGCGAGGCCGGGGGCGCGACATGCAGCGGATTGCGGAGCGGCAGGCCGAAGGGCGCGGCCTCGATCTCGAAGACGTCGCCGTCGCGGGTCGCGACGCCGGCCGCGTAGCTGAGCGTGGCGGTGCCGAACATGTGCACGTGCACGTCGCCGGGCTGGCGGAACACCTCGTACTTGAAGTGGTGATGCTCGAGGTTGGCGATCGAGTGGGACATGTTCGCCTCGCCCGACAGGAACGGCTGCTCGAACACCACCTCGTTGCCGCGGCGGACGCGAGAGGTCCCCTCGACCGAAGCGGGCAGCTCGCCCACCAGCAGCTCGGGCCCCACGGCGGCGGGGCGCAGCTTGGAATGGGCGAGGTAGAGGTAGTTGCGCTTCTCCATCACATGGTCGGAGAACTCGTTGGCCAGCGCGAAGCCCAGGCGGAAGGGCGTACCGTCGGGGCCGATGACGTAGATGCCGGCGATCTCGGGCTCCTCGCCGCCGTCCTCGGCGAAGGCGGGCGAGATCAGGGGCGCGCCGGGGGCGACCAGCGCCGTGCCCTGGCCCTTGTAGAACCATTCGGGCTGCACGCCGGCGTGGCCGTTGTCGGGCTTGCCGCCCTCGATGCCCATGCGGAACATCTTCATGCTGTCGGTCTCGTCCTGGGTCTTGGCGCCGGCGTGCATCGTGGCCCGGGTCGAGGCGCTGCCCAGATGCGTCAGCCCGGTGCCGGTCAGGTGCAGGTGGGCGGGATCGGGATGCAGGATCGGGGGCAGCAGCCGCCCCTCGGCATAGAGGCGCGCGAGGTCGACGGGGCCGTTGAGGCCGGTCGCCGCGACCAGCTCGGTCAGCGTCAGGCCGCGGTCGATGGCCCGCAGGGCGAGGTCGCGCAGCGCCAGGCCGGACTTCAGCTCGAACGCCTCGGCGCCGTCGCGGGCGACGACCTGCACGCCGCCGTCATCCTTGCGATACTGGGACAGAAGCATGCTCAGGCCCCCTTCTTCTTGTTCATCACGTCGAAGATCACCGCGGCCAGCAGAACCAGCCCCTTGATGACCTGCTGCCAGTCGATGCCGATGCCCAGGATGGACATGCCGTTGTTCATGACGCCCATGATGAAGGCGCCCACCACCGCCCCGATCACCGTGCCCACGCCGCCCGACATCGAGGCGCCGCCGATGAACACCGCCGCGATCACGTCGAGCTCGAAGCCCAGCCCCGCCTTGGGGGTGGCGGTGTTCAGCCGGGCCGCGAAGACCACGCCCGCAAGCGCGGCCAGCATCCCCATGTTGGCGAAGGTCAGGAAGGTCAGCCGCTTGGCGTTGATGCCCGAGAGGGTCGCGGCCTTGGCGTTGCCGCCGATGGCGTAGATCCGCCGCCCCACCGTGGTGCGCGAGGTCAGGAAGGAATAGATCGCGATCAGCAGCGCCATCACGATGAAGACGTTGGGCAGGCCCCGGAAGTCGGCCATCAGCCAGCCCATCCACACCAGCGCCGCGAAGATCAGCAGGTTCTTGGCCGCAAAGAAGGCGATCGGCTCGTCGACCGCTCCCGAGGCGGCATGGCGGCGGCGGGTGCGCACCGCCAGCCCCAGCACCAGCGCCGCGGCGCCCACCATCAACAGCAGCGAGAACAGGTTCAGCCCCTCGCCCCCGAAGAGGTCCGGCACGAAGCCCGAGGAGATCAGCCGGAACTCGTTGGGGAACGGGCCGACAGACTGGCCCGCGAGCAGCCACAGCGTCAGGCCCTTGAAGACCAGCATCCCCGCCAGCGTCACGATGAACGAGGGGATCCCGAAATAGGCGACCCAGTAGCCCTGCGCCGCCCCGATGATCGCCCCCGCGATCAGGCAAAGAAGACCCGCGAGCAGGAACGGGATTTCCCACTGCACGATCATCACCGCGGCCAGCGCGCCCACGAAGCCCAGCACCGAGCCGACCGAGAGGTCGATGTGGCCGCACACGATCACCAGCAGCATGCCGATGGCCATGATCACGATATAGCTGTTCTGCAGGAACAGGTTGGTCAGGTTCACCGGCTTGAGCAGGATGCCGTCGGTGGCCACCTGGAAGAAGGCCATGATCACGATCAGGGCGAACAGGATCCCGAATTCGCGCAGGTGGCGGCGCAGATAGCGCATCGAGGCCTTCATCTGGGTCTCGGGCGCCTGGCGCTCGGGCGCGGCCTCGGCCGCGGAAGCGGTGGAGTCGGTCATGCGGCCTCTCGCGTGGACTTGATGATGGCGGACATGATCCGCTCCTGGCTCGCCTGCGCGGTGGGCATCTCGCCCACGAAGCGGCCCTCGTTCATGACGTAGAGACGGTCGGTGACGCCCAGCAGCTCGGGCATCTCGGAGGAGATCACCACGATCGCCTTGCCCGCCGCCGCCAGGTCGCGGATCACGCAGTAGATCTCGAACTTCGCGCCGACGTCGATGCCCCGGGTCGGCTCGTCCAGGATCAGGATCTCGGGGTCGGCGTGCAGCCACTTGGCCAGCACCACCTTCTGCTGGTTGCCGCCCGAGAGGTTGATGCACTCCTGCTCGATGGAGGACGACTTGATGTTCAGCCGCTTGCGGTAGCGCTCGGCGAGCGCGGCCTCCTTCTCGCGGTCCACGATCCAGCCGTCGGCGATGCTGTCGAGCTTTGCCAGCGGCACGTTGCGGCGGATCGTGTCCTCGAGCACCAGGCCGTAGCCCTTGCGGTCCTCGGTGGCGTAGGCGAGGCCCGCCTTGATCGCGCGGCCGACGCTGGACAGGTCCGCGGGCCGGCCGTCGATCCAGACCTCGCCCTCGATGTCCTGGCCCCAGGAGCGGCCAAAGAGGCTCATCGCGAGTTCGGTGCGCCCGGCGCCCATCAGGCCTGCGATGCCCAGCACCTCGCCCCGGCGGACGTGAAAGCTGACGTCGTTGACCACCCGGCGCTCGGGGTGCTGGGGGTGGCGCACCGTCCAGTTGCGGACCTCCATCGCCACCTCGCCGATCTTCGGCTCGCGGGCGGGATAGCGGTCCTCGAGGCTGCGGCCCACCATGTCGCGGATGATCGCGTCCTCGGAGATGCCGCCCTTGCAGTCGAGCCGCGCCACCGCCGCGCCGTCGCGCAGCACGGTGATGGTGTCGGCCACCCGGCTGATCTCGTTGAGCTTGTGGGAGATCAGGATCGAGGTGACGCCCTGGCGGCGGAACTCGGTCAGCAGCTCCAGCAGCTTGTCGCTGTCCTGCTCGTTGAGCGAGGAGGTCGGCTCGTCCAGGATCAGCAGGCGCACGTTCTTGGACAGCGCCTTGGCGATCTCCACCAGCTGCTGCTTGCCCAGGCCGAGGTCGTCGACCCGGGTCCGCGGCGGATCCTTGAGGCCGACGCGGGCCAGAAGCTCGGCGGCGCGGGTCTCGGTCTCGCGCCAGTCGATGACGCCGCGCGTGGCGCGCTCGTTGCCCAGGAAGATGTTCTCGGCGACCGACAGGAGCGGGACCAGCGCCAGCTCCTGGTGGATGATGACGATGCCCTCGCGCTCGGAGTCGGGGATGCCGTGGAAGCGCTTGACCTCGCCGTCATAGACGATGTCGCCGTCGTAGGAGCCGTGCGGGTAGACGCCCGAGAGCACCTTCATCAGCGTCGACTTGCCGGCGCCGTTCTCGCCGACGAGGGCGTGGATCTCGCCTTCCTCGACCGAGAGGGTGACGTCGTCCAGCGCCTTGACGCCTGGGAACTCCTTGGTGATCCCGCGCATTTCGAGGATCGCGGACATGGCGGCCGCCTTCGCAAGAGAAGTGGATCGGGAAGGTCGGCCCCGCCGGGGAGGAGATCCGGCGGGGCCGGGGCCGTCAGGAACCCGGCGGTAGCGGCGCCGTCGCGGCGCGGCCGGCCCGGGCGGCCCGTGGGCTGGGCGGCGCGGGCGCCGCTCAGTTCACCTGGTCGGCGGTGTAGTAGCCGCTGTCGATCAGCACCTTTTCCCAGTTGGCCTCGGTCACGGGGACCGGCTCCAGCAGGTAGGAGGGGACCACCTTGACGCCGTTGTCGTAGGTCTTGGTGTCGTTGATCTCCGGCTCGCCGCCCTCGATCAGGGCGTTGACCATGCCCACGGTGACCTCGGCCAGCGCGCGGGTGTCCTTGAAGATCGTCGAGTACTGATCGCCGCGCAGGATCGCCTTGATCGAGGGGATCTCGGCGTCCTGGCCGGTGACGATGGGCATCGGCATGTCGTCGCCCATGCCGTAGCCGATGCCCGACAGCGAGCTGATGATGCCGATCGAGAGCCCGTCGTAGGGGCTGAGCACGCCGTGCACGCTCTTGTCGGTGTAGTTGGCCGACAGCAGGTTATCCATCCGCGACTGCGCCACCGCGCCGTCCCAGCGCAGGGTGCCGACGGTGTCCATGCCCCTCTGGCCGGAGGGGATGGCGATGTCGCCGGCGTCGATCAGCGGCTGCAGCACCGACATCGCGCCGTCGTAGAAGAAGTAGGCGTTGTTGTCGTCGGGCGAGCCGCCGAACAGCTCGACGTTCCAGGGGCGGACGTCGGGGAACCGCTCTTTGAGGCCGGCGACCAGCGTCTCGGCCTGCTGCACGCCCACCTTGAAGTTGTCGAAGGTGGCGTAATAGTCGACGTCGCCGCTGTCGCGGATCAGCCGGTCATAGGCGACCACCTCGATGTCGGCGGCCGCGGCGTTGGCCAGCGCGCTGGTCAGCGTGGTGCCGTCGATGGCCGCGATCACCAGCACGTCGACGCCCTTGGTGATCATGTTCTCGATCTGGGCGAGCTGGTTGGGAATGTCGTCCTCGGCATACTGGAGATCGGTCTCGTAGCCCGCCTCCTGCAGCTTCTTGACCATGTTGTCGCCGTCGGCGATCCAGCGCGCCGAGGACTTGGTGGGCATGGCGATGCCGACGTAACCCTTGTCCTGGGCGAAAGCCTCCGGGACGTGCAGCGGGGCGACCGACAGGGCGGCGGCGGCGAGCGCGCTCGTCGCGAGCAGGCGCGTGACGGATCTCATCGATGTCCTCCCTCACGGCGCCGGCGGATCCCCAGCCTCCCAGCCGATCCTGCTCCGACGCCTTGGTTGCGCCGACCGGGCCGGCGGGCTCTTCCCGCCCGGCCGCCGTCGACCGGCTCTTCTTCCCTTGCGGAGACATACGATTCAAATCAGTAATGAGATGCGCGATATACCGGGAGGGATATATCTCTTGCCCCATAGAGCTTTCGAGGAGGTCTCGGCCCCCCGCCGGGACGAGCTGCTGCGCCGCGGCCTGCGCTTCTCGCAGCTGCGCCTGCTGGCGGCGCTGGCCGAGACGGGGCGGATCTCCTCGGCCGCAGCGCAGCTGGCGATGACCCAGCCCGCCGCCTCGCGCCTGCTGGCCGAGCTGGAGAAGACCGCCGAGGCGCAGCTCTACACCCGCCACGCCCGCGGGGTGACGCTGACCGAGACGGGGCGGCTGCTCGCCCGCCGCGCTCACGTGATCCTGCGCCAGCTCGACCAGGGCCACGCCGAGATCCAGGAGGCGACGCGCGGCGCGCGGGGTCTGGTTCGGGTCGGCGCGGTCACCGGCCCGGCGATGGAGATCGTGCTGCCGGTGATCCGCGAGCTGCGGGTGACCTATCCCGAGATCGAGATCGCGGTGCAGGTCGACACCTCCGACAAGCTGGCCGAGCAGTTGCTGAAGCTGGAGCTCGACTTCTACATCGGCCGCCTGCCCGACGAGGTGGACGCGCGCGCCGTGACGCTGCGCCCGATCGGGCCCGAACCGGTCAGCCTGATCGTGCGCCCCGAGCATCCGCTGACCCGGCTCGAGCAGGTGCGGATCGAGGACTGCCTGATCTACGACTGGGTGATGCAGCCCCCCGGCGGTCTGCAGCGGCGCACGGTCGAGAGCTGGCTGCTGGAGAACGGCCTGCCCCTGCCGCGGCGCGTTCTGGGGACGTCCTCGGTGCTGCTGACGCTGGCGCTGATCGCCGACACCAACGCCGTGGCGCCGCTGTCGCGGGCGGTGGCGCGCTTCTTCGCCGCCCGCGGCGGTCCGGGCGGCAGCATCCGGCTGCTGGACGTGGCCGAGGGGGTGGCGGTGACGCCGTTCTCGCTGATCCGGCGCGCCGCCGACGCGCCCTCCCCCGCCGCGGCGCGGGTGCTGAAGCTGATCGAGGCGCAGATCGAGCCGCGCGCCGCCCCCGCCGACCCCGACTGACCGGGGCCGCGGGCCGGCGACGCCGCCTCAGCGCGGTCCGAAATAGTCGGGGCGCTGGGCGATGATCTCTGGCAGACGCTCGATCGAGCCCGAGAGGTGGCGGCGCATGGCGTCGGTGGCGCCGTGGCGGTCGCCCGCGTCCACCGCCGCCAGCACCGCCGCGTGCCCCTCGATCACCGAGCGCATCTTGCTGACCCGCGGCAGGTCCAGCGCCCGCACCCGCGCCATCTGGCTGGAGCGGTCGGCGACCAGATCGTGCAGCGCCTCCTGCCCCGCGGCCGCGAACAGCTCGCGGTGGAAGTCGGCGTCCAGCTGGCGGAACAGCTCGATCTGGCGCAGGTCGTCGGCCAGCGCCTCCTGCATCTTCAGGATCCCGCGGGCCTTGATCAGGACCGACTTGTCCTCCAGCCCCGCCAGCGCGTTGGCGACCTCGCACTCGATGCCCGCGCGCAGGAAGTTCTCCTGGCGCAGCTTGGCGGGGTCGATCAGCGTCACCTCGGTGCGCGACTGGCGGAAGCTGGCCACCAGGCCCACCGACTCGAGTTGCAGAAGCGCCTCGCGCACCGGCGACTGGCTGACCCCGAAGGCGGCCGCCAGTTCGGGGCGCGACAGACGCGCGCCCGGGGGGAGCTGCAGCGAGACGATGCGCGCGCGCAGCGTCTCGTAGACCAGGGCCGAGGCCGGCACGTGCGCGCTCGGCATCGGCGCCTCGCCGCCCGGCTCCCCGGCGATGGCCGTCTCGCGCCTGTTCATCGCCGCCTTCGCCTCCGTCCTCACATCAACAGTCTCGGCAGCGCCGTCGACAGCCCGGGCGCAGCCGCCAGCACCATGAAGAAGATCGCGAGCGCCAGGAAAAAGGGCGCCGATGCGCGCACGTAGGCGCCCGTCTTCACGTTGAGAATGCCGCAGACGGTGAACATGATCACCCCCACCGGCGGCGTCAGCCCGCCGAGGTTGATCAGCAGCACCAGCAGGATGCCCATGTGGATCGGGTCCCAGCCCGCCTCGACCAGCACCGGCATCACGATGGGCGTCACCAGCAGGATGTTGGCCGCCCCCTCGAGGAACATGCCCGAGACGATCAGCAGCGCCGTCACCAGCGCCAGCACCATCACCGGGTCCGCGGTCAGATAGGCCACCGCCTCGGCGATCTGCTGGGGCGCGCGCTCGAGCGTGATGGCGTAACCCAGGACGCCCGCCATCATGATCAGCAGCATGATCATGCCCAGATCGTGGACCGTGGATTCCAGCGCCTCGCGCATCCGGGCCAGCGTCAGCTCGCGGTAGACGAAGACGCCGACGGCCAGGGCGTAGACCACGAGGAAGGCGCCGGCCTCGGTGGCGGTGAAGATGCCGAAGCGGAAGCCCACGATCAGGATCACCGGGAACATCAGCGCCCAGACGCTGTCGAGGAAGCTGGCCCACAGGTCGCGAAAGCGCGGCGGCTCGGTCAGGTCGGGGACGTAGCCGCGCCGCTTGGCCACCAGCCAGGCGGCCAGCATCAGGGTCAGCGTCAGCAGCATCCCCGGCACGATGCCGGCCAGGAACAGGCGGCCGATCGAGACCTCGTTGATGAAGCCGAACAGGATCAGCCCGATCGAGGGCGGGATCGTCGCGGTGATGATCGAGCCGAAGGCCAGGATCACCGCCGTCACCGGCGCCGCATAGCCCTGGCGCGCCATCGCGGGGCCGAGCAGGCGGCTCTCCATCGCCGCGTCGGCGACGGCCGAGCCGGAGATGCCGCCCATCATGAAGCTGAGCACGATCGAGACCTGCGCCAGCCCTCCCGCCATCCAGCCGGTCAGCAGGCGGGCGAAGCCGATCAGCCGGTCGGTGATGCCGGTCACGTTCATCAGGTTGCCCGCGAGGATGAAGAACGGCACCGCCAGCAACGGAAAGCTCTGGGTCGTGGCCACCATCTTCTGGATGGCGACGGCCGGCGGCATGGTCCCGGTGAAGATGAACACCGGGATCGCGGCGAGGCCGAGCGCGAAGGCGACCGGCTGGCCGAGGAACAGGAACAGGGCGAACAGCCCCGCGATCAGCAGCAGCATCACGACGCGTCCCGTGCAGGAAGTCCGGAGGGGGCGGGCGCCTCGGCCGGCGCGGCCGCCAGGCGCCACAGGTTGGTCAGCATCGTGCGCAGCATCAGCGCGAAGCCCGCGACCATCGAGCCGTGCAGCCAGGAGCCGTGCATCTGCGTCGCCCCGATCAGGCGGGGATGCATAAGGATCATGTTCCGCCAGGCGTGAAACAGCAGGAAGGCCAGCAGGATCGCCAGCACCGCATGGTTGAGGATCGCCAGCCGCCGCGCCGCCCGGGGGCTGAGCGCGTCGACCAGGAAGCTGAGGCCGAAATGCCGGTCGCGCTGCATGGCGAGATCGGCGGCGAAGATGCACAGCCACACGAACAGAAGCTGCGCCACCTCCACCGACCAGATGATCGGCGCGCCGAGCGCCCGGGCCAGCGAGGCCGCGGCCACCAGCGCCACGATCGCGACCAGCAGCGCCAGCGCGCCCCAGCCCTCGGCCCTGCGCAGCGCCCGGTCGATGCGGGCGAGCGCGCTCATCGCGCGCCCGCCGGACGGGCGGCGGGGCGCAGGGCCCCCGCCGCGGCGAAGCCGGTGGTCAGGCGCATCGGCTCACTCGCCCAGCACGCGCTTGACGATGGCGGCTTCCTCCTCGAGGTCGAGCGTGGCGTAGACGCCCGAGACCGCCTCCTTGAAGGGCGCGAGGTCGACCTCGGAGACGGTCACCCCCGTCGCCGCCACGTCGGCCAGCGCCTTCTCGCCCAGCTCGATGGTCAGGCCCGAGGCGTAGCGGCCGTCCTGCACCGCCAGGTCGCGCACGATCGCCTGGTTCTCGGCCGAGATCTCGTCCCAGGTGTCCGCCCCGATCACCAGCGCGGTGACCAGCTGGATATGCCCGGTCTTGGTGACGGTCTTGACCACTTCATAGAGCTTTGCGCCCCAGATCGCGGTGGGCTGCGCCTCGGCGGCGTCGAGCGCGCCGAGCTGCAGGGCCGAGTAGACCTCGCCCCAGGCCATCGGGGTGGGCTCGGCCCCCATCGCCCGGATCGTCTCGATCCAGATCGGGGCGCCGATGGTGCGCATCCGCAGGCCCTTGAGGTCGGCGGGCCCCGCGACCGGCCCCTGGGTCAGCGCATGGCGCGGCCCCTGGTACCAGTTGGAGGCGAGCATCACGAGGCCGGCCTTCTCCGAAAGCTCCTCGCCCCAGCCGAGGTATTCGGGCGACAGGGCGAACTTGTCCGCGTCCTCGTAGGTGTCGAACAGGAACGGCGCCGACATGATCGCCAGCGACGGCACGAACGCCGACAGCCGCGCCACGTCGGTCACCGTGCCGACGTTGGCCCCGGCGCGGGCCTGGTCGAGCATCTCGGTCGTGTCGCCGAGCTGGGAGTTGTGGAAGACCTCGACCACCACCTCGCCGCCGGTGGCCTCCTCGACGTCGCGGGCGAATTTCTCCAGCCCCTGTCCCATCGGGTCGTTGGGCGACAGCACCGTGCCCAGGCGCAGCACGGTCTCGGCCCCGGCCGGCGCCGCAAGGGCGAAGCCGGTCAGCGCCGCCAGCGACGCCGCGGTCGCGGCGCGGCGCAGGCGGGAAAGCGTTCGGGTCATCACATCCTCCCTGTCGGCTCGATCGGCCAACTAATATTTCAGTTGTGGTGAAACATTAGAAACGCGATAGTTTGGCTGTCAACGAGATTCTGACGTTGCGGAATTCGCCGGCGGGGAGGCGCGGATGACCGAGCGGGACGAGCGGGACGAGCGGGGCGAGCGGGCCGACAGCCCCGCGGCATCGGGTTTCTGGCCAGCCGCCGAGGTCTGCGCCGAGCTGGGCGAGAGTCCGGTCTGGCGGGCCGAGGACGCCACCGTCTGGTGGGTCGACGTCGAGGGTCTGCAGCTGTTGCGCACCGAGTTCCGCCCCGGCTTCCGCGCGCTTGGCCCCACCCGCGCCTGGCCAACGCCCGAGGCCCCGGGCTTCGTGCAGCTCGACGCTTCGGGAGCGCCGCTGGTGGGCATGGGAACCGGGCTGTTCCGTTTCGAGGAGGCCGCAGGCCGCTTCGCGCGCATCGCGGCGGTCGAGGCCCCCGGGCGCCGCTGCAACGACGCCTGCGTGGATGCGGCCGGGCGGCTGTGGTTCGGGACCATGGATGTCGAGAACCTGCGCCCGAACGGCGCGCTCTACGTGATGGGGCCCGACGCGGCGCCGCGGCAGGTTCTCGACGGCTTCCGCACCATCAACGGCCTGGCCTGGGACGCGGCGCGCGAGCGTCTGTTCGTCTCGGATTCCCACGTCAGCGTGCAGACCCTGTGGACGCTGCGGTTCCGCGACGGGGCGCTGGTCGAGCGCCAGGTCTTCGCTCGATTCGAGGGACTGGCGGGCCGTCCCGACGGCGCGGCGATGGACGCGCAGGGCCACCTGTGGATCGCTGGCGTCGGCGGGGCCGAGCTGTGCCGCTTCGCCCCCGACGGCCGGCTGGCCGCGCGGATCCCCACGCCCATGCCGCAACCCACCAAGCCCGCCTTCGCGGGCCCGCGGCTCGATCGCCTCGCGCTCGCCTCGCGCCGGGGACCGGGCGGCGGCGGGGTGCTCGCGGGGTGGGAGGCGGCCGCCGAGACCGGCGTGACGGGCGCGCCCGCGGCGCGCTGGCGGGGCGGGGACGCGACGGGCGCCCACGGCTGATCCCCCGGGCCCCCAGGCGCACGCGGCGCGAGGGGCGGCAAGTCGAAGGCTCCCGGCACGCGAGGCGAGCCGTGGACGCCTCAGCCGGCCTCGGCCGCCACCGCCTCGACCAGCGCGAGGGCGAGGGCGTCGACCTCGGCCTGCGTCGTGGGGGTCGAGATCGCGCCCGAGATGTTCGGGGTGACCAGGAAACCGGCGGCGAGCAGGCGCCGGTGCACGGCGGCGAGACGCGCGGCCTCCTCAGGGGGGAGCCAGGCGGCGCGGTAGCCGTCGATCCTCCGGTCGGTCAGGTGCACCCGGAACAACGAGCCCATGCCCGCGACCTGGATCGCGAGCCCGGCCGCCCGCGCCCCGGCATGGACCCTGGCGCGCAGCCGCTCGCCCAGCGCGTTGATCCGCTCGATCGCCGGGGCGTCGGCCAGGCGCAGGGCGGCGAGGCCCGCGGCCATGGTCAACGGGTTGGCCGTGAAGGTGCCGCCGTGGGGCAGCGGCGCCTTGCCCGAGCGGCCGTCGAAGACCTTCATCACCTCGGCCCTGCCCGCCACGGCGCCGACCGGCAGCCCGCCGCCGATCATCTTGCCCAGCGCCGTCAGGTCCGGATCGATCCCCCACAGCGGATGCGCGCCGCCATGCGAGAGGCGGAAGCTGACCACCTCGTCCATCACCACCAGCACGCCGTGGGCGCGGGCGGTCTCGACCAGGGCCGCGACGAACTCGACCGAGGCGGGGACCATCCCGGCGCGGGGCGGCAGCGGGTCGAACAGCACCGCAGCCAGCCGATGGGCGTTGGCCGCAAGGATCCGGCGCGCCGCCTCGGCGTCGTTGAACGGGATCACCACGGTGTCGTCCAGCACCGCCTGCGGGGCGCCCGCGACATAGCTGATCCGGGCGGGGTCCGAAGCCTCGCCCCAGCTCTCGGGCTTCGGGTCCAGGCTGACCTCGGCATGGTCGTAGGAGCCGTGGTAGGCGCCCTCGATCTTGGCGAGCCCCGGGCGGCCGCTGTAGGCGCGCGCGGCCTTCAGCGCGGTCATCACCGCCTCGGAGCCGGAGTTGGCGAAGCGCACCTGTTCGAAAGCGGGGACGCGGGCGACCAGCAGTTCGGCCAGCTCCACCTCCCACCGCGTGGGCAGGCCGAAGCTGACGCCCGAGGCCGCGGCCCCGGCGATGGCCGCCACGATCTCGGGGTGGGCGTTGCCATGGATCTGGGAGAAGAAGTTGTTGGCGAAGTCGACATAGGCGAGCCCGTCCTCGTCCACGACCCCGGTTCCCGCGCCCGAGCGCGCATAGGGCGGGTGGGGCGCGAAGAACAGCGTGCTCCGCGTGCTGCCCCCGGGCATCACCTTCAGCGCGCGCTCGAACAGCGCGGCGGAGGCGGCCGAGGAATTCCGCGGGGGCAGAGAGGGCTTGGACACAGGGCGACCGTCCGGGCTGGATTCGGGATTTCCGAGGTCCGATATGGCGCCGCGGCGCGATCGGGGGTCAACCGGTTTGACGCCCCTTGGGCGGCAGAGGTCGAGGGCCGCGGCGCGCGGCCTCCCAGAGAGGCGCGTGCGCGAGAGGCGTGCGCGAGGGGCCTTTGGGTGGCGCATGCGACGTGCCGGTCGCCGCGCCACCCCGAGGCGACCGATCCGAAGGGGCGCTCCCCGACATCCCCCCCGGGGTCGGGCCGCCTCGCGTCGGGTGCTGGACGCGGCATCGGGTGACATGCCGGGTCCCGGTCGCCCCGATCCGAAACCGGGGCGCCTCCGTCTGGGCGGAGGCCTGTGACAGGGAAGATGCCGCGGATGGCGCGCCCGGCTCAACGCGCATGTTTGTCTTTGCGCGCCCGATATTTGGAAGCGGTTGGAATTCGACTGGAAGACCGCGGCGGGCGGCGGCGCGCCGCGCGCCAGATCCTCGGGGATCAGAGCGTCGCCAGCCAGATCCGGTCGGCCGCGCTGACCAGCGCCGTCACCTCCGAGGGCGCCATCGGCCGGTCCGAGGCGACCGGCTGGCGCAGCCAGCGCGCGAGATCCGCGGCGAAACCGGGCGACTGCTCGACCGGCAGTCCGAGGTCGCGCAGGTCCTGCTCGACCTCGGGCTCGGCCTCGAGATAGCGGTTGCCCTCGGCCAGCGCCTCGCCCGCAGCGGCCGGCGCGCGCACCGCCGCGATCCGCGCCGCGTAGGGCCGCTGGGCGCCGGGCTGCAGCGACACGAAGCCGACCGCGACCCCGGCCAGCAGGCTTCCCGGCAGGGTCGGGGTGATCAGCGCCAGATAGCAGGGCCCGAAGGCGCCGCTCTCGCTGCGCAGCTCGCCCGACAGGCCCTGGGGATGGGCCTCGATCACGCCCGACCAGGCGGCCTGCATGCCCGCGAACCGCTCGCGCATGCGGGTGGGATGACCGGTGTC
Organism: uncultured Albimonas sp.; assembly: GCF_963977235.1. Taxonomy (NCBI): domain Bacteria; kingdom Pseudomonadati; phylum Pseudomonadota; class Alphaproteobacteria; order Rhodobacterales; family Paracoccaceae; genus Albimonas; species uncultured Albimonas sp. Next base: position 144,716 of record NZ_CAXBOD010000003.1, read on the forward strand.
GCCCTCGCCGCCCGAAGCGACATGCAGGTCGCCGCGGATCAGCCGGGCCTCGTAATAGGGCGACTGCGCCATGCCATAGAGCACGAAGCGGCCGGGCAGGAAGGTGCGCGGCTCGCGCAGGGCCGGGGTGTCGGGCAGCAGGCCCGCGGCCGAGCGCAGGCCCGAGGCCGCCTCGCCGTGCCGCGCCTCGAGCGTGGCGACGAAGGTGGCGAGGTCGCAGGCCGCCAGCCACCCTCCCGGCCGGCCGACGTCGAGCAGCCCGGCCCATTCCTCGTAGAGCTTGGCCGAGCGCGGCGTCGCGCGCCCCTGCATCCACTTGTAGGATCGCGCGATGTCGAAATCGGTGTCGGGGTCCGCCTCGCGGAACAGGGCGGCGAGGGCCTTCTGGCTGTCGCAGCCCAGCAACATCGCCGTCAGCCGCAGCTTCGCGCCGAAATCCCGAGGGCGTGCGGGTCTGCTGGAGAGGCTGTTGCGGGTCAGGGCGGGCGTCCGGCGATCGTTCGGCGGCCGGGGGCCCGCGCGACGCGCCCTGCTCGGGGGGGAGTAGGCGTCCTCACGGATCCGTCGCCAGCCTCGCCGAAGCGAGGCCATTGCAGAAGCTGGATTTTTACCGCGTTGCGGCGGCAGCATCAAGTTGCCGCGCAAGGCGGGGGGGACGCGCGCGACCCCAGCCCGGCGCGCATCCCGAAAGCGTCCCGAAACGCTGCGCCGACCGGGCGCCGGGGACCGTGTTCCCGGCGCAGCGCACCCGGGATGTCTCCGGGCTCCCGCGCGGACGTCGCCCCGGCCCCCCATGGGCGCCTGCGCCGCGCCCGCCCCCCCTTCCGCAGCCTCCGCCGCGCGGCTATCGTCGCGCTCATGACCAGCTCTGCCACGCGCCCCGCCTCCGCCCCCTTTCCCGGCCCGCTTTCGGCGGGCGTCGCGGCCGCCTGCGATCCGCCGGTGATGGAGGCGCGGCGCTGGATCGCCGGGCGCGCCTTCCCCGCGGACCGCCCGCTGCTGAACCTCAGCCAGGCCGCCCCCGTGGATCCCCCGCCCGAGGATCTTCGCCGCGCCATCGCCGAGGCCGCGCTGCATGAGCCGCAGGCCCATCTCTACGGCCCCGTCCTGGGCCTGCCCGCCCTGCGCGAGGAGATCGCCGCGCAATGGTCCGCGGCCTACGGCGGGGCCATCGCGCCCGAGGACGTGGCCGTGACGCCCGGCTGCAACCAGGCCTTCTGCGCCGTGATGTCGACCATCGCCGGCCCCGGCGACGCGGTGCTGTTGCCGACGCCGTGGTACTTCAACCACAAGATGTGGCTCGACATCACCGGGGTCGAGGCCCGCCCCCTGCCCTGCGACGGCGCCCTGGTTCCGATCCTCGCGGAGGCCGAGGCCCGCATGCAGGGCGTCAAGGCCATCGTCCTGATCACCCCCAACAACCCCACCGGCGCCGAATACCCCGCCGGCGTGGTCGAGGCCTTCGCCGAACTCGCCGCCCGCCACGGCGCGATGCTGGTGATCGACGAGACCTACCGCGACTTCGACAGCCGCGAGGGCGCCCCCCATTCGCTGTTCCAGAACCCGGACTGGCGCGATCACCTCGTGCATCTCTACAGTTTCTCCAAGGCCTACCGGCTGACCGGCCACCGCGTCGGCGCCGCCATCGCCTCGCCCGCCCGCCTGGCGCAGGTCGAGAAATTCCTCGACACGGTGACGATCTGCCCCTCGCAGCTGGGCCAGTTCGCGGCCCTGCACGGCCTGCGCCGCCTCTCGGACTTCGTCGCCGGCCAGCGGACCGAGATCCTCGCCCGCCGCGCCATCCTCGAGCGCGAGTTCCGCCAGGCCCTCCCCGACTGGGAGCTGATGGGCTGCGGCGCCTATTTCGCCTGGCTGCGCCATCCCTTCGCCGAAAGTTCGGCGGATCTGGCCAAGGCGCTGGTCGAGGCGCAGAGCCTGCTGATGCTCCCCGGCACGATGTTCACCCCCCAGGGCGACCCGCTGGGCCCGCAGAGCTTCCGCATGGCCTTCGCCAACGCCGACGCCGAGGGGCTGCGCGCGGCGCTCGCCCGGCTGGCCGCCTTCACCGCCGAACACCGGGTCTCGCACGGGGCCTCGCACGGGGCCGCACGGGGGGCGCCGGCGTGACCTCCCGCCCCCGGCGCCGGTTCGTGGAGTTCTTCGCCGGCGGCGGCATGGCCCGCGTCGGCCTGGGCGAGGGCTGGCAGTGCCTGTGGGCCAACGATTTCGACGCCGCCAAATGCGCCGCCTACCGCGATAATTTCGGCGACGCCCATCTGGTCGAGCGCGACGTCGCCAAGGTCGCCACCGCCGACATCCCGGGCCGGGCGGATCTCGCCTGGGCCTCGTTCCCCTGCCAGGACCTCAGCCTCGCCGGCGCCCGCCGGGGCATGCGGGTCGGCGGCTCGACCCGCAGCTCGGTGTTCTGGGCCTTCTGGTTCCTGGTCGAGCGTCTGGGCGCCGAGGGCCGCGCCCCCCGCGTGCTGGTGATCGAGAACGTGGTGGGCCTCGCCTCGGCCTCCGGCCACAAGGATTTCGCGGCCCTCTGCGCGGCGCTGGCCGCGGGGGGCTACCGCTACGACGCCCATGTGGTCGACGCCGCCGGCTTCCTGCCCCAGAGCCGCCCGCGCCTCTTCGTCATCGCCTGGAAGGGCGAGCCCCCCGCCGCCCTGGCCGAGACCCCGAACGACGGAACCCCGGCCCGCCCCAAGGCGCTCGCCACCGCCCTGCAGCGCCTGGGCGAGGCCGCGCCGGCGCGCCGCCCCCTGCGCCTGCCGCCGCCGCCCCCGCGCAACCTGCAGCTCTCCGATGTGGTCGAGGCGCGTCCCGCCGGCGTGCGCTGGCGCACCGCGGCCGAGACCAGGGCCCTGCTGGCGATGATGACCCCCCGCCACCTGGAGCGGATCGAGACGGCGAAGGCCCAGGCGAAGCGCGACGGCCGTCCGGTCGCCGGCACGCTCTACCGCCGCATGCGCCCCGACGGCGAGGGCGGCACGGTGCAGCGCGCCGAGGTCCGCTTCGACCTCGCCGGCTGCCTGCGCACCCCTGCCGGCGGCTCCTCGCGCCAGACGCTGGTGATGGTCGACCCCTCGGGACGCGTCCGCACCCGTCTCCTCTCGGCGCGCGAGGCCGCCCGCCTGATGGGTCTGCCCGACGACTACCGCCTGCCCGCGCGCTACACCGACGCCTACAAGCTCGCCGGCGACGGCGTCGCCGCCCCGGTGGCCCGCTGGCTCGCCTCGCAATTGATCGAGCCCCTGCTCGACCGCCTCGACGCCCAGGAAACCGCCGCCGCCGCCGAGTAACCCTGCCCAGGCGCGACCCGAAGCACCTGCGCCCTGGCGCGACCCCCGACAAAGCGCGCCATGGCGCGACCCCAACCGAGCGCGCCACGGCGCGACGCCCCCCACACCCGCAAAGCGCCTGTTCTCCGGAGCCGTCTCTCGCGGATGCCGATCAGAGCGACTCGCCTCCCCCGGTCAAGGATCGCGCAGCGACCCCCGCAGGGGGCTTGTCCTTGACCGGGGGAGGCGAGTCGCTCAGGCATCAGACGCGAGAGACGGATCCGGGGAACAGGCGCGGGCCTGTTCTCTGGTGAGTCAGGAGCCCGCCGGAGGCTCCCCCGCTCGGCAATCCGGGCCCTCCCCTGCCCACACGCGCCCCGCAGCCAAGCCCGCCCGCAGGGCGCCTGCAGTCCGATCCGAGCCAGGGCGGATCCTCCTCGCCCCGGGCACGCCCCCTTCCCTTCCCATTGCCCTCACGACATCGCGCCCCCGCCGCCCCGTTGCCCCCGCCCTCGCGAGTCTCTAAGACCCATTTCGACCCACGCCTGCGATCCGAAGGCCGAACCATGCTGCATTTCCTCCGCCGCGCCTCGAAGACCTGGGCGTTCCGCATCCTCTTCGGCCTCCTGGTGGTCTCCTTCGCCGTCTGGGGGGTGGGCGACCTGGACCTGGGCGGGGCCGGCACGCCGGTCGCCTCGGTGGGCGAGGAGAAGGTCACCGTCGAGGACTTCGCCAACGGCCTGATGCGCGAGATGCAGTCCGTCTCCCGTCGCACCGGCCAGCCCGTCGACCGCGCCCGGGCCGAGGCCATGGGCCTGCCCCAGCAGCTGCTCGGCCGAATGGTGCGCGACGCCGCCCTGAACGAGGAGGCGCGCCGCCTCGGCCTCTCGGCCGACGACCACGCGCTGCGCGAGGCGATCCTCGAGAGCCCCTCGTTCCAGGGGCTCGACGGGAGCTTCGACGAGGACCAGTACCGCTTCGTGCTCGACCAGCTCGGCTTCCGGGTCGACCGCTTCGAGACGGACCTGCGCAAGTCGCTGGCCCGCGACGCGATCGCCCGCGGCGTGCGCGAGGGCGCGACCGCCGCCCCTGGCATGGCCTCGAGCCTCGCCGCCTACGGGCTTGAGCGCCGGGTCTACGCGGTGATCGACCTGCCGCTGTCCGAAGCCCCCGATCCCGGCGCGCCTAGCGAGGCCGACCTCTCCGCCTGGCACGAGTCCCACGCCGACGCCTACGGCTGGCCCGAGCGTCGCGACGCCGTCTGGCTCGAGATCTCGCCCGAAGCCCTGGCCGAGACCCTCGAGATCCCCGAGGACCGCCTGCGCGCCGCCTACGAGGCCGCCGGCGAGCGTTTCGCCGTGCCCGAGCGCCGCGCCGTCGACCGCCTGGTGTTCCCCGACGACGAGACCGCGCAGGCGGCGCTCGAGGCGATCGAGTCGGGGCAGAGCGATTTCGACGCCGAGGCCGAGAAGCGCGGCCTCGCCCCCGGCGACGTGGACGAGGGCGAGGTGACCCGAGCCGACTACGACGCCGAGACCGCCGAGGCGCTGTTCTCCGCCGATCTGGGCGTGGTCGGTCCGCTGCCCACCCCGCTGGGCCCGGCGCTGTTCAACATCCGCGCCACGATCCCCGCGCGCACCACCCCCTTCGAGCAGGCCCGCGAGACCCTGCGCCGGGAGCAGGCCCGGGCCGAGGCCCGCGACCTTGGCCACCAGCGCGCCGAGGAGGCCGCCGACCTGCTCGCCTCGGGCGAGACGCTCGAGCGCATCGCCGAGGAGACCGGCCTGCCGCTCCGCCGCGAGACCGGCCTGACCCGCGAAGCCATGGCCGAGGCCACCGGCCTGATGGCCGCCCCCGCGCTGATCGAGGAGGTCTTCGCGGCCGAACCGAGCGAGGAGCGCGACCTCGTCGAGGTCGCCGGCGGCGCCTACGTGCTGGTCCGCGTCGACGAGGTCACCGCGGCCGCGCCCATGACGCTGGACGAGGCCCGCGACCGGGTCGCCGCCGACTGGGCCGACGGCCAGCGTCGCGAGGCGCTGACCGGGATGGCCGAGGACGCGCTCGCCCGGCTCGAGGCCGGCGAGCCGCTGGACGCGGTCGCCGACACCCTGCCCGCCGGCGTCGTCCGCACCCAGCCCAGCCGCCGCGACGAGCAGCCCGCTGGCCTTCCCGTCCCCGCGCGCGACGCGCTGGCCGACGCCGAGGCCGGGGCCGCGACCGTGACGCCCTCGCCCGACGGCGTGGCGCTGGTGAAGCTGGTCGAGGTGATGCCCGCGGACCTCGACCAGGGCCAGGGGGCCGAGCTTGTCGAGCGATGGCGCGAGGCCCTCGACGACGCGGTCGCCAACGACCTTTATGTCTATTACGCCGCCGCCGTGCAGGAGCGGCTGGCGCCCCAGTACAACCCGCAGGCGATGGACCGCGCGATCAACTCGATCCGCTGACGGCGCCTCCGGCCCTCGGCCGCCGCCCCTCTCCGCCCAGGAGGGGGGCGCGCGCGGGACGGGCCGGCCGCCGCCCGCCCGTCCACCGCTCCGCCGGCTTCGCGAGGCCCGTTTCCCAGATGCATATCCAGCCCGATTTCACCGCCTTCGAGGCGGCCTATGCGCAAGGCCGCAACGTCGCGGTTTACTGCACCATCCCCGCCGACCTCGAGACCCCGGTCTCGCTGATGCTGAAGCTGACCCAGGCCCGCCGGGACGCCTTCATGCTCGAAAGCGTCACCGGGGGCGACACGCGGGGCCGCTACAGTTTCATCGGCTTCAAGCCCGACCTCGTGTGGCGCTGCCGGGGCGACAGGGCCGAGATCAACCGCTCGGCCCGCTGGGACGCCGAGGCGTTCGAGCCCGACCCCCGCAAGCCGCTCGAGTCCCTGCGCGCCGTGCTCGACGAGAGCCGGGTGGAGCTGCCGCGCGGCCTGCCGCCGGGGATGGCGGGCCTGTTCGGCTATCTCGGCTACGAGATGATCGGCCAGGTGGAGAAGATCCCCCAGACCAACCCCGACCCGCTGGGCCTGCCCGACGCGGTGATGATGCGCCCGACCATCGTGGCCGCGGTCGACGCGGTGAAGGACGAGGTGACCTTCGTCACGCCGGTGCGCCCCGGCGACGCCGCCAACGCGCGGGCGGCCTATTCGCGCGCGGCCGAGCGGCTGTCGGACGCGGTCATGGACCTCGACCGCGCCGTGGGCGACGGGCGGGCCGACGGCGACCTGCGCGAGATCGGGGAGCCGGTCTCGAACACCTCGCCCGAGCGCTATGCGCAGATGGTCGAGACGGCCAAGGAGTACATCCGCGCCGGCGACATCTTCCAGGTGGTGCCCTCGCAGCGCTGGACGCTGGACTTCCCGCTGCCGCCGTTCGCGCTCTACCGGGCGCTGCGGCGCACCAACCCCAGCCCCTACATGTTCTATTTCAACTTCGGCGACTTCCAGGTGGTGGGCGCGAGCCCCGAGATCCTGGTGCGGGTGCGCGACGGCACGGTCACCATCCGCCCCATCGCCGGCACCCGCAGGCGCGGCGCTACGCCTGAGGAGGACGACGCGCTCGAGGCCGAGCTGCTGGCCGACGCCAAGGAGCGGGCCGAGCACCTGATGCTGCTCGACCTCGGCCGCAACGACGTGGGCCGGGTGGCGAAGATCGGCACCGTCCACCCCACCGCCCAGTTCACCGTCGAGCGCTATTCCCACGTCATGCACATCGTCTCCAACGTCGAGGGGGCGCTGCGCGAGGACGTGGACGCGCTGGGCGCGCTGCTGGCGGGTCTGCCGGCGGGCACCGTGTCCGGCGCGCCAAAGGTTCGGGCGATGGAGATCATCGACGAGCTGGAGAGCGAGAAGCGCGGGGTCTATGCGGGCGGGGTCGGGTATATCTCGGGCGCCGACGAGATGGACATGTGCATCGCGCTGCGCACCTCGGTGGTCAAGGACGGCAAGATGTACATCCAGGCGGGCGGGGGCGTGGTCTACGACAGCGATCCGCAGGCCGAGATCGAGGAGACGGTGAACAAGGCCCGCGCCCTGTTCACCGCCGCCGCCGAGGCCGGCCGCTTCGCCCCCCGCGGCAACCGCTGAACGGACGAGTAGGGGCGCTCAGGTGAGCGCCCCCAGGCCGGGGTGGTCGCCCGGACCGGGTCCGCGCCCCGGCGCACGCCCCACCCGCCCACCCGCGCGCGCCGGGGCGCGGCCCCTCGGGCCAACGCGGCGCGCCTGGCAGAGGGGAGGCGGGCCGCCCTTCCCCCCGGGCGCAAGGCGCCCCGGGCTTGACCCGGGGCCTCCTGCGGGCGGCCGGCCCCGGGGAGGGCGCGCGCGGACGCGAGCAACGTCAGAACCAGACGCGACGGGCCTTCGGCGCTCCGGCTCTGCCGAGGCCGCTTCGGCGGGACGCCGGGGGGAGCGTGACGCCGAGAGACGGCGCCGGGCGCGTCAGGGCGGGGCGCGTCAGGCCGGGGGGCGCGCTGCGCGGCGGCGACGGCGCAGCGCGTCCGCGCCCAGCGCCGCCACCATCAGCCATTCCGGCGCGATCGCGTGGCGCATGCGGTTCTGCTCCTCGCCGTTGGCGATGTGGGAGGCGGCGGTGAAGGCCGCGATCTGCATCAGCAGCGCCAGGGCGAGGCCTCGCCGCCGCCCCATCAGCCCGCAGGCCACCAGCCCCAGCATCCCCCCCGCCGTCAGTGCGAACAGCGCCAGGAGCCCCCAGCCCTCGGCCCCCTCGGCCCAGGGCGGGTCGCTGCGGGACGTGTCCGGGATCGGCAGCTCGGCCCAGCCGAGAGGCGCGTAGTTGGGGTATTCCCAGCTCCACAGGCGGTGCGAGGCCACCAGCGCCCCGGCCCGCCCAGCCAGCCAGTCGCCGGGATGGGCGCGGATCTCGGCCGTCGCCACGCCCAGGCACTCGCGCGAGCGGGGGATGATCGCGGGGTCGTGCACCGACTTGTCGCGCACCGCCGGCGGCCCGGGCAGCCGGCCGGCGGCATGGGCCTGCTCGATATCCTCGATCACGCCGGCGAAAAGGCAGCGGTCGGCCTGCTCGGGGCTCAGCCAGGACACGGTCTGGGAGAGGTTGACGCCCATCCACGAGCCGTTTGAAAACAGCCCGTGCCGGTGGAAGTTCCAGGCCGAGGGCGCCAGCGCCAGCGCCGTGGCGAGCGCGAAGACCGCAAGCGGACGCGGGCGCAGCACGCGGCGCGCATCGACCAGCAGCAGCGCAGCCAGCGTCACCAGCATCCAGGCCGGGTGAAACAGCGGCCAGGTCAGGCACAGCACCGCCGAGAGCATGAGCGCCGCCTCGGCCCCGCCCCGCGCGCCGCGGGCGAAGGCGGCGAGCGCGAAGGCGCCGCCCGCGGCCAGCGCGCAGCAAAGCTGGGCATAGAGGGCGAAGGTCTCGTAGAACAGCGGCCCGGGCGAGAGCGCGAACAGCGCCGCCGCCCCCCAGGCCAGCGGCCGCGACGCCCCCGCCAGCCGCAGCGTCGCCCAGATCAGCAGCGCGATCGCCGGGGTCAGCGCCATGTGCAGCGCCAGCAGCCCCTCGCTGACGCAGAGGGGGTCGGGCCCGCAGGCCTTCACGAACAGCCCCAGCACCAGGTTCCACAGCGGCGGCTGGGCGTGCAGGTCCAGCAGCGCCCCGACCAGATCGGCGTCGAGCTCGGCCAGCGTCAGGTTCTGCCACAGCCCCTGGACCACGGCGGGGTCGACGCGAAGGCCCGAGCCGTAGGCCGCCACCCGGATCAGCGCGAAAGCGGCCAGGATCAGGCCCGCAGCCAGCGCATCCGCCCGCCCCGGGCGCAGCGCGGCGAAGGGCGAGGCGGCGCGGCGGCGGTCAGCCGCGGGCGCGGGGGCCTCTGCGGCGGGCGCGGGGGCCGGAGCGGTGTCGGGCGAGGCGTCGGTCAAGCGGCGGCGTCTCCGGGCCAGAGTGGGGGGCGGCTCGGGGTCCGCGCCCCTCGACGGGACCGCGGCCGGCGAGACCGGAGCCTTTGTCTCGGCGCCGAAACGGGCGGGAGAAGGGCGTGAACGAGGCGCGAGGGCGCAAGGACATTGCCGAGGCGCCGCCCGCGCCGCGATCACTCGGTCGGAGCGGGGTCTTCGCCGGTTCCCGCGGAGGGGGCCGGCGCGGCGGCGGGGGCCGAGCCGCTCTCGGGCGCCGCGGAGGGGCTGGCCGCGGGGCTCCGGGTCGGAGTCTCGGCCGGGCTCTCGACCGGGCCGGCGGCCGGGCTCTCGGTCGGACTGGCGGCCGGGCTTTCGGCCGGGCTTTCGGTCGGACTCTGGGTCGCGCTCGGGGCCGGGCTGGCGGCGGGCGCCGGCGCGGCCGCGGGGGCGGGCTCGGGCCGGGTCATCGGGAAGGCCAGCGCCGCCGCCACGGCGGCCACGGCGCACAGGAAGAAGCCCATGATCAGTCCGCGAAGCATTCCGGGTCGCTCCCTCTGTCCGGTCGTCGGTGTCTTGCGCCCCGCGCGCGTCGTCGGACCTCGCCTTGACGGGCGCCGGGGCATCCGCGACATGTATAGCCGCCGCGCGGGCGGCATGGCCAGTTCGGCGCGAAGACGGCGCCGCAGGGTCATCGCGAATCGAGAGGAGGACCGGGCATGCTGCTGCTGATCGACAACTACGACAGCTTCACCTGGAACCTGGTCCACTATGTGGGCGAGCTGGGCGTCGAGACGAAGGTGGTGCGAAACGACGAGCTCTCGGCCGCCGAGGCGCTGGCGCTGAAGCCCGCCGCGGTGATGCTCAGCCCCGGCCCCTGCGACCCCGACCGCGCCGGGATCTGCCTCGACATGGTCGCGGCCTGCGCCGAGGCCGGCCTGCCGCTGTTCGGCGTCTGCCTCGGCCACCAGACCCTCGGTCAGGCCTTCGGCGGACGGGTGCTGCGCTGCCACGAGATCCTGCATGGCAAGACCTCGGCCGTCTCGCACAGCGGCGCGGGGATCTTCGCCGACGTGCCGCAGGGCTTCACCGCCACCCGCTACCACTCGCTGGTGGTCGAGCGCGAGAGCCTGCCCGAGGCGCTGGAGGCGACCGCCTGGACCGAGGACGGCACGATCATGGGCCTGTCGCACCGCTCGCTGCCGATGCACGGGGTGCAGTTCCACCCCGAGTCCATCGCCTCGGAGCATGGACGGACCATCCTGGGCAACTTCCTGACGCTGGCGGGGATGTCGCCGCTGAAGGCGGCCGCCTGATGTCGGACAAGCTGCGCGCGCTGATCGGCAAGGCCGCCGACGGCCCCCTGACCCGCACCGAGGCCGAGGGCGCCTTCGACGCGATCATGTCGGGCGACGCGACGCCCGCCCAGATCGGCGGCTTCCTGATGGCCCTGCGCGCCCGCGGCGAAACGGTCGAGGAGATGACCGCCGCCGTCGCCGTGATGCGCTCGAAGATGACGCGGGTCCGGGCGCCGGAGGGGGCGATCGACATCGTCGGCACCGGCGGCGACGGCAAGGGCACGCTGAACATCTCGACCGCCGCGGCGCTGGTGGTGGCCGGCGCCGGGGTGCCGGTGGCCAAGCACGGCAACCGCAACCTCAGCTCGAAATCCGGCGCGGCGGACGCGCTTGCCCATATCGGGGTCAACGTGATGGCGCCGGCCGAGATCGCCCAGCAGGCGCTGGACGAGGTCGGGATCGCGTTCATGATGGCCCCCATGCATCACCCCGCGATGCGCTTCGTGGGCCCCGCGCGGACCGAGCTCGGCACCCGCACGCTGTTCAACCTGCTCGGCCCGATGACCAACCCCGCCGGGGTGAAGCGGCAGCTGACCGGCGCCTTCGCGGCCCGCTGGCTGCGCCCGATGGCTCAGACGCTGGCCTCGCTGGGGACCGAGCGGGCCTGGCTGGTGCATGGCGGCGACGGCACCGACGAGCTGTCGATCGCCGCCCCCTCGACGGTGGTCGAGGTCGCGGGCGGCGAGCTGCGCGAGTTCGAGCTGCGCCCCGCCGACGCCGGCCTGCCCGAGCATCCGTTCGAGGCGATCGTGGGCGGCGCGCCCGAAGAGAACGCCCGCGCCCTCACCGCCCTGCTGGGCGGCGAGGCGGGCGCCTACCGCGACGCGGTGCTGCTGAACGCGGCCGCGGCGCTGGTGGTGGCGGGCCGCGTGGACGACCTGAAGGCGGGCGTGGCGCTCGCGGCCGAGAGCCTCGATTCCGGCGCAGCCCGCGGCAAGGCCCAGGCGCTGGCCCGGATCACCGCGGCCGCCAGGACCTGACGGGGCCGCGCGGGGGGCCGAGGGGCCCCGCGACCGCCCCGCGACACGGACGGGAGGAGACCCCAGATGCAGCTGACCACCGCGCCCCTGCGCTACACCGACGGCGAGACCGAGTTCGAGGGATGGTGGGCCGCGCCCGAGGGCCTCTCGGGCCCGGTTCCGGGCGTGCTGATGGCCCCGGCCTACGGCGGCGTCGGCGACCAGATGAAGCTGAACGCCGAACGGGTGGCCAGCACCGGCCGGCCGGTGCTGCTGCTCGATCCCTACGGGGTCGAGTCGATGGCCGACGCCTCGATCGATCCGATGGAGCGGATGCAGGCGCTGACCGCGACCCGCGACGTGCTGCAGCGCCGCCTGCTGGCCGCGCTCGACACGCTGAAGGCGCGCCCGGAGGTCGATGCGGCGAAGACCGCGGTCTGCGGCTACTGCTTCGGCGGGCTCTGCGCGCTGGATCTTGCGCGCGCGGCGCCCGAGGGGCTGCTGGGCGCCGCCGCCCTGCACGGCGTGCTCTCGCCCAGCGGGCTCGAGGCGAGGAAGATCACCGCCTCGGTGCTGGTGCTGCACGGCTGGGACGATCCGCTGGCGACGCCCGAGGCGGTGCTGGCGCTGGCCAGGGAGATGGATGCGGCCGAAGCCGACTGGCAGATCCACGCCTATGGCAGGGTCGTGCACGCCTTCACCACCCCTCAGGCGGCGACGCCGGGGCGGGCGATGTACGATGCCAAGGCGGACCGGCGGTCCTTCGCCGCGATGACCGATCTGTTTGCGGAGGTGTTCGGGGAGGTCTGAGGGGCCGACAGAGACAGGCCGCTCCGGACTCACCGGAGACCAGGCGCCTTGCGAGGCGTGTTCGGGGCTCGCGCCGGGGCGCGGCGCCTCAGCGGCGGAGCGACTTGATCTGGGCGATGCGGCGGGCGTCCTTCTCGGGCATCAGCCAGCGGCCGCGCTCCATGATCTCGAGCGTGTATTCGCGCAGCGTCAGGCCGCATTCGGCGGCGAGCTTCAGACGGCGGCGCAGGACCTCGGGGCGCGGCGGCCTCCAGGCCTCGGCCTGGGCGCGGCGCCAGGCGTAGACCAGGAAGCCGCCGTGCAGCGGCGGGCCCTGGTTGTGGCTGCGAACGGGCAGCGAGTCGCCGGGCGCGGGCGGGTCGAAGGCCGCGGCCGAGGCCCGGCTGCGCGGACGCGCGGGCTGCAGGCCGGGGCCAGGCTGGGGATCCGGTTGCGGACCAGACTGCGAACCGGCGCCCAGCGGCCGGGGCGAGAGCGTCCGGCGCGCGGGGCGGGGGGGCTTGGCCTCGGCAGCCGGCTCGGCGACCGGCTCGGCCGACGGCGAGCCGCGCTCCCGCAGGGTCTGCGGGCGGGTGGGGCCGGTGTCCGGGACGAGAGGTCTTGAAACGAGTCGCGCCATGCCTCCCAGATACCGCGTCGGCGCGCGGCTTTCACGTGTCGCCTGGGGTCGCAGGGGCGGCGTCACGGCCGCGCCCCCGCCCGATCGCCGCGATCGGGAACCGCGGCGCTTTCCATCTGCGGCCCCGCGCGTTAACACCCAGACATGAGCGACATCCTCGACCGCATCCGGGCCTACAAGCTCGAAGAGATCGCCGCCGGCAAGGACCGGCTGCCGCTGTCCGCCGCCGAGGAGGCCGCCCGCCGCGCCGAGGCGCCGCGCGGCTTCGCCGACGCGCTGCGCGCCAAGCAGAACGGCGGCGGCTACGGCCTGATCGCCGAGATCAAGAAGGCCAGCCCCTCCAAGGGCCTGATCCGGGAGGATTTCGATCCCCCCGCGCTCGCCCGCGCCTATGCCGCCGGCGGCGCCGCCTGCCTGTCGGTTCTGACCGACGGCCCCTCGTTCCAGGGCGCGGCCGACTACCTGCAGGCCGCGCGCCGCGCCGTCACCCTGCCGGCCCTGCGCAAGGACTTCCTGTTCGACCCCTGGCAGGTGATCGAATCCCGCGCGCTGGGCGCCGACTGCATCCTGATCATCCTCGCCGCCGTCTCCGACGACCTGGCGCTCGAGCTCGAGGACGTGGCGCTGGCCTGGTCCATGGACGTGCTGATCGAGGTCCACGACGAGTCGGAGATGGAGCGCGCGCTGAAGCTCTCCTCGCCGCTGGTGGGGGTGAACAACCGCAACCTACGCACCTTCGAGACCGACCTCGCCACCACCGAGCGGCTGGCGCCGATGCTGCCCGCCGACCGCATGCTGGTGGCCGAATCGGGCCTGTTCGCGCCGGCCGACCTCGCGCGCATGGCCAGGGTCGGGGCGCGCAGCTTCCTGATCGGCGAGAGCCTGATGCGCCAGCCCGACGTCGCCGCGGCCACCCACGCGCTGCTGGCCGATCCGCTGCCCCTGGGCGAGTCCTGAGCCATGGCGCTGACCCATTTCGACGCCAAGGGCGACGCGCAGATGGTCGACGTCTCGGACAAGGCCGAGACCACCCGCGTCGCCGTCGCCCGCGGCGCCGTCGAGATGGCGCCCGACACGCTGGCCCTGATCGCCGAGGGGCGCGCCAGGAAGGGCGACGTGCTGGCCGTGGCGCGGCTGGCCGGCATCATGGCCGCCAAGCGCACCGCCGAGCTGATCCCGCTGTGCCACCCCCTGCCCCTGTCCTCGGTGAGCCTCGAGCTGAGCTGCGACGCCCGGACCTCCCGCGTCGAGATCGAGGCCCGCGTGAAGACCACCGGCCGCACCGGCGTGGAGATGGAGGCGCTGACCGCGCTCACCGTCGCGCAGCTGACCGTCTATGACATGGTCAAGGCCGTCGACCGCGGCATGAAGCTGATCGACGCCCGCGTCGTCCTCAAGGAGGGCGGCAAGTCCGGGCGCTGGGAGGCGGAGTGACGCCGCGCGCGCCCTCCCCGCGGAGGTCCCGATGATCCCCACCGCCGAGGCGCTCTCGCGCATCCTGTCGCTGGTCTCGCCCGTGACGGGGACGCAGACCGTGCCCCTGCTCGAGGCCGCCGGCCGGGTGCTGGCCGCCCCCGCGCGGGCCCGGCGCACGCAGCCGCCGTTCTCGGCCTCGGCGATGGACGGCTACGCGATCCGCAACGCCGACCTGCGCCCGGGGGCCGAGTTCTCGGTGATCGGCGAGTCGCAGGCCGGCCTGCGGTTCGCCGGCCGCGTCGGCCCCGGCGAGGCGGTGCGCATCTTCACCGGCGCCCCCGTCCCCGAAGGCGCCGACCGGGTGCTGATCCAGGAGGACGCCGAGCGCCGGGGGAACCGCATCCGCGCGCGCGACAACCTCGACGCCGGGACCCACATCCGGCCCGCAGGCGGCGATTTTAGCGAGGGCGACGCGCTTTCCGCGCCCCGTCGACTGAGCCCGCGCGACGTCTCGCTGCTGGCGGCGATGAACCTCGCCGAGGTCGAGGTCCTGCGCCGGCCCGTGGTCGCCATCGTCGCCACCGGCGACGAACTGGTCGAGCCCGGAGAGACGCCGGGTCCCGACCAGATCGTCAGCTCCAACAGCTACGGGCTGCACGCGCTTCTGGCCGCCCGCGGGGCGGCGCCGCGGCTGGCGCCGATCGCGCGCGACACGCTCGAAAGCCTCGCCGCGGCCTTCGCGGCGGTCGCCGAGGCCGACCTTGTGGTGACGCTGGGCGGCGCCTCGGTCGGGGACCACGATCTCGTCAGCCAGGCCGCGGGCGAGGCGGGGCTGGAGCTCGACTTCTGGAAGGTGAACATGCGGCCGGGCAAGCCGCTGATGGCCGGCCGCCTGCCGGGCGCCGCCGGCCCGCGACCGCTGCTGGGGCTGCCGGGCAACCCGGTCTCGGCGATGGTCTGCGCCGAGCTGTTCCTGCTGCCGGCGGTCGACGCGCTCTCGGGCCTGCCTGCCGCGCCGCGCGCCCGCCTGCCCGCCCGCCTTCTGGAGGGCGTCGGGGCCAATGGCCCGCGCGAGCACTTCGCCCGCGGACGGCTGACGCCCGGCCCGCAGGGGCTGGGCGTGCGGGTGCTGGGGCGTCAGGACAGCTCCCTCCTGTCGGTCCTGGCGGAGGCCGACGCGCTCGTGGTTCTGCCGCCGAACGCGCCGGCGATGGAGGCGGGCGAGACGGTCGAGGTCATCCCTCTGTGATCGTTTTGGAAACGGTCCGCTCGCGGTTTCGCGTTGGGACTGGAGCCGAACGGCTTGACACAAAACGGGAACGTATGTAGAACTTGAGGCCGTGGCGGCGCCTTCACGGCGCGGAATCCACGCCACGATGCGGAACGGACCGTGATCGTGGCGACACCGGGAGGACCGTGACGGATGCTGACCCGCAAGCAGCTCGATCTTCTGCGTTTCATCCATGAGCGTGTGCAGCGCGACGGCGTCTCGCCCTCGTTCGACGAGATGAAGGAAGCGCTGGATCTGCGCTCCAAGTCCGGCATCCACCGCCTGATCACCGCGCTCGAGGAACGGGGATTCATCCGCCGCCTCGCTCATCGCGCCCGCGCGATCGAGATCGTGAAGCTGCCCGAGAGCCTGGGCGACGTCGCCCCCGGTTTCGCGCCCAAGGTCATCGAAGGCGGCGCCGGCAAGCCCGCCCCCTCGGTCCCCGCCTATCCGGAGGCCGAGTTCGGCTCGGTCCCGCTGATGGGCCGCATTGCGGCCGGCACCCCGATCTCGGCGATCCAGCATCAGGAGCGGGAGGTCGGCGTTCCCGTCAACATGCTGCGCCGGGGCCAGGATCATTACGCGCTGCATGTGAAGGGCGATTCGATGGTCGACGCCGGGATCCACGACGGCGACCTGGTGGTGATCCAGCGTCAGGACACGGCCGAGAACGGCGACATCGTCGTGGCGCTCGTCGAGGATGAGGAGGCGACCCTCAAGCGCCTCCGCCGCCAGAACGGCATGATCGCGCTCGAGGCCGCCAACCCCGCCTACGAGACCCGCCTGTTCCGCGCCGACCAGGTTTCGATCCAGGGCCGGCTGGTGGGCCTGATCCGCAGCTACTGATCCGGTCCGGGCCGGCCCGACGGTTCCCGCGCCCGCTGGCCCTCCGGCGTTGAGCGACCCTATCCAACCGCCGCCCCAACAGCCCGCCGGCGCGTGCCCGCCCGGCGCGCCGCCCGCGGCCCCGCGGAAGCGCCTGTTCTCCGGAGCCGTCTCTCGCTGATGCCGTAAAGAGCGACTCGCCGTCGCCGGTCAAGGATCGCCGCAGGCGACCGGCGAAGCCGGCTCGTCCTTGACCGGCGACGGCGAGTCGCTCAGGCATCAAGCAGCGAGAGACGGATCCGGGGAACAGGCGCGGGCCCTGTTCTCTGGTGAGTCAGGAGCCCGCCGGAGGCTCCCCCCTCCAGTTTCCGGCCCCACCCCAGCAAGGCGCACGCCGCAGCCAGGCCCGCCCGCAGGGCGCCTCCTCCCCGCCCCCCCACGATCCACCGCAGCGCGCCTCCTTGGCATGTCGTTTGCTTGCAAAGCTTCGGGCGGCCAGCAAGCGCCGCGGGCTCACGACAGGGAGCGCACCATGTTCGCCAACCGGACTCTCATCGCCGCGGGGGCCGCGGCCCTTGCGCTCGGTCTTTCGGCCGCCGCCGCGCAGGCGCAGACCTGGATCATGGTCTCGGGCTATCCGGAGGACAACTTCCTCACCCAGAACATCCGCCTGTTCATCGAGGAGGTGCAGGAGACCACCGACCTCGAGATCGACCTGCAGTCCAACGACACGCTGATCAAGCTCGACGCGATCAAGACCGCGGTGCAGCGGGGCCAGGCGCCGATGGGCGAGATCCGGCTGGGCGTCTACGGCAACGAGGATCCGATGTATATCCTCGCCGGCGTGCCGTTCATCGCCCCCACCTACGACGACGCCTGGAAGCTCAAGGAAGCGCAGAAGCCCTATTTCGCCGAAAAGCTCGAGGCCGCCGGCCTGATGGTGCTGTTCTACCAGCCCTGGCCCGGTCAGGGCTTCTACACCAAGACCCCGGTCGAGAGCCTCGCGGACTTCGAGGGCAAGAAGCTGCGCATCTACTCGACCGCCACCCAGCAGATGGGAGAGATGCTGGGCTTCCAGGCCACCATCCTGCCCTTCGCCGAGATCCCGCAGGCCTTCTCGACCGGCCTGATCGAGGCGCTGTTCACCTCGCCCCAGACCGGCATCGACATCCAGGCCTGGGACAACACCGACTACTTCACCTATGCCGGCGCGATCTATTCCAAGAACGCGGTGATCGTGAACAAGGCGATGTTCGAGGGCCTGCCCGAGGACACGCGGACCGCGATCCTCAACGCCGCCTCGCTGGCCGAGGAGCGGGCCTGGAAGATGTCGGCCGAGACCACCGAGGCCCAGATCGGCGTCCTCGCGCAGAACGGCATGACCACCACCGACGCGCCAGAGGCGATCATGACCCGCATGCGCGAGATCGGGAAGATCATGGTCGAGGAGTGGCGCGCCACCGCCAGCCCCGAGGCCAACGCCGTGCTCGACGCCTATCTGGCCGAGTGACGCGGCCCATGGGCGGTCCCGCAGCCAGCCGTCGGGGCGCGCTTCGGCGCGGTCTCGACGGGCTCTACCTCGCCGCCGGAGCGCTTGCGGGCCTGTTCCTGGCCGGCATCGCCGTGACCATCGTGGCGCAGATCGTCGCCCGGCAGCTGGGCGGGACCATCGATTCGACCGAGACGGCGGGGTTCTGCCTCGCCGCCTCGACCTTCCTGGGCCTCGCCTACGCCTTCCGGCGCGGGGCGCATATCCGCGTCACCCTGCTGATCGGCCGCGCCCCCGCCGGGCCGCGCCGCTGGCTGGAGCTTTGGTGCGTGGCCTTCTCGATCGCCGCGGTCGCCTATTTCCTGTGGTGGTCGGTCGACTTCGTCTGGTTCTCCTGGAAGTTCGACGAGATCAGCCCCGGCCTGATGGCGATCCCGCTGTGGATCCCGCGCAGCGCCATGGCGGTGGGGGCGGCGGTGTTCCTGGTGGCCCTCGTGGACGAGTTCGTCTCGATCCTGCGCGGCGAGGTCCCCTCCTACGAGGCCAATGCCGAGCACATCCTGGAGAGCGGGGAATGAGCGATCCGGGAACCGTCGCCATCGTTCTGTTCGCGGTGATGGGGCTGCTGCTGGCCTCTGGCGTGTGGGTGGCCGTCGCGCTGACCGCCGTCGGGTTCGTGGCGATGCACTTCTTTTCGCCGGCGCCGGCGGGGTCGCTGCTGGCCTCGACCGTGTGGGACGCGAGCTGGAACTGGGCGCTGACCGCCCTGCCCCTGTTTATCTGGATGGGCGAGATCCTGTTCCGCACCCGTCTGTCGGAGGACATGTTCCGCGGCCTTTCCCCCGTCGTCGGGCGCCTCCCCGGGGGCCTGCTGCATGTGAACATCCTGGGCTGCGGGGTGATGGCGGCGGTTGCGGGATCCTCGGCCGTGACCTGCGCCACCATCGGGCGCATGTCGGTGCCCGAGCTGACCCGGCGCGGCTACGATGAGCGTCTGATCATCGGCACGCTGACCGGATCGGGCACGCTGGGGCTGCTGATCCCGCCCTCGATCATGCTGATCGTCTACGGGGTGGTGGCGCAGGTCTCGATCAGCCGGCTGTTCATCGCGGGCGTGGTTCCCGGCGTGATGCTGATCGCGCTGTTCATGGGCTATGTGGCGATCCGCGCGAAGCTGGACCCGAGCCTCGCGCCCCCCTTCGAAGAGCGGCTGACCTGGCGCGAGACGCTGGCCCGCTCGCGCCTGCTGATCCCGGTGACGCTGCTGATCTTCCTGGTGATCGGCTCGATCTACGGCGGCTATGCGACGCCGACCGAGGCGGCGACGATGGGCGTGATCGGGGCGCTGATCCTGGCCGCCTGGTCGCGGACGCTGAACCTGGCGAGCTTCATGGACGCGCTGATGGCGGCGGTGCGGACCTCGACGATGATCGCGCTGATCCTGGCGGGAGCGGCGTTCCTGTCGATCTCGATGGGCTTCACCGGGGTGCCGCGGGTGATCGCGGCCGAGGTGAAGACCTGGAACCTGAGCGCGTGGGAGCTGCTGGCGGTGCTGACGCTGCTGTATATCGTGCTGGGGTGCTTTCTGGACGGGGTGTCGATGATGGTGCTGACCGCCTCGGTGGTGCTGCCGATGGTCAAGGATGCCGGGATCGACCTGCTGTGGTTTGGAATCTTCACGGTGATCGTGGTCGAGATGGCCCAGATCACGCCGCCGGTGGGGTTCAACCTGTTCGTGCTGCAGGGGCTGACCGGGCGCGACATCCTGAAGGTGACGCGGGCGTCCATGCCGTTCTTCGGACTGATGGTGCTGGGGATCGTGATCATCACGGTGTTCCCGGGGATCGTCACGGCGCCGGTGGGCTGGATGATCTCCCGCTGAGCCCGCCGCGGGCGGGGGCGCCGCGACGGGCCGGGCGCCTGTCGCAGGCGTCGGGCCCGCGGCGCTGCCAGGCGGCGCCGCCCGTGGCCCGGGGGCCCCGCCGCCTGCGACAGGCGACGGTCGCCACCGGCGCAAGGCCAGCCGCGCGCCGCGAGCGAGCCCTCGCCACCGGCGCGCGCGTGACGCGGCGCCTGCGCGATCAGGGTTTCGCGGTGACGTAGCCCTCGGCGAGATCCCGCGCCAGCGCCTCGGGCTCGCGTTCCCCGGCCGGGCCGATGCCGCCGCCGCCGGGGGTCAAGACCACCAGCCGGTCGCCGGGCGGGATGGTCTGGAAGCCCTTGCCCTTCAGCACCGCGCCCGAGGCGAGCGCGACCGAGCCTGCGGCCCCGTTCCCGCCCCCCTCCACCCCGCGCGCGGGGTGGTCGATGCGGTCGAAGGCGGCCAGCAGTTCGAACGGCTTGCCGATGCGGCTCTCGATTTCGATCACCTGGCCGAGGCCCCCGCGGCGCCGGCCCTCGCCCCCCGAGTCCGGGCGCAGCTCCTTGCGGCGGAAGACCAGCGGGGTGATCGCCTCGGCGATCTCGACCGGCGTGCCCTTCACGCCCGAGGGATAGGCCGTCGCCGAGAGCCCGTCGCGCAGCGGCCGCGCCCCGGTGCCCCCGTTCGAGGTCACCGCCATCGAGAACCCGTAGGTCCCGTCCTGCTCGGCCGCCACGCCGCGGACATTGAGATTCCACAGGCACGAGGTCCCCTCGGCCGGCACCCGCGAGGGCGCCGCCTGCCGCAACGCGCCGAACACCACATCGGGCAGCATCTGCCCGATCACATGGCGCGAGGCGACCGGCGCCGGCTTCGCCGCGTTCAGGATGCAGCCCTCGGGCGCGGACACCGTCAGCGGCGCCAGGCTGCCGGCATTGTTCGGCACGCGCGAGGCGACCACGCAGCCCAGCCCGAACGCCGTGTAGGCGGTGGTGTAGCTGAGCGGCACGTTGATCCCGCGCGGCGACTGCGGCCCCGTGCCCTCGAAATCGACGTGGATCCCTTCGTCATGGACCCGCACCGTGCAGGCCAGCGTCACCGGCGCCTCGTAGCCGTCCACCGTCATCGAGGACGCCCAGGTCCCCTGCGGCAGCGCCCGCACCTCCGCCAGCACCGCCTCGCGGGAGCGCTCGAGGATATGGGTCGCCAGCGCATCGAGGCTCTGCAGCCCGAACTCGCGCATCATCGATTGCAGGCGCTTGCAGCCGACGTCGTTGCAGGCGGCCAGCGAGTAGACGTCGCCCTCGGTGTCCACCGGCAGGCGGGTGTTGGCGCGGATCATCGCCAGCAGGGTCTCGTTCAGCTCGCCCCTGGAGGCGAGCTTCAGGAACGGGATCGACAGGCCCTCCATGAACACGTCGGTCGCGTCGGGGCCAAAGCCGATGCCGCCGATGTCCATCAGGTGACTGGTGCAGGAGAAAAGCGCCACCAGGCGCCCATTCAGAAAGCAGGGCGTGGTCAGAACGAAGTCATTCAGGTGGCCCGTGCCCATCCAGGGATCGTTGGTGATGTAGGTGTCGCCCTCCTCCATCGTCTCCGCGGGGAAGCGGTCGAGGAAGTGGCGCACGCTTTCGGCCATCGAGTTCACGTGGCCGGGCGTGCCAGTCACCGCCTGGGCCAGCATCCGGCCCCGGGTGTCGAACACCCCCGCCGAGAGATCCCCGCACTCGCGCACGATGGGGCTGAAGGCGGTGCGCAGCAGGGTCTGGGCCTGCTCCTCGACCACCGCGATCAGGCGGGACCACATGATCTGCAGCTCGATGGGGGAGAGGTCGCTCATGCCGCGCTCCTTGAAGTCGGGTCCGGGGCCGTCGTGTCAGGCGCAGTCGCGCCGGGGGCGCTCGGGGCCCGGGCGGTCAGGATCAGGGCGCCGCCGCCGTCCACCTGTGCGTCGAACCGGGCCGAGACCCAGGTGGTGGTGGTCGGCTCGACGATCATCGCGGGGCCCGGGATGACGGCGCCGGGGGCGAGGGTCAGACGGTCGTACTCGGGCACGCTCCGGGTCTGGCGGGAGTCGGTGTCGAAGACCAGCCGCTCGCGCACCGGAACGGGGGTCGAGGCGGCGGGCGTCGCGGGCGGCGACTGGGCGGCGAGGGCCTGGGCGCCGACGGTCACCGACCAGGACAGGATCTCGATGGTCGCGCCCGGGATGTGGCGGCCGAACAGGCGCACGTATTCCGCCTCGAAGGCCGTGCGCATCGATCCCGCGTCCGTCTCGCCAAGCGGGGCCAGCGGCAGGTCCACCGGGATCTCGTGCCCCTGCCCGCGGTAGCGCATGAAGGCGGCGCGCCGCTCCTGCGTCGCCTCGGCGCCCTCGGCGAGCGCCGCGGCCTCGGCCGACATCGCCTCGAGCAGGGCGTTGGCGCCGGCCGGGTCGAAGGCGTCGAGGCGCATGTAGCGCGACTGCAGAAGCTCATAGGCGACCGGCGCCCGCAGGAAGCCGATGGCCGAGCCGACGCCCGCGTCGGCGGGGATCAGCACCCGGCGCAGCCCCAGTTTCTCGGCCACGCGGGCGGCGTGCAGGGGCGCCGCGCCGCCAAAGGCGATCAGCGTGTGATCGGCGAGCGTCGCGCCCCGCTCGACCGCGTGGACGCGGGCGGCGTTGGACATGTTCTCGTCCACGATCTCGGCGATGCCCCACGCGCCCATCTCGGCCGTGAGGTCCAGCGGCCCGGCGATGGACCGGGCGACGGCGGCCGAGGCCCGCCCCACGTCGAGATCGAAGGCGAACCGGTCGGGCGCGATCCGGCCCAGCGCCACGTCCGCGTCGGTCACCGTGGCCCCGGTCCCGCCGCGGCCGTAGCAGGCGGGCCCCGGCTCGGACCCCGCGCTCTCGGGCCCCACGGCGATGGATTTCGTCGCGTCCAGCCGGGCGATCGAGCCGCCGCCAGCCCCGATCTCGATCATCTCGATCACCGGGATCCGCAGCGGGAAGCCCGAGCCCTTCATGAAGCGCGCCGAGCGATCGACCTCGAAGCTGCGGGCCGAGAGGGGCTCGCCCTTCTCGATCAGGCAGATCTTGGCGGTGGTGCCGCCCATGTCGAAGCTGAGCACCTTGTCCTCCCGGCGGGAGGCCGCGACATGCGCCGCCAGGATCGCCCCCCCCGCGGGGCCCGATTCCACAAGCCGCACCGGGAAGCGGCAGGCGGTGTCGACCCCCGCGAGTCGCCCGCCCGAGGTCATCAGACGCATCGGCGCGCGACAGCCGAGTCCGATCGCCGCCGCCTCCAGCCGGCGCAGGTAGCCCGCCATCAGCGGCTGCACATAGGCGTTGGCGACGGTGGTCGAGGTGCGCTCGTACTCGCGGATCTCGGGGCAGACCTCGCACGACAGCGAGACGGCGAGCTCGGGCGCCGCCTCGGCGAGGATCTCGCGCACGCGGCGTTCGTGGGCGGGATTGGCGTAGCTGTGCAGGAAGGCGACCGCGACGGCCGTGGCGCCCGAGGCGCGGATCGCGGGGACCAGGGCGCGCAGCCCCGCCTCGTCCAGCGGCGTCAGCACGCCCCCCTCGACGTCCATCCGCTCGGCCACCGTGAAGCGGCGCGAGCGGGGGACCAGCGGCGCCGGCTTCTCGATGTCGAGGTCGTACTGGTCGAAGCGGCTCTCGTCCGCGATCTCGAGCACGTCGCGGAAGCCCTCGGTGGCGATCAGGGCGGTGCGGGCGCCCTTGCGCTCGATGATCGCGTTGGTGGCCAGCGTGGCGCCGTGGACGAAGGAGGTCACCTCCCCCCAGCCGGCGCCGGCGCGGGCGAGCGCCTGCTCGGCCCCCTCCAGCAGCGCGCGCTCGGGCGCGTCGTGGGTGGTGAGCACCTTGGTCGAGATGCGCTGCGGGCCGTTAGGGCCCGCACGCTCGACCACGATGTCGGTGAAGGTGCCGCCGATGTCGGCGGCGAGGCCAAGCGCGGTCACTTCGGCCCCTCCGCCAGGGGCGCGAGGCGCGGGCGGCGGGACGGGCGAGGGGCGGGGCTGCGGGAGGGGCGCGTCATGGCCTCATCCTAGCAAGCCTCGTGCCATGGGGAAGCGCGGCGCCGGGATCGGGCGACAGCAAAAGGCTGGCCCGGCGGGCGCCGCCACGGCATCATGAACGCCGCAAGGGGTGGGCTTGAAAGGGACATCCGCATGAGGGTCGAACTTGCGCGCGCAGCCGCGGTCGCTCTGGCTCTGGTCGCGACGGGCGGCGGAGCGCGGGCGGGGACGCTGGATCTCGCGCCCGTGGCGGGGCTCGACGTCGAGAGCTTCGTGATCGACGCCGTCGCCCTGCCCGGCGCGCCCGACAAGATCGTGATGCTGGAATACTCCGGCCGCGTGGTCGTGGTCGACCGGGCGCTGGGCACCTCTGCGGTGATGCTCGACGCGCTGGTGGTCGAGGGGCAGGACCTGGCCGGCGTGGCGAACGCCGGCGCCTTCTCGATCGCGCTGGCGCCGGATTTCGCAAGCTCGGGCCGGTTCTATGTCTCGGCCAACACCGGCGACCGGCGCAACGTGCTGGTGGAGTTCGCCTCGACCGGGCTGGCGGCGGACCCCGCCTCCCAACGCCGCGTGCTGACGCTCGCGGGGCATCCCGACGGCGAGCTCGGGCTGCACTACGGCGGGGCGATCAGCTTCGACGAGGCGGGCATGCTGTTCATGACCACCGGCGACAGCAACGCGCCCCATGAGGCGGGCCTTGGCAATCCCGCGCAGGACCTGGGCAGCCGGCTCGGGAAGGTGCTGCGCATCGATCCGGGCGGGGACGCCTATCCGGGCGACGCCGACAACAACTACGCGATCCCCGCGGGGAACCCCGACTTCGGCCCCGGGGCGGATCCCGCGCTGTGGGCCATCGGCCTGCGCAACCCGTTCAAGGGCAAGCACGATCCGCTCTCGGGTCTGTTCCCCGTCGCCGACGTCGGCGAGGACTCGCGCGAGGAGGTGAACCTGGTCGCGCCGGGCGCCAACTTCGGCTGGTCGGCGTTCGAGGGCTCGGCCCCCGGCGCGGGCGCCCTGAACCCGGATCTGGCCCCCGTGGATCCGGCGTTCGAGCTGGTCTGGGCCGGCGGCGGCGCGCGCGCCTCGATCACCGGAGGGCTGGTCTACCACGGGCCGCTGGCGGCGCTCGACGGGCGCTACCTGTTCGGCGACTACCTCGGCTGGGGCGCGATCGGGGACGGCCCGCCGGTCTGGTCGTTGGACTTCGACGGGGGCGCGGTCGCCGCCTCGACCCTGTGGGAGACGACCGAGCTGTCGGGCGACCTCGCGCGCACCATGGGTTTCGGGCAGGACGGGGCGGGGCGGCTCTACCTGTTCGACCAGGACGGCGACGTGTTCGAGGTCGCCTCCGCCGCCGCCGCCGCCGCGCCCCTGCCCGCCGCCGGCGCGATGCTGGCCGCGGGCGCGGGGCTGCTGGGGGCCGCCGGCCTCAGGCGAAGGCGGCGGGGCCGAGCAGGGCGCCGGCGTCCATGTTCATCAGCTCCCCCGTGATCGTGCGCGCGTCGAGCGCGAGGTAGACCGCGCCGGCCGCCACATCCTCGGCCGTGCAGACGTCGGCCAGCGCCGAGCCCTTGGCCGCGCGGTCGCGGATCGAGACGGCGGATTTCTCGCCCAGGCTCTGCCGGAACCAGCGGGTGTCGATCATGCCGGGCAGGATCGCGTTGACCCGCACCTTGGGGGCAAGCGCGCGGGCCAGCGACAGGGTCATCGTGTTCAGCGCCCCCTTCGAGGCCGCGTAGGGGATCGAGCTGCCCATCCCGGTGACCGCCGACATCGAGGAGATCGAGACCACCGCCCCCGAGGGCGCCGCCTTGAGCATCTCGGCCGCCGCGCGGGTCATCCAGAACGCCCCCTTCAGGTTGACGTCCATGATCGCGTCGAAATCGTCCTCGGTCACGGTCTCGAGGTCGCCCAGGCTGATGAAGCGCGTCGTGCCCGCGGCGTTGATCAGCACGTCGAGCCGCCCCCAGCGATCGCGCGCCTCGGCCGCCATGCGCCGGCAGTCGGCGTCCGAGCCGACGCTGCCCTGGATCGCGAACGCCTCGACGCCCTTGGCGCGGCAGGCCTCGGCAGTGGCCTCGGCCTCGTCGGCCGAGCGGGAGTAGTTGACCGCGACCGCAAGCCCGCGCGCGGCCAGCATCAGCGCCGTGGCGGCGCCCACGCCGGTGCCGCCGCCGGTGACGAAGGCGACGGGGGTGGAATGGGACATGGGGGATCCTCCTGCAGGCGCGGCTCTGGGTCGGCCGCTCCGGGCGCGCAGGATGGCCGCCCCGAGGCGCGGACGCCAGCCCCCACGGACCGGCCGGCAGGCAGGTGCCCGTTTCCGCCCGCCGCGCGCGCCCCGCTCCGAAAGGCCGCGCGCCCGCGCCCGGCGGGCCGGGGTGGGCGGGCGGGAGGCCTGCCGGGCGCGGGCGCTCGGCCGGCCGCGGGCGCGGACCTCGCCGGCCGTCCCCGACCTCCGGCGCCGCGCCCCTCAGCGACGACGCGCCTCAGCCCTTGCTGGCGGTGATCGCCCCGTAGGCGCCCGGCTCCCGGTGCATCTCGAAGTCGAAGATGTTCGCCCGGATCTCGGCGCAGCGGTCGAGGTCGATCTCGGCCACGATCACCTCGTCGGCCACGGTCTGGGCCTTCGCCACGATCTCCCCCGTTGGCGCCACGATCAGCGAGCCGCCGATCAGCGCCGAGCCCTCCTCGATCCCGGCCTTCGCCACCGCCACCGCCCACATCCCGTTCTGGTAGCAGCCGGCCTGCACCGAGAGCTCGTTGTGGAAATACTGCAGATGGTCGTGCTCGGGCGCCGGGGGTAGTGGGCGGGCGTGTTGTAGCCCAGCACCACCAGCTCCGCCCCGCGGGCATGGGCCCTGCGCATCAGCGCGCACAGGCGGGCGACGGCCGAGGCGCGGCTCTCGTCCCTGGCGACGGGACCCATCTGCGCGCCGGCGACGATCAGTTTGCGGGAAATCGGCGGTCTCCTGCGGGTCAGACGGCGCGCACCTGGTCGGCGCTCAGGCCGACGAGGTCGCGGTAGAGCGCGGGGTCGGTGTCGCCCTCGGTGCCAAACAGCAGCACCCGGCTGTCGGCTCCCAGCCCCAACGCCTGCGCGGCCCGCGGATCGGCCAGCGCGTTCTCCAGCGCCGCGAGCCCGGCCACCGCGCTTTCGCCCGCCACGATCGCGGGATCGTCGCCCGCGGGCCGGGCGAGCCGGTTCATCGCCGCCACCGCCGCCGCGTCGGGCACCGCCATCGCCGCGTCGCCGTGATCCCTCAGCACCTCCCAGGCCAGCGCCGAGACCTCGCCGCACGCAAGCCCCGCCATCAGCGTGTCGAGGTCGCCCTCGACCGCCGTCGGCGCCCCGGCCGCCATCGACTCGAGCCAGCAGGCCGAGCGGTCGGGGTCGGCCAGCACGAGCATCGGCCGCGCCGCCCCCCAGCGGCGCACCGCCTGGGCGGCAACCGCCGCCGCCAGCCCGCCGACGCCGGTCTGGATGAAGACATGGCTGGGCGGCGCCCCAAGCGCCTCATAGGCCTCGGCCGCCATCATCTCGTAGCCCTGCATGACGTCGCGCGGCACGTCCATGTAGCCGGGGTAGGAGGTGTCGGAGACCACGAACCAGCCCTCCGCGTCCGCCGTCGCCTGCGCCTCGCGCACGCTGTCGTCGTAGTTGCCCGCGCAGCGGCGGACCTCGGCGCCATAGGCCTCGATGGCGGCCCTGCGCCCCTCCGAGACGGTGGCGTGGATGAAGATCACGCAGCGCGCCCCGAAGTTGCGCGCCCCCCAGGCGACCGAGCGCCCGTGGTTGCCGTCGGTCGCGCAGCACACGGTGACCCGGGCCGCGGCCTGCGGGTGGGCCACGGCGACGATCTCGTCCATCGAGACCGGGCGGCCGATCTCCCGCGCCACCCGCTTCTGCAGCAGGCGGGCCACCGCATAGGCCCCGCCCAGCGCCTTGAACGAGCCCAGGCCGAAGCGCCCGCTCTCGTCCTTGCAGAGCACCAGCGCCACCCCGAGCGAGGCCGCGAGCGCGGGCAGCGCCACCAGCGGCGAGGGCGCGTAGCCGGGCCAGGAGGCGATGGCGGCCTGCGCCCGCGCGAAGGCCGCGTCCGACAGGATCGCGTCCTGCGCGTCCGTCCACGGCGCCTCGCGGGAGGCCAGCGGGTTCAGGACCAGCGCGAAATCCTTCGCGTCGCCCTCATGGCGGTCGATCACGGCGGTCATGACGGCGCCTCTCGTCTGTGCAGGCCCCTGCGGCAGGAGGGTCTGCGGGTCGGAAACGGGCCGGAGGTCGCTCCCCGACCCGGCATCATCGCATGGCTGCGCTCAGAACGCGCCGTTCTCTTCCTCGACCGAGGCGAGCAGGGTGTCGAGCATCGCGACGCCCGCCTCGCCATATTGCGACTCGATCGGGGCGCGCACGGCGGGCTGGGCTGCCGCGGCGAACTTCGCCTGCTCGGCCGGGGACGCCACGTGGACCTCCATCGTCGCAGACAGCGCGGGCAGGCCCTTTTTCGGAGGCCTCGATCACCCGCGACATGGCGCGGCCGGACTCGGCGGCGACCTCGGCGGCCCAGTTGACCAGATACTGATGCTCGGGGCTCAGGCCGTCGAAGACGTCCCGGTTCATCGTCCAGATGTCGGGCGTTATCACGTGGTTGGTGATCGAGAGCTATGTCTGCACCTCGTCGCACCTGGCGAAGGCGATGATCGGCGCCGGGTTCATCTGCCCGTCGGCGACGCCGATGTCGGGGAGGGCGAAGGGAATGTCGAAGACGCCGACCAGCGGGCAATGCCGGGCCATGCCGCCCGAGGAGGAGATGGTCGACTCGACGATGCCCGCGCGCACCTGGTCGGCGACCTCGTTGTCCTTGCCGAACTGCCCGTTGGGGAACAGCTGCACCTCGATCGCGCCGTTCGAGGAGGACTCGACCGGGCTCTTGAACACCGCGGCCATCGCGCCGGAGTGCGAGGCGAACGGATCCGCGGGGTTCAGGTGGGCGACACGGAGGGTCACGTCGGCCGCGAACGCCTGCGCCCCCAGGCTCGCTGCGGCGAGAGCGCCCAGCAGGGCGGATTTGATCGAGGACATGGCGGACAGCTCCCGGTTTGCTGCAGGTCGGGCCTGGCTCAGAGGCCGAGCAAGCGGGGGATGACGAGCGCGAACAGGCACGCCCCCACGGGCGGCGTCATCGGCGAGATGTCGAGCGCCAGGAAGATCATGATCCCGGCATGGACCGGATCCATGCCGATCTTGACCGTCAGCGGGGCCAGCACGGGGGCGAGGATGATCAGCGTGGCGTTGATGTCCATCAGCAGCCACGGCAGGATCCCCGCCGCGAACAGACCCGCGATCGAGACCCCCATGATCGAGCCGTAGACGATCGCCAGCGTCGAGGGCGGAATCGTCGGCCCGATGATCGAGCCCGCGGCGGTGACCGCGCAGGCGCAGGGCCGCGAATATCCCGCCTTCTGCATCGCGGGAACCGCGTGTCGCCGAACGCCGCCGCGTCGGCGGTGGCCGAGCCGCTGATGCCCGCGAACATCACCGAGGCGACCATATTGGAATGCGCCATCCCCCCTCGCATCCGGCCCGCCAGCGCCTCGAGCCAGCCTCTGGGTGATGCCCGAGCGGTTCATGATCTCGCCCGCCAGGATCAAGGACGGCATGGCGAGGAACGGGAACAGGTCCAGCCCCGCGAGCAGTCGGTCCGGGGCCATGGTCATGAAGCGCGGCCCCATGTCGAGGATGCCGACCATCCCCGCGATGCCGATCGCAAAGCCCACCGGCATGCCGAAGGCGAGGAACCCGAAGAAGGCGAGCGGAACCAGGTAGACGCCCCTCACGCGTCTCCCTTCGGCGCGGCGTCCGGCGTGGCGGCGCCGGCGGTCTCGGGCGCGCGCTCGGCGAATACGTCGTGGACCATCGCCAGCCCCAGCTGCACGCAGGCCATGAACGCCGCCAGCGGCACGCCCGGGCAGGGATAGCCCTTGGGGATCGCGCAGATCATCGTCAGGCGCGAGAAGCCGCGCTCGGCGAAGGGGATGCCGTAACGGAACAGGGGAGGAAGAGGAAGGCGAGGGCGTCGAAGCCCGCCGCCAGCCAGCGCCGCAGGGAGGCGGGGAGGCGGGCGAACACGAACTCGACCCCGATATGCTCGCGATGGGCGACGCCCGAGCTGACGGCCAGCAGCGCCACGCAGACACGCTAGACGGTTCAGTCGACCTTCAGGCTCCAGCGCCTTGCGGCGGCCGAGATCGCGACGGATCGGGCGGGGTCGGGCATCGGCTCCCGGCGGCGGGGGGGGGCCCCGCAAGGGCGCCCCCCAAGGGTAGGCAGGTTTCGGGCCAGTCGAGGAGGATGCGGGGCGCCGGGCTCGGTTCGACCGGTCGCGGACGCGGCGGCGCCCAATCCGAGGGCATAGGTCGTCGCGGGCGGCCCCTGCCAGCCGCGCGCAAGGCAGGCCCGCAGGCCGCAACGCCCTGCGTCCCCGATCAGGCGGGAAGCGCGCCTTTCAGCACCAGCGGCAGGCCGGCCGCGACAAAGACCACGTCGTCCACGGCCGCCGCCGCCGCCTGGTTCAGCCGCCCCTGCGCGTCGCGGAAAGCGCGACCGAGCGGCGTCTCGGGCACCAGACCGAGGCCCAGTTCGTTCGAGACCAGGATCACCGGACACGGCGCGGCGGCGAGGGCCGCCAGCAGGGCCGTGGTCTCGGCCTCGGGCTCGCGCTCATGGTGCATCAGGTTCGACAGCCACAGGGTCAGGCAGTCGACCAGCAGCACGTCGGGCGCGGCGGGGCCAGGGGCGGCGGCGGCCGAGGCGAGCGCGGAGGGCAGGTCCAGCGGGGTCTCGAGCGTCGACCAGCCCTCGCCCCGCTCCTGCCGGTGGCGGGCGATGCGGTCTTCCATCTCGGCGTCGAAGGCCTGCGCGGTGGCGAGGTAGACCCGCGCGGGGCCCAGCGCCTCGGCCCAGCCCTGCGCGCGCGCGCTCTTGCCCGAGCGGGCGCCCCCCAGCACCAGCGCGTGGCGAGGGCGAGGGCGCGGTCCCGGCCCGCCCGCGCCCGCCCCGCCCGAATTCGTCGCTCCCGGGCCTGTCGTCTCCACGCTCATCTCTCCGGCCTCCCGACGCGGTTCCTCTCTCACCCCTAGGCCCTGTGGCGCGCGCAGGCCAGAGGGGCCCGCCCCGCTTGCGCGGGCGCCCGGCCGACCGTAGGGTCCGCGCGCCGCCCCCCAGCCGACGCCGGAGCCCCCGATGCAGGACCTCGCCCCCGCCAACGCCCTCGCCTGCGATCCCCAGCTTGCCGCGGCCATCCGCCGGGCCATCGACGGCAAGACCAAGCCGCTGGGCGCGCTGGGGCGGATCGAGGATCTGGCGGCCCGCATCGCGGCCCTGCAGGGCACGACCGAGCCGGTGGTCGAGACCTGCGCGCTGATCATCTTTGCGGGCGACCACGGCATCGCGGCGCAGGGCGTCTCGGCCTTTCCCCAGGCGGTGACGGCGCAGATGGCGCTGAACTTCCTCGCCGGCGGCGCGGCGGCCAACGTCTTCGCCCGCGCCACCGGGGTTGCGCTGCAGGTGGTCGACGCCGGTATCGCCGAGAAGATCGACCACCCCGACCTCATCGACCGCCGCATGGGTCCGGGGACCGCCGACAGCTCCCAGGGCCCCGCGATGTCGGCCGAGACGATGACCCGGGCGCTGGACGCGGGGCGCGCGCTGGCGCTGGCCTCGGAGGCCCACGCGCTGGCGTTCGGCGAGATGGGCATCGCCAACACCGCCTCGGCCTCGCTGGTGATCCACAAGCTCTCGGGGCTCTCGCTGGACCTGCTGACCGGGCGGGGCACCGGCCTCGACGACGCCGGGCTGACCCGAAAGCTGGCGGTGCTGGAGCAGGCGGCGGCTCGCACCGGAGAGCTTTCGCCCGAGCAGGCGCTCGCCGAATACGGCGGCTTCGAGATCGCGATGATGGCCGGCGCGATGATCGGCGCGGCGCAGGCCCGCAAGGTCGTGCTGGTCGACGGTTTCATCGCCACCGCGGCCGCCATGGCCGTCCGCGCGCTGGAGCCGGGCTGCGAGCCGGCCTTCGTCTATTGCCACCGCTCGGCCGAGCTGGGCCACCGCGCCGCGCTCGACCATCTCGGCGCGCAGGCGCTGCTGGAACTGGACCTGCGGCTGGGCGAGGGCACCGGCGCCCTGCTCGCCTGGCCCCTGGTCAAGTCCGCCGCCGCGATGCTGCGCGAGATGGCGAGCTTCGAGAGCGCCGGGGTCTCCGGCAAGATCTGACCGCGACGCCTCCGCCCCCCGCGCTGCGTCAACCGCTTCTTCGTCCTTTCATGGGAGACACCGGCGATGACCGGCGCCCTTGTCATGCTGATCGCCCTCGGGATCGAAGCCTTCGCCGGCTGGCCGGACCGGCTGCACCGGCGCATCTCGCATCCCGTGGTCTGGATGGGCCGGCTGATCGACCGGCTGGACCGCCGCTGGAACGACGAGGATGCGGACTGGGAGACGCGCCGCGCCGCGGGCCAGCGGGCGACGCTGGTCGTGGTCGGGGTCTCGGCGGGGCTGGCGCTGCTCGCGCCCGGGCTGCTGCCTGGCGGGGTGATCGGGGTGGCGCTCGCCGGCGTGCTGGCCTGGCCCTTTGTCGCCGCCCGCTCGCTGCACGACCACGTGGCCCCGGTGGCCGAGGCGCTGGAGGCCGGCGACATCGCCGCCGCCCGCCTCGCCGTCTCGCGCATCGTGGGCCGCGATCCGAACACGCTCGACGAGGCCGGACTTGCCCGCGCCGCGATGGAGAGCCTGGCCGAGAACGCCTCGGACGGGGTGGTGGCGCCGCTGTTCTGGGGGGCGATCTTCGGGCTGCCGGGGATCGTGGCCTACAAGGCGATCAACACGCTGGATTCGATGATCGGCCATCGCGACACCCGCCACGAGGCCTTCGGCCGCTTCGCCGCCCGGCTGGACGACGTGGCGAACTGGGTACCCGCACGGCTGACCGGGGCGCTGTTCGCGCTGGCCTCGGGCCGGCCCGAGACGCCGCTGCGGGTGATGCGCCGCGACGCCCGCCGCCACCGCTCGCCCAACGCCGGCTGGCCGGAATCGGCGCTGGCGGGCGCGCTGAACATCCGCCTCTCGGGGCCGCGGGTCTATGGCGACCACGTCTCGCACGAGCCCTGGCTGAACGCCGAGGCGCCCGATCCCGGCGCCGCCGACCTGCGCCGGTCGCTGGACCTCTACCGCCGCATGGTCTGGCTGACCGCGGCCGTGCTGGCGCTGTTCTGGGCGCTGACCGCCTGAGGACCGCGCCGCCGTCGCAGTCGCCTCAGCGCGCCCCGGCGATCGCCATCATTCCCTCGACGTCGAGATGCGCCTCGAGGTGATCGGCGAGCGCGTCGAGCGTCGCCTCCACCTCCGCCCCGTAGCCAAGGCCCGAGGGGGCCGCGCCCAGCGCCTCGAGCCAGGCGGCGCGGAATCCGTCCTGGGCGAACAGCCCGTGCACATAGGTCCCCGCGATGCGCCCGCAGGCCGAGGCCGCTCCCTCGGGCCGGGGGCCGTCGGGGCCGGCGATCTCGAGCACCGGGCGGGCGCGGTCGGGCCCCTCCGTGACGCCGATGTGCATCTCGTAGCCCTCGACCTCGCGCCCCGTTTCGAGATGGCGGGCGACGACCCGCTCGAGCCGCTTGGCGGGGGTCATGTGCGTGACGACATCGAGCAGGCCGAGGCCGGGCGTCTCGCCCGGCTCCCCCTCGAGCCCGTCTTCGTCGATCACCGCGCGGCCCAGCATCTGGTAGCCCCCGCACAGCCCCAGCACCCGCCCCCCGCGGCGCACGTGGCCGGCGAGGTCCACGTCCCAGCCCTGCGCGCGCAGGAAGGTCAGATCCCCGCGCGTGGACTTCGAGCCGGGCAGGATCACCAGGTCGGCGTCGCCCGGCAGCGGCCGGCCCGGCGGGATCATCTCGACCGCGACGCCGGGCTCCAGCTTCAGGGGATCGAGGTCGTCGAAATTGGCGATGCGCGAGAGCATCGGGCAGACCACCTTCAGCCCGCCCGAGCCGCCCGAGGTCACGTCCAGCGCATCCTCGGCCGGCAGGCGCGCGGCGCCCGCGAACCACGGCGCGACGCCCAGCCCCCGCCAGCCGGTGCGCGCCTCGATCAGGCGGTAGCCGTCGTCGAACAGGCTCGGGTCGCCGCGGAACTTGTTGATCACGAAGCCGCGGATCCGGGCCGCGTCGGCGGGGTCGAGCACCGCCAGCGTGCCGACGAGCTGCGCGATCACGCCGCCGCGGTCGATGTCGCCGACCAGCACGACGGGCACGTCGGCGGCCGTGGCGAAGCCCATGTTCGCGATGTCGCCCGCGCGCAGGTTCACCTCGGCCGGAGAGCCCGCCCCCTCGACCACCACCAGGTCGCAGCCCGCCGACAGCCGGGCGAAACTGTCGAGCACCGCCTCCATCAGCCTGGGCTTCAACCGCGAATACTCGCGCGCCCTGCAGGTGGCGATGCGCCGGCCCTGCACCACGACCTGGGCGCCCACGTCGGTCTCGGGCTTGAGCAGCACGGGATTCATGTCGGTGTGCGGCGCGACCCCGCAGGCCATCGCCTGCAGGGCCTGCGCGCGCCCGATCTCTCCGCCGTCCTGCGTGACGGCGGCGTTGTTGGACATGTTCTGCGGCTTGAACGGCCGCACCGAGAGGCCCCGCCGCGCCGCCGCCCGGCACAGCCCCGCGGTCAGCACCGACTTGCCGACGTTCGAGCCGGCGCCCTGGATCATGATCGCCGGCATCGCGCCCTCAGACGACGCCCAGCCGGGCCCAGGCGCTCAGCGTTTCGGGGCGCAGCGTGTAGTGGAGGCCGTCCCCGCGCTTCTCCCGCAGGATCAGCACGTCCATGAGCCGGTCCTTGGTGCCGCCCTTGGCCGGCAGGAAGGCGCGGAAGAAGGCGCGGCGGATGTGGACGAAATGCGCCATGACCACCTGGAAATGGCCCTTCTCGTACTGGGCCTCGGCCTCGGCGAGCCCGATGCCGGGGGTGGCGTGGAGGATGCGGATCGCCTCGACCTCGTCGATCTGGTTGGGGGGCGCCTCGCCGAAGGCGATGAAGATCGTCTCCTCGAGGTCGCGGCCCTCGGTCATCTTCGCCCAGTCCTCGTAGATCGCCAGGACCTCGGGCGTCTCTTCGGCCAGACCGCGGAGCAGCAGCTCCCGCTCGCAGGCCTCGACCAGCTCGGGGATGTCCTTGCTGCGGCCCCGAGCGCTCCATTCGCGGAGGACGTCGGCGCGAACGAGCGGCACCTGTTCCAGGGCCCGCGCGACGAACTTGTCGGCATATTCCGACATCCGGTATCCTCCTTGCGAGGCGGCCGCCCGGCCCATGCCGGGCGCGCCGTCCTCAGAACTCGACGCCGATCTGGGCCTTGACGCCCGAGCGGAACGGATGCTTCAGCAGCTCCATCTCGGTGGCCAGGTCGGCGATCTCCAGCAGCTCTTCCTTGGCGTTGCGGCCGGTGAGGACGACGTGGGTCATCTCCGGCTTTTCCTCGACCAGGAAGGTCACCACCTCGTCGATGTCGAGGTAGTCGTAGCGCAGCGCGATGTTGATCTCGTCGAGCAGCACCATGCGGTGTTTCGGGTCGCGGATCAGGTCCTTGGCCTTCTCCCAGGCGGCCTGCGCCATCTCGATGTCGCGGGCGCGGTCCTGGGTCTCCCAGGTGAAGCCTTCGCCCATGGCGTGGAACTCGCACAGGTCGGCGAACCTGTCCTGTATCAGGTTGCGCTCCCCTGTGGCCATGCCGCCCTTGATGAATTGCACCACCGCGCAGGGCATTTCATGGGCGATGCAGCGGAAGATCATGCCGAAGGCGGCGGTGGACTTGCCCTTGCCCTTGCCGGTGTGGACGACGATCAGGCCCTTCTGGTCGGTCTTGGTGGCCATGATCTTGTCGCGGGCGGCCTTCTTCTTGGCCATCTTGGCGGCGTGGCGCGCGTCGTCCACGGGCGGTTTCTCGGACATGGTCAGCCTCCCTCAGGCTTTTTTCAGGTCGGGGCCGACGCGGTTCACCAGCAGCTCGATCAGTTCGGGCTGCATGAAGGTGTAGAGGTCGGGCACGTCGAGCGTATAGACGGTGCGCCCCCGCAGATGGCGGCCGTGCAGGGCCGAGATGCGGGTCTTCTGGCGCGGTTCGAAACAGTAGATCCGGTCGGCCCAGTCCAGTTGCTCGGGGCTCAGCCGCGCGTCGGCGCCGGGCTCGATCCCGGCGAAGTCGGCGCGCACGCCGGGCCAGTCGCCGAAGACCTGGGCGGCGGTGGGGCCGCGGGTGCGGGCGAGGCCGCTCACGAACAGGGCGCGGATCATGCGGGGCTCCGCTCGGTCAGGCTGTCCAGAAGCGCGCGGGCGGAGTTGGAGCGCGGCCGCCACAGGCCGCGGTCGATCGCCTCCTGCAGGCGCTGGGCGATCTCGCGCAGGGCGGCGGGGTTGGCGTCCTCGATGAAGCTGCGGACGTCGTCGTCCTCCAGATAGGCGGCGTGGACCAGGTCGAAATGGTGGTCGCGCACCGCGTGGGTGGTGGCGGCGAAGGCGAACAGGTAGTCGACCGTCGCCGCGATCTCGAAGGCGCCCTTGTAGCCGTGGCGCTTCACGCCCGCGATCCACTTGGGGTTCACGGCGCGGGCGCGGACCACGCGGCCGATCTCCTCGTCCAGCGTGCGGATCACCGGCCGCTCGGGGCGGGAGTGGTCGGTGTGGTAGCTGACCGGCGCCTGGCCGCGCAGGGTCTCGACCGCCGCGGCGATGCCGCCCTCGAACTGGTAGTAGTCGTCGCTGTCGAGCAGGTCGTGCTCGCGGTTGTCCTGGTTCTGGACGGTGGCCTCGACCTGGGAGAGGCGGGTTTCGAGGTCCTGCCGGGCCGAGGCGCCCTCCTCCCCCGCGCCATAGGCATAGCCGCCCCACTCGAGATAGGCCTCGGCGAGGTCGGCGCGGGTCTTCCACAGCCGCTCGTCGATCATCGCCTGCAGGCCCGCGCCATAGGCGCCGGGCTTCGAGCCGAAGACGCGGCGGGCGGCGCGGGTCTCGCCGATCTCCTGCGCTTCGCGGCGGAAGCGGGCGGCGGCGGGGTTTTCGGCCTCCGGCTCGTCGAGGCGCATGACGGCGGCGGCCGCCGAGGCCACCAGGTCCACCTGCGCGGGAAAGGCGTCGCGGAAGAAGCCCGAGACGCGAAGGGTCACGTCCACCCGCGGCCGGCCGAGCGCGGTGGCCGGGATGATCTCGAACCCCGTCACCCGGCGCGAGGCGTCGTCCCACTGCGGCCGCACGCCCATCAGCGCCAGCGCCTGGGCGATGTCGTCGCCCCCGGTGCGCATGTTGGCCGTGCCCCAGGCGGTGACGGCCATGGTCCGGGGCCAGTCGCCCTGCTCCTGCACATGCCGGTCGATCAGCTCGCTTGCCGAGCGCCAGCCCAGCGCCCAGGCGGTGCGGGTGGGCACCGCGCGGCTGTCGACCGAGAAGAAGTTGCGCCCCGTGGGCAGCACATCGAGCCGTCCGCGGGTCGGCGCCCCCGAGGGCCCCGGCGCCACGAACCGCCCCGAGAGCCCGGTCAGCAGCGCCCCCATCTCAGCCGGCCCGCAGGCGTCGAGCGTCGGCAGGATGCTCCCGCGCATCGCCTCCATCACGGCGCCCGAGGCGGATCCCGGCGCCTGCGCGCCCTCCAGCAGGGCGATGGCGAGCAGTTCCAGCCGCTCCACCGCGTCGCCCTGGGTGCGCCAGGGGTCCTCGGTGAGGGCGGCGAGGATCTCGGGGCGCGGGCCGTCCCACGGGGCCCCCATCGGACAATCGAGCGGGTCGAACCCCAGCCCCAGGTCGCCCGCCAGCGCCCGGATCAGCGAGGCGTCGGCCCCCTTGCCGTCACCCCTCGGCACGCGGGCGAGCGCGATGGCGAGGTCGCGGCGCAGGCGGCCCGTGGGGCTTTCGCCAAACACGTGGAGGCCGTCGCGGATCTGGCTCTCCTTCAGCTCGCACAGGTAGGCGTCGAGCTTCTGCAGACGGCTGTCGGCGTCGTCTCCCTCGGCCCCCACGTCGACGTCCAGCCCGGTGGCCGACATCAGCGACAGGATCTCGGTCCTGAGGTGGTCGATGCGGCGGGGGTCGACGCCGGCGGCCTCGTAGTACTCGTCCACCAGCGCTTCCAGCGCCCGCAGGTCGCCGTAGGTCTCGGCGCGGGTCAGGGGCGGGGTCAGGTGGTCGACGATCACCGCCTGGGCGCGCCGCTTGGCCTGCGTGCCCTCGCCGGGGTCGTTGACGATGAACGGGTAGAGGTGGGGGAGGGGGCCCAGCGCCGCCTCGGGGAAGTCCTCCGCCGCCAGCGCCACGGCCTTGCCGGGCAGCCACTCGAGGTTGCCGTGCTTGCCGAAGTGGACCAGCGCATGGGCGCCGAAGGCCTCGCGCAGCCAGATGTAGAAGGCGAGGTAGTTGTGCGGGGGCGCAAGGTCCGGGGCGTGGTAGGTCTCGTCGGGGTCGATGTTGTAGCCGCGGGCGGGCTGCACGCCGACGACGACGTTGCCGTAGCGCAGGATCGACAGGGCGAAGGCCGGTTCGGGGCTCGAAGCGGGGTCCGCGGCGCCGGCGTCGCGCGGGGCCGTCGAAGGGGAGGCGCCAGGGATCAGGAACGGGTCGGACTCGGGCGGGCCCCAGCGGGATTCGACCGCGCGCCGGGCGGCTTCGGGCAGGCGGGCGTAGGCCGCGCGGTAGGCGCTCAGCGACAGGCGCTCGCCCCCCTGCCGCTCGGCCCGGTCGGTCAGCCAGTTGGTGGGGCCGGCGAGGATCCGGGCCATCAGCGCCTCGCCGTCCGCGGGGGCGTCTTCGACCGCGTAGCCCTCGGCCGCCAGCGCCCGCAGCGCCCCCACCGTGCCGGCGGGGGTGTCGAGGCCGACGCCGTTGGCCAGCCGGCCGTCCTTGTTGGGGTAGTTGGCCAGCACCAGCGCCACGCGGCGGTCCCCGGCCTCGGCCCGGCGCAGGCGGGCCCAGTTGGCGGCGAGCGTCGCGACGAAGTCGATGCGATCCGCCTTGGGGCGGAAGGCGGCGATGGGGCACTGGGTGTCGGGGTCGAACCAGGTTTCGCCCTTGAAGGCGATGGCGCGGGTCAGGATGCGGCCGTCGATCTCCGGCAGCGCCACGTTCATGGCGATGTCGCGGGCCGAGAGGCCGCGCGCCGCCTCTGCCCAGGCCGCCTCGGAGCCCGCCGAGAGCACCGCCTGCAACACCGGCGCGCCGCTGCGGTCCAGCACGGTGCCCGCGCCCGGAGCATCGGGAGAGCCGACGGCGAAGCTGGTGCAGTTGATCACCACGTCGGGGGGCGTCTGCGCGAAGATCGCCTCGACCGTCGCGGCCGAGACCGGGTCCTTGAGGGACGCCACGAAGATCGGCAGCGGGTTGAGCCCGCGCGCCGAGAGCGCTTCGCACAGCGCCTCGACGGGCGCGAGGCCGGCGCCCTGAACCAGCGCGCGGTAGACGGTGACGGCCGCCACCGGCGCCCCGGCCCGCCACGCCGCCCGCGGCGCCCCGATCAGGCCCGCGCGCAACAGCGGACGGGCGGCCTCGGGGCGCTCGGTCCCCTCGAGCATGGCGCGGGTCAGGGCGAGGAAGCCGCGCGCGTTTTCCGGCCCGCCTTCGACGCAATAGGACCACAGGGCGGCGTAGTCCTCCTCGTCGACCGTAGAGAGGCGGGCCAGAGTCTCGTCGGGCTTGTCGTCGCCGGGCAGCGCCGCGAAGGGCACGCCCGCGGCATGCAGGCGGGCGGCGAACTGCTCGAGCCCGTAGCGCCAGTAGGCGGCGCCCCCCAGCACGCGCGCCACCACCAGTCGCGAGCGCGTCGCCGTGCGGTCGAGGTAAAGATCGACCGAGTAGGGATGCGCCAGCCAGTTGAGATGCGCCAGCCGCAGCGAGGGCGCGTCGACCCCCAGCCCCCGCCGCGCCTCCGACAGCGCCGCCAGCTCGGTGTCGGCGGCGCTGACGAAGATGAGGTCCGCGGGATCCTGGGCGGGGTCGACCGGCTCGGTCCCGTCGGAGATCTCTCCCGGCGTCGCGGCGAGCAGGTGCATCAGGCGGCCGGCGCCGTCTCGGGCGTGGCGGCCGCGGTCAGCGCGCTCGAGACCGCCCCGCGGTCGATCCCCGCAAGGCCGATCACCACCAGCCGGGTCGCGCGCGCCTCGCCGGCCGCGAAGGGCCGGTCGAAATGCGCGTCCACCCGCGGGCCGACCGCCTGGATCAGCAGCCGCATCGGCTTGCCGGAGACGGCGGCGAAGCCCTTCACCCGCAGCAGGTCGTGGGCGGCGATGATCTCCGAGACCGCGGCCTGGAAGGCGGCGGGGTCGGGGATCTCGGGCAGGTCGACGTGGAAGCTCTCGAACTCGTCGTGGCCGTGCTCGTGCTCATGATCGTGGTCGTCGTGGTCGTCATCGTCGTCGTGATGGTGGTGGTGGTGCAGCTCGTGGCGCGCCTCCATGTCGGACTCGGCGCCGACGCCCAGGCCCAGCAGAACGGCAGGATCGACGGCGCCCATGGCGGCCTCGATCACCTGCACGCCGCGACGGGCCCGCGCGCGCAGGGCGGCGGCGGTGGCAGCGGCGCCCCCGTCCATCAGGTCGGCCTTGTTCACGACGATCATGTCCGCGCAGGCGAGCTGATCCTCGAACAGCTCCGAGAGCGGCGTCTCGTGGTCGATCGAATCGTCGGCGGCGCGCTGGGCGTCCACCGCCGCCTCGTCGGCGGCGAAGCGGCCGGCCGCCACGGCCGGCCCGTCGACCACCGTCACCACCCCGTCCACGGTCACCCGCGCGCGCACTTCGGGCCAGTTGAAGGCGCGCACCAGCGGCTGCGGCAGGGCGAGGCCCGAGGTTTCGATCACGATGTGCTCGGGCGGGTTGGGCCGGTCGAGCAGCGCGGTCATGGCGGGCAGGAAATCCTCGGCCACGGTGCAGCAGATGCAGCCGTTGGCGAGCTCGACCACATCGTCGTCCGAGCAGCCCTCGATCCCGCAGGAGCGCAGGATCTCGCCGTCGACGCCGAGCTCTCCGAACTCGTTGACGATCAGGGCGATGCGGCGGCCGTGGGCGTGGGTCAGCAGGTGGCGGACCAGCGTGGTCTTGCCGGCGCCGAGAAAGCCGGTGACGACGGTGGCGGGGATCTTGGCGGGCATGGGGGTCTCCCGTAAGCGAAGCGGCGCGGCGGGTGCAGGGCCCGCCGCGCGCGTCATGGGGTCAGGAGGGCGGCCCGGGGGCCGCGGCAGCGAGGCGGGGTCAGGCGGCCGAGTACAGGCGCGGCGTGACCAGGCCGGACTGCGCCAGCCCGCGCGCGCCCTTGGCCGCGCCCAGCACCGCGAGATCGACCAGCGGCTCGATCAGCACCACCAGCAGGTAGGCCCCGCCAAAGGTGGCGACCGCCGTCAGGTTGGTCGCGGCGAACCCGTCGCCATACAGCGCCCAGAACGCCACCCAGGCCACCACGCCGCCCTGGAAGGCCAGCGACAGCGCGAAGGCCTGGCTGTAGCGCAGGTCGACATAGGCGGTGCCGGGCGCGATCAGCTTCTTCGCGGCGTAGCTCAGCACGAACAGAGGCGCGAGCAGCGAGGTCACGTTCATGCCGTACTGCGGCAGGTCGAATGGCGCGAACAGCAGCCCCTGGATGGCGAGGCCGGCGGCGAGCCCGATGGCGGTCGGCGCGGCGCCCAGCACCAGGAACAGGGTCGAGCCCAGAATGAAATGCACCTCCGAGACGCCCACCGGGTAGTGCGGCAGAACCTCGAAGAACACGAACACCAGCGCGGTGGCGATGACCGAGCGCAGGGCCAGCGAGACAAGCCCGCGCTCGCGCAGGGTCTCCCAGGCCATCTTGGCGCCGACGACGGCGCAGCCGGCCGCGGTGACGTAGGAAAGGGCGAGCTTCGCGCCGGTGACGACGCCGGGTTCGATATGCATGGTCGGTCCTCCTGTCCCGTCACACCCGACGGGCTGGGGTTTCAACGGACGCGTGGCAGGTCTCCTGGCTCGCGGCTTCGGGAGGTCTCCCTCCCACGCCCGCCCCGCCTTCCCGTCTCCGGTGGCCGTGGGGCGCGCTCGCCGCATACAGTCGCGGGGGCGGCTGCGGCTTCGGGCCCCCGACGTGGGTCGGCCCTGTCCGCATTCCCGTTTTCATCCCGGGCCGCCCTGGAGGGCCGCCCATCGGAACCATGCGCTTGCTGCAGGTTTCGTCTCCCGCCGTCCCGCTGTCAAGCAAAGCGGGGGGCAAGGCGGGGGCTCAGGTCTTGGTGGCGATGGCGGGGGGGAGGGTGGCGCGCTTTGCGGCCAGCCGCTCGCGGTGGGCGATGTAGGTGGCCGAGGCCACGACGATGCCCCCGCCCAGGATCACCCAGGGGTCGATCGGCTCGCCGAAGGCGACGATGCCGAGCAGGGTCGCCCAGACCAGCTGCAGGAACTGCACCGGCTGGGTGACGGTGATCGGCGCGCACTGGAAGGCCTTGGTCATGGTCCAGTGACCGGCGGTGGCGAAGACCGCGCACAGGCTCAGCCAGGCGATCATGTTCCAGCTGGGCGGGACCCAGACCGCGAAGGCGGCCGGGGCCAGCGCGATGGTGGTGAACAGCGACAGCATGCCCACGATCACGGTCGGATCCTGGGCCCGCGTCAGCCCCTTGGCGATCAGGAACGAGGCCGCAAAGCACGGCGCCGCGCCCAGCTGCGCGAGCTGGCCCAGCTTGATCTCCTCGAACCCCGGCCGCAGGATCACCAGCGCGCCCAGGATGCCGGCGCCGATGGCCAGCATCCGGTGCAGCTGCAGCTTCTCGCCCAGGAACACCGCCGCGCCCACGGCCACGAAGATCGGCGCCACGTAGCTCAGCGCCGTGACCTCGGCCATGGGGATGTGGGCCATGGCGTAGAACCACAGCATCACGCCGACCGAGTGCACCACCCCGCGCGAGGCGAAGAACGCCCAGGCCCGGCGGGTGGGCGGCTTGCGCAGCATCGGGCGCAGCAGCGGCAGGATCAGCAGCACGCCCACGCCATAGCGGATGAAGGCGGTCTCGACCGCGGGGGCGGCGGCGCCGACATGGCGCACGATGCCGGTGACGCAG
Organism: uncultured Albimonas sp.; assembly: GCF_963977235.1. NCBI lineage: Bacteria > Pseudomonadati > Pseudomonadota > Alphaproteobacteria > Rhodobacterales > Paracoccaceae > Albimonas > uncultured Albimonas sp. Next base: position 187,602 of record NZ_CAXBOD010000003.1, read on the forward strand.
ACGAACAGCAGCGTTGTGACCACCATCCAGCCGATGCCGGACAAGACCTTGCGCCGTTCCGCCTCGGCCGCCTCGGCCTCCTCGGCCAGAGCTCGGGCCTGCGCGGTCTCCGCGAGGGCATGCGCCATGGAGCGGTCGAACCTCCCTTGTGGTCCCGCCTCTCGCGGTCGATCCACGGGGACCGACGGGCGGGTTCGCCTCCCTTGATAATTCGGAACCCTTGCTTTTTCCAAGGGTCGATGACCGGTCGGCCGGAAAGTATCGGAGCGCGGCGCGCCTCCGGCACGCGAACGCCCGGCCGCGTCCCCGCGGCCGGGCGTGTCCGTTGCCGGATCGCGGAGCGGCGCCGGCGGGGCGCCCGCTCCGCGGCGCGTCAGCTCATGAACTGGCCGCCGTTGGCCGAGATCGTCGAGCCGGTGACGAAGCCCGCGTCGTCGGAGGCGAGGAAGGCCACGCAGCGCGCGATCTCCTCGGGCTCGCCGAGGCGGCCGACGGGGATCTGGGCGATGATCGATTCGCGCACCTTCTCGGGCACCGCCATCACCATGTCGGTGCCGATGTAGCCCGGGCAGACCGTGTTCACGGTGATGCCGGCGCGCGCGCCCTCCTGCGCCAGCGCCTTGGTGAAGCCCAGGTCGCCGGCCTTGGCGGCCGAGTAGTTGGCCTGGCCCGCCTGGCCCTTCTGGCCGTTGATCGAAGAGATGTTGATCACCCGGCCGAACTTGCGCTCGCGCATGCCGGGCCAGACCTGGTGGGTCATGTTGAACAGGCCCGTCAGGTTGGTGTCGATCACCGCCTTCCACATGTCGGGCGTCATGCGGTGGAACATGCCGTCGCGGGTGATGCCGGCGTTGTTGACCAGCACGTCGACGGGGCCGAGGTCGGCCTCGATCTTCTCGATCCCCGCCTTGCAGTCGTCGTAGTCGGCCACCGACCATTTGTAGACCGGGATCCCGGTCTCCTTCTTGAACGCCTCGGCCGCCTCGTCGTTGCCGGCGTAGTTCGCCGCAACCGAGTAGCCCGCCGCCTTCAGCGCGATCGAGATCGCCGCGCCGATGCCGCGGCTGCCGCCGGTGACCACCGCCACACGTGCCATGGGATTTTCCTCCAGTCCGTCCTGTCCATCCGCGGCGGTCTGCGCCGACGCGGAACCCGGGCGTATCCCGGGGCGCTCGCCCCGCCCGACGCTTCGGCCGCCGGGGCGCTCACCTAGACCCCAATGCGCAACATTCTTCAAGGCGCAGGGGATGAAAGCGCAGGAATATTTCGCCGCACGCAGCGCTGCGGCGCTCCTGCCTCAGTAGCGTCCCAGCCGCGCCGCGCCGGTGGCCAGCGCCTTGCCGTCGGGGCCCAGAGCCGTGAGCTCGGCCGAATAGATGTTGCCCCGCCGGTTCGAGCAGGGGCCGATGTAGCCCGGCTGGTCGAAGACGCCGGTGGCGCGCGTGTCCTTCACGACCCGCGCCCCCTCGACGCCCAGCGCACGGACGCCGCCGGGGACCGAAGCGAGCGTCGCCGTCGCGCCCCCGTCATGGGCGTAGCCGATCACGCCGTGGCCGCCGTCGTAGGACAGGGGCCGGTAGCTCTCGTCGTTGAACTCGACCTGGATCTCGGCCGTGCCCTCGGGGATGCCCGAGACGACCATCGCGGGCGTCGCGCCCCGCCCGCCCTGCTGGGTGCAGATGCCGGCTTCCGGCACCGCGCCGCCGGTCCAGGCGGGGTCGGCGAAGGCGACCTCCAGCTTCGGCAGCGCGGCGGTGGCGTCGTTCGCGCCCTGGCACCCTGCGAGCAGCATCAGGCCCGCGCCCGCGGCGATGAGTTTCCCCGTCTTCATGTCCCCTCCCGGTCATGTCGTCTCTGGATCGTGGCGGCGCGCCGCGCGGGGGAGGCTCCCTCCCCCCGCGCGGCCGCCTGTTCAGGTCGTGGAGCTCAGTCCCGCTCGACGCAGACCGCGACGCCCATGCCGCCGCCGATGCACAGCGTGGCGAGGCCCTTCTTCACGCCGCGCTTCTCCATCTCGTAGAGCAGCGTGGTCAGGACCCGGGCGCCCGAGGCGCCGATCGGGTGGCCGATGGCGATCGCGCCGCCGTTGACGTTCACGATCGAGGGATCCCAGCCCATGTCCTTGTTCACGGCGCAGGCCTGGGCGGCGAACGCCTCGTTGGCCTCGATCAGCTCCAGGTCCTCGACCTTCCAGCCGGCCTTGGCCAGCGCCTTGCGCGAGGCGTGGACCGGGCCCATGCCCATGATCTTGGGATCGAGGCCGGCGGTCGCGTAGCCCGCGATCCGCGCCAGCGGCTTCACGCCCTTGGAGGAGGCCGCGGCCGCCTTCATCAGCACGATCGCCGCCGCGCCGTCGTTGATGCCGCTCGCGTTCGCCGCCGTCACCGAGCCGTCCTTCTTGAAGGCCGGGCGCAGCTTGCTCATCGCCTCCATCGAGGCGCCGTGGCGGATGTACTCGTCGGCGTCGACCACCACCTCGCCCTTGCGGGTCTTGATGGTGACGGGCGTGATCTCGTCGGCGAAGCGGCCGGCCTTCTGCGCCGCCTCGGCCTTGTTCTGCGAGGCGACGGCGAACTCGTCCTGCATGTCGCGGCTGATCTGCCAGCCCTCGGCCACGTTCTCGGCGGTGATGCCCATGTGGTAGCCGTTGAAGGCGTCCCAGAGCCCGTCCTTGATCATCAGATCGACGAACTGCATGTCGCCCATCTTCTTGCCCGAGCGCAGGTGGGCGGCGTGGGGGGAGAGGCTCATGCTCTCCTGCCCGCCGGCCACCACCACGTCGGCGTCGCCCAGGAGGATGTGCTGCGCGCCCAGCGCCACCGTGCGCAGGCCCGAGCCGCAGACCTGGTTGACGACCCAGGCCGCGCTCTCCTGCGGGAGGCCGGCGGCGATATGGGCCTGGCGGGCGGGGTTCATGCCCTGTCCGGCGGTCAGCACCTGGCCCAGGATGGTCTCGGAGACCTCCGAGGCCTCGACCCCGGCGCGCGACAGCGCCGCCTTGATGGCCGTCGCGCCCAGCTCATGAGCGGGAACGTCGGCGAAGGCGCCGTTGAAGGCGCCCACGGCCGTGCGGGCCGCGCCCGCGATCACCACGTCCGTCATAGAAGTCTTCCTCCGCGTCTGGGTCCGCGCCGAGGCGCGGGCCGGATGTCCGGGCTTGCGCGCGCCCAGGGCGCGGCGAACCCGCCGATCTCTTGTTGCAGCGCAACATATCCGCGCGCGCCGAGAAGTCGACCTTGCGATTGACGCTGCGGCGACTTGCCCGCTCGGTTTCCCTCGCAACGTAGTGCCTCGGGCGCGGCCGCGAAAGCGTCGTGGCATGGGGCGCCCCCACGGAACCGCCTTGCCGGCGCGGGCTGGCCCCGACCTCAGTCCTCTTCGAGGAAGCGGGCGAGCGGGGCCCAGACGTCGGCCTCCGCGCGCGAGCCGATGATCATGCCCACATGACCGGTGCGCGGGCGGCGCAGGCGGGCGCCGGGGATGGCGCGGGGCAGCGCCTCGGCGCAACCGGGCGGGGCGATCCGGTCGGAGGGGGCGCAGAAGGCCAGCGTCGGGGCCTCGACCGCCTCGGGCACCACCGGCTCGGCGTCCAGGATCCACTCGCCCGTCGCGGTGCGGTTGCGCATGTACCAGTCGACCGCAATCTCGGCCGCAGCCGGGGCGGCCAGCGTCACCCCGTCGTTCAGCCAGTCCTCGGTCGCCACGAACAGCTCGGCCGACAGCCCCTCCGGCTGACGGGCGAAGCGGCGAAACTTGCGCAGCGCCAGCGTCGGGTCGAGCGCGGCGAACAGCGTCTGCAGGGCGTCCACCGGCACCGCGCCCAGCGCCTCGCCCACCGCCAGCACCCGCGCCCGGACCGAGGCCGCATCCTCGCGCGCGGCCAGCGAGGCGATCACCTCTCCAAGCCCCTGCAGGCGCGAGAAATCCCAGGGCGAGCCGATCAGCGCCAGCCGTCCGCACAGATCCGGCCGCCGGGCCGCGAGCGCGGTCGCGAAGGCGCCCCCCATGCAATAGCCGAGCTGCGCCGGCGGGCCCTGCCCGGCCTCCTTCGCCAGCGCCGCGGCCGCCTCCGCCGCCGGCAGCATCCGGGCGCGGAAATAGTCGGAGAGGTCGAACCGCGCCTCCCCCGGTCCCGGCAGCCCCCAGTCGAGCAGCAGCGGCCGCATGCCCTGCGTCGCAAGCCAGCGCATCAGCGAGCGGGCGGGATGCAGGTCGAGGATATAGGCGCGGTTGACGAGCGAGGGCGTGGCCACCACCACCGGCCCCCGGGCGCCCGGGGCCCCATAGTCCAGAAGCCGCGCGGCGCCGTCGCTCCACACCACGGGCGGATCGGGCAGCGTGCGGCGCAGGGGATGGGCCTGGTAGCGCTCGATCCCCTCGATCATCTCGCGCAGGCGACGGCCGGCCTCGGCCGCGACGGCGAAGGGGGCCGCGTCGCCGGCCTCGGACAGGCCCTTGCCCGAGGCGCGCCCCTCGGGCCGCAGCTCAGGCATCCAGGGAAAGCGCGCGTCCTCGGCCAGCGCCTGCAGCGAGATCGCCTGGCTGTAGTTCGCCGCCGCCGCCGCGAGGTGCATCAGCAGGGGCGAGGGGTGGCCGCGTCGGTCGGGGGGGGCGGACGATTCGGCCTCGGGCGGCCGCGTCGTCTCAGCGTCCGAAGCCGGGGAAGCCCGGCAGGACCTGCGGCCCGAGGCGCGAGACTTCCGACTGGTTCGCGTCCCACACGTCAAGATAGCGCGACGCCGCGCGATCCGGAGCCCCGCCCGTCGCGTCCTGCGCCGCGCGCCCCTGCCCCGCGTGCGGCCCCGTGCGGTGGGCCTGCGGGCCTGCGCCATCGCCGTCCATCTCCCTGCGCGCCACGGTCGACTCCCAACCTCCGAGCGCGATCAGCCTAGCGGGCGCGCGCCACGGCCACAACGCGCCGCGGCGCCGAACCGCGGGCGCCGCGACGCCGAAGCGCAACCGCTGGGCGCGGCCGCAGGTTCACGCAGCGGATGACACGACTTGCGCAACGCTCGCGCCAGGCGTGCGGAAACGACTCCGGGACCGGCGGGCCGGTCGTCGCCATTCCCGCTTCGCGCCTGCGGAAATGGCGTTTGCGGCGCCGCGCCAAGCGCGATAGGGTCGCGCACTATTCATGCGCCGGTCTGCAGGACTCTCCACCGACGGAGACCGCGGCGACGGCGGAGCGGGAGGGTTGCGGTTTGGCGAAAGACATGCCGAAGGGCGACACGCCGATCACCATCAAGAAATACGCCAACCGGCGTCTCTACAACACGGCCAAGAGCAGCTACGTCACGCTCGATCACCTGGCCCAGATGGTGCGCGACGGGCAGGACTTCGTCGTCTACGACGCCAAGACCGGAGATGACATCACCCGTTCGGTGCTGACCCAGATCATCTTCGAGGAAGAGGCGAAGGGGCAGAACATGCTGCCGATCAGCTTCCTGCGGCAGCTGATCCGGCTTTACGGCGACACGCTGCAGGGCGTGGTTCCGGGGTATCTGGAGGCCTCGATGGAGACCTTCACCCGCAACCAGGAGCAGCTTCGCGAGCAGGTGACCGCGGCGTTCGGCGCCAATCCGGCGCTGTCCAACTTCGAGACGATGGCCAAGTCGAACATGGAGTTCTTCGAGAACGCCATGCGGATGTTCGCGCCCTTTGCGGCCGGGCGCCCCGGCGACGCGCCCAAACCGCCCCAGGCGCCGGTCGAGCCGCCGGTGCCGCGCACGACCGGCGACCTCGCCTCGCTCAAGGAGCAGCTCGAGGCGATGCAGGAGCGGCTCGACGCGCTGGCCCGCGACAAGGGCGAGTAGGACGGCCGGGCGCCCGCCCGGTTCGGAGTCTGGCGGGCGGGCCCTCGGGCTCGCCCGGTGTCGTTCCGGAGCCGCGGGCGTGCTCCGACCTGCCTTCAAGGAGCCGGCGGCGGGCCTCTGCCCGTCCGAAAGGCCGGCCGGCGATTTAGCGTCAGCCTGTGGCGAATCCCCTCTCACAGCGCCTCCCCCCTTGCGAACGCGGGTTTCGGCGGCCGCGAGGGGGCCCGCACTCAGGCTGCCGCGGCCGGCCGACGTGTCGCCCGGCCTGGCGAGTCGACCCCTAGACCCGACCGGCCATCAGGCGGCCTCGCAGACCGGTTCGCCGGTCAGGCGGCCCTGCAGGGCGTCGACCCCCAGCGAGGCGAGGCGGCGGGCGTCGGGGCGCCGCTCGACCCCCTCGGCGACCGTCAGCGCCTCGAAATCGGCGGCGAGCGCCACGGCTTCGGCCACGCGGGCGTCGTCGTCGCACAGGCTCGCGTCCAGCTTCAGGATGTCGGGGCGCAGCGCCCGCGCGGTCTCGGCGTCCGCGTGACCGGCCCCGAAATCGTCGAGCGCGAACGACGCGCCGCGAGCCGCGATCCGGTCGCGGAAGACCAGCGCCGCGGCGGGATCGGCGCGCGCGGTCTCGGTCAGTTCGACGATCAGGCGGCGCGCGACGTCGGCGTCGGCCTCGGCGGCCGCATCCAGCAGCAGGCCCCAGCGGCGGTCGCCCACCGTCGTCGCCGACACGTTCACCGAAATCCTCGCGCCTCGGTCCCGGCGCAGCAGGCCCAGCGCCAGCGCCAGCGCCGCGCGGTCCAGCGCCGGGGCCAGGCCCTGACGCTCCAGCGTCTCGGCGAAGCGGGCGGCCGACAGCAGGGCGCCGTCCGGCGTCTCGACCCGCGCCAGCGCCTCGTGGAAGCACAAAAGGTCGGGACGGAGCGCCGGGCGCACCGGCTGCAGCGCCAGCCGCAGGCGCCCCGCGCTGAGCGCAGCGGCGGCCACCGCCGCGTCGCGAGCCGGATCGGGCGCCGGCTGAGCGGCCATCGCCTCGCCCGAACCCTTGCCCGTGTGTCGCGGCGTTCCACGGCCCCGCGGGTCACGTCGCCGCCCCCCGGCCGGCGGCCTTCCGGGCGCGCCGTCGCGATGTCGATCCGCCATTCCGGATCCTCCCCTGCCCGGCCGTCGCATGCCCCAGCGTGTTCTGGCGGCCGGCTGAATCATGTTCTACTTTTGTCCCGATTCGAGTCAAGCGGGAGTTCGCCTTATGGTTGATCGCTGCCCCTGGTGCGGGACCGACCCGCTCTATGTCGCCTATCACGACACCGAATGGGGCGTGCCGGAACGCGACGGCCGCGCCCTCTACGAAAAGCTGATGCTGGACGGGTTCCAGGCCGGGCTCGCCTGGATCACCATCCTGCGCAAGCGCGACGCCTTCCGCGCCCGTTTCGAGGGATTCGAGCCCCACCGCCTGGCCCGCTGGGGCGAGGCCGAGGTGACCGCCGCCCTCGCCGACGCCGGCATCGTGCGCCACCGGGGCAAGATCGAGGCCGCCATCGGCAACGCCCGCGCCTGGCTGGACATCGAGGCCGACCAGGGGTTCTCGCGCTTCCTGTGGGACTATGTCGACGGCCGCCCCCTGCAGAACGACTTCGCCTCGATGGGCGAGGTGCCGGCCGAGACCCCCCTCTCGCGCGAGGTCTCCAAGGCCCTGAAGGCGAAGGGCTTCCGCTTCTGCGGACCGACCATCGTCTACGCCTTCATGCAGGCGACGGGTCTGGTGAACGACCACCTGACCGACTGCCCCCGTCACAAGGCCGTGGCCGCGATGGGCTGAGGCGGTTTCGCCCCTTCGCCCGCCGCGCGCGGGTGCTATCGTGCCCGCCAAGGACAGGAGGGGCCCCATGGACGCCTATTTCGACATCGACGTCTACTCGCGCACGGTCTCGACGACCTCGGCCGAGGCGCAGCTGTGGTTCGACCGGGGCCTCGTGTGGACCTACGGCTACAGCCACGAGGAGGCGGCCGAGTGCTTCCGCAAGGCGCTGGCCGCCGACCCCGACTGCGCGATGGCCTGGTGGGGCCTCGCCTACGCGCTGGGCCCCAACTACAACATGCCCTGGGCGAAGATGGACGCCACGATGCGCGCCGCCCGCTTGGCCGAGGCCCATGACGCGACGCAGCGGGCGCTGGCCCTGCGCGGCGGCCTGACCCCGCCCGAGCGCGCCCTGGTCGAGGCTCTGCCCGCCCGCTATCCCCGGCGCGAGCCGCCCCACGGGGACCCGCAGCCGGACCTGCGCCCCTGGAACGACGCCTTCGCCGAGGCGATGCGCGCGGCCCACGCCGCCCTGCCCGACGACCTGGAAATCACGACGGTCTTCGTCGAGGCGATCATGAACCGCACGCCCTGGAAGATGTGGGATCTCGCCTCGGGCGAGCCGGCCCCGCGCTCCGGCGCGCTCGAGGCGCAGGCGGTGCTGGAGCGCGCCTTCGACGCGCAGCCCGAAGCCTGGGCGCATCCGGGCGCCCTGCACCTCTATGTTCACCTGATGGAGATGTCGGCGACCCCCGAGCGCGCCCTCAAGCAGGGCGACCGGCTGCGCGAGCTGGTTCCCGACGCCGGCCACCTGATCCACATGCCGACCCATATCGACGTGCTGTGCGGTCACTATCGCGACGTGCTGCACTGGAACCTGAAGGCGATCGAGCGGGATCGGCTGTATTACGAGCGGCTCGGCCCCTACAACATCTACGCCGGCTACCGGCTGCACAATTACCACTTCGCCATCTACGGGGCGATGTTCCTGGGCCAGATGCAGCCCGCGCTCGACGCCTGCGCCGAGATGGTCGCGATCACGCCGTCAGACCTGCTCGACATCCCCTCGCCGCCGATGGCCGACTATTTCGAGAGCTATCTCGGGATGCGCCCCCACATCCTGGTCCGCTTCGGCCGCTGGGCCGAGATCGTCGCCGAGCCGATGCCCGAGGATCCCGACACCTGGCGCAACCTCACCGCCCTGTGGCGCTACGCCAAGGGCGTGGCCCACGCGGCGCTGGGCGAGGTCGCGGCGGCCGAACGCGAGCAGGCGCTGTTCGTCGAGGCCAAGGCCCGGGTTCCCGCCTCGCGCCTGCTGCACAACAACCGCTGCGTCGACCTGCTGGCGATCGCCGAGGCGATGCTGGAGGGCGAGATCGAGTATCGCAAAGGCAACTACGACGCCGCCTTCGCCGCCCTGCGCCTGTCGGTGGAGCGGGACGACTCGCTGCCCTACGACGAGCCCTGGGGCTGGATGCAGCCCGCCCGCCACGCGCTGGGCGCCCTGCTGCTGGAGCAGGGCCGGGTCGAGGAGGCCGAGGCCGCCTACCGCGAGGACCTGGGCCTGGGCCGCAGGCTCAGCCGCGCCTGCGTGCATCCCGACAACGTCTGGAGCCTGCGCGGACTGATGCAGTGCCTCGAGGCGCGCGGGGCCGCCGACACCGCCGAGGGCCTCCTGATCCGCCAGCGTCTGGACCTCGCCGCGGCCAGGGCCGACGTGCCGGTCAACGCCTCGTGCTTCTGCGCCCGCGCGGCGGCCTGAACGCGGCGGCGGTCCGTCTGCGCGGCGGCGGTCCGTCTGCGCGGCGGAAAAGGTTGCGGCGCGCGACGCCGTAAGGTCAAAATTCCCCCTGTCGGCGAGTGCCGGACCTGCCATATCGCGAGAGAGGGGTTTTTCGCCGTGACGCACGGATTTTTCGCCGCCGCCGGGCGCGTCTCGCGGCTTCGCCCGGCGCTGCTCGCGCTGCTGGCCGCCGCACTGCTTCTGGCCGCGCCCGCCGGCCCCCGCGCCCAGGACGCCGAGGAGGCCCCCGCGGTCCCCGCCGCGGTGCTGGCGCCCGACGTTCCGCTCGAGACGCTGGTGCTGCGCCTGCTGCCGCTGACCGAGGCCGAGCTCGCCGCCGCCGCCGCCACCTGGCAGACCCAGGTCCAGGCCAAGACCGCCGAGGCTTCGGAGGCCCAGATCGCCGTGGTCGAGGGCGCCGACCCCGAGACCGTGCGCCTCTCGGAGCTGAAGGCCGAGCGCAAGGCCCTGTTCGACCGCTACGCCGCGGTCATCGACGCCTGGGAAAAGAAGGGCGGCGACCCCGACGCGATCCAGAAGCTGCGCGACTACCGCACCGCGATCCTGGTCGACGAGACCCGGACCGCCACCCCCGAGATGCTGGCCCGCGAGGCGCTGGACTGGCTGCTGGCCGCCGACGGCGGGCTCGAGGTCGCCAAGGACGTGGCGGTGATCGTCGCCGCCTTCGCGGCGCTGGTGATCGTGGCCCGCTTCGTGCGCGGGCTGGTGCGGCGCTGGATCGGGCGGGTGCCGAACCTCTCGAAGCTGATGCAGGCCTTCATCGTGGTGGCGATGTACTGGGTGGTGATGGCCATCGGCCTGATGGTGGTGCTCTCGGCGCTGGGGGTCGACATCTCGCCGGTCTTCGCGCTGATCGGCGGCGCCTCCTTCATCCTGGCCTTCGCGCTGCAGAGCACGCTGGGCAACCTCGCCGCCGGCCTGATGATCATGATCAACCGTCCCTTCGACGAGGGCGACTACGTCGACGTCGGCGGGGTGGCGGGCACGGTGCGCTCGGTCTCGATCATGTCGACGACGGTGGTCACGCCCGACAACCAGGTGATCGTGATCCCCAACTCCAACGTCTGGGGCAACGTGATCACCAACGTCACCATCTCGCCGACCCGGCGCGTGGACCTGACCTTCGGCATCGCCTACGAGGATTCGATCGAGAAGGCGCAGGGCGTGCTCGAGCGGGTGGTCGCCGCCCATCCCCTGGTGATGGACGAGCCCGCCCCGGTGATCCGGGTGGGGGCGCTGGGCGCGAGCTCGGTCGACTTCATCGTCCGGCCCTGGGTGAAGGGGGCCGACTACTGGACCGTCTACTGGGACCTGACCCGCCAGGTGAAGGAGGCGTTCGACGCCGCCGGCATCTCGATTCCCTATCCCCAGCAGGACCTGCATGTGAAGAGCGCCGCCGCCCCGGCCGCGGTCCCCGGCATGATCTCGCCCCCCTCGCAACGCAAGGGCGCTCTGACCGACGCCCCCGCCGAGGACGGCGACGCCGAAACCACCTGACGCCCCGCCCCGCCCCGGGGCCGGGTCCGGCCCGGCCCCGGGGACCGCGCGGAATGCCCTCGTGCGCCGGCTCGTCTGGCGGCGCCCTCCCCCGCATCCCGGGGCGGGGGGCCGGAGCCGGGCGAAGGCGCGGGCGGGAAGGACTGAAGCGGGGCGGCGGCCTCGCTGCGCCGGCCTTGCGGACATGGTCGCCCGCGCGGCTGTCTAGGGGACGCGCCGCCGGCCGCGCCTAGATCCACACCACCAGGATCGAGACCCAGGCCGCGGCCGCCGAGGCCAGCAGGACCGGCCAGCCGGTGCGGGGACAGTCGGCGAAGCGATAGCCTCCCAGGCCCAGCGCCAGCGTGTTGTTGTGGTGGCCGAAGGGCGTCAGGAAATCCAGCGAGGCGCCGACCGCGAGCGCGATCAGGAACGCCTCGGGCGGGGTCTGCGCGACATGGGCGAGCTCGACCGCGACGGGCGCCAGCGCGACCACCAGCGCGGCGTTGTTGACCAGCGGCGTCAGCGCGATCGCCAGCAGCAGCATCGCCCCGATCGAGAGGGCCGGCGTCGCCGGCGGCAGGAGCGCGGCGATCCCGCCCGCAAGGCTCGCCGCGGCGCCGGTGGCCGCGATCGCCTCGCCCAGCGGGATCATCGCGGCGAGCATCACGATCACCCCCCAGTCGAGCGCGGCGAGCCCCGCGCGCAGCCGCAACGCCCCGCCCAGCGCCAGCGCCAGGGCGACGGCGCCGAACACCGCCGCGGGCTCGGCCAGCCCGAACCCCGTCGCAAGCACGCCCAGCGCGAAGGCGGCCAGCGGCCAGAGCGGCGGCAGGGGGCCGACCTCGGCCTCCTCGGCGGCCAGCAGCGGCGCGTCGAGGTCGCGCAGCGCCCGGCGCAGGGCCTCAGGCGGCCCCTCGAGGTGCAGGACGTCGCCCACCGCCAGGCGCAGATCGGCAAGCCACCCCTCCAGCCGGCGCGGACGCTGGCCGAGGCCGACCGCGACCAGCCGCGCGCCCGCATCCTCGACAAAGGCGAGCGCCCCGACGGGCGAGCCGACCAGCGGCGAGGCGGGCGAGATCACCGCCCGCACCGGCTCGGAGCCGCGCGCGGGGGGCGGGAGGGCGAGGGCCGCGTCCCCCTCGGCCAGCAGCCGGTCGAGGCGCTCGAAGTCCGTCTCGACCAGGAGCACGTCCCCCGGCTCGATCGCGGTGCGCGGCCACAGGGGCGAGAGCGCGCGGCCCTCGCGGCGCAGGGCCCGGACCTCGAAGCGCGCGGCCAGCTCGCCCAGCGTGCGGCCGGCGAGCGCCGAGCCCGGGGGCGCGGTCAGCTCGGCGGCGACGGGGCGGTCCGCGGTTTCGGCCGGGGCGTCAGCCTCGTCGTCGAGCGCCCGCGGCGCCCAGAGCAGCAGCGCCGCGAGCCCCGCCAGCGCCGCCGGCACGCCCACCCAGGCGAAGTCGAGAAAGCCGAAGCCGGTTCCCGTGGCCGCGGCCAGCGCGTCGCTCGCCAGCAGGTTGGGCGGGGTGCCGATCAGCGTGCACAGCCCGCCCAGGAGGGTTGCGTAGGAGAGCGGGATCAGGATCGCCCGCGGCGTCGAGCGGGCCCGGCGCGCGGCGGCATGGGCCACCGGCAGCATCAGCGCGAAGGCCCCCACGTTGTTCATCGCGCTCGAGAGCGCGGCGGCCAGCGCCACCAGCCCCGCCCGCGCCCGCGAGGGCCCCTCGAGCCGCGCCAGCAGCCGGTCGGCCAGCGCCTCGAGCAGGCGCGCGCGGGAGAGGACGCGCACGATCAGCAGGATCTCGACCACCGTGACCACCGCCGGGTTGGCGAACCCCGAGAACAGGCGGTCGAGCGGCACCAGCCCGAGGCCCGCGCCGAGCGCCAGCCCCGTCAGCGCCACGAGCTCGATCCGGAAGCGCCCCGAGGCGAAGGCCGCCAGCAGCCCGCCGAGCAGGCACAGGATCGCGATCTGGTCGGAAGTCATCGGGGGGGCCTCGGCCGCGCCGGCCCGGGTCCGGGACGGTCCGGGAGAGGGCGGGCGCAGCGAAGCATGGAAGCCGGTCCGGGGGAAGGGCCCCGCGCATGCGCCCTCCCCCCTCGGCCGCGACGCTCAGCCGCCGCCCTGCGCCGCGCAGGCGGGCGCGGCGCCCCGCATCGAGAGCAGGTCGCGAAGGGTCTGCGCGGCAAGCGCGGCCTGGCGTGCGATCTCGGGGACGGCGGTGATCTCGAACAGGCTGCCCTGCCCCAGGGGGCCGAGCGCGAACAGCCCGCTGACGTCGCCGCCCTCGGGGCGCCAGAGCCGCCCGTCCGCCGAAACGCGCAGGCCGACGCCGGCGGGATCGGGCGCGGCGAGTCGCTGCTCGATCAGGCTCGCCAGCAGGGGCGACGAGAGGTCCGGGCGGTGGCCCGAACAGTCGATGGCCAGATCGACGTCGAGCGAGGCGATCCCCCTCTCCCCCCGCCAGGCGACGCGCAGGCGGCAGGGGGCCTCGCCGCTCGCCGACAGGATCCGGCCGGCGCGCAGGCGGGTGCGGGGACGGGCGAGCTCGGCGGTCAGCCGCTCGTGCTGGGCGGGCGGCAGGCGGTGGCGATGCGCGTCCCAGAACGGGCGCAGGTGGCGCATGAAACGGGCGCGGTCCTCCTCGGTCAGCCCGTGCCAGATGTGCTGGGCGTGGGGGCGCAGGCGGTTGACCTCGCCCTGCCAGGGGCGCCCCGCGGCCTCCGCCGCCCGGGTTGCGGCGCGCAGGTCGCGCAGCAGGTCCGCAAGACGAACGCCGGCGGGGGTCCGCAGGGCCGGCGGGCGGGCCGCCGTCTCGGCATGGGCGCGGGGCGCGAGCGCCCGGCGGGAGATCACCTCGACCTGCGCCTCGCAGCCGTCGGCGCGCAGGCGCAGCAGCACGTCGGCCATGGTCAGGCCCGCGCCGATCAGCGCGACGCGGCGCAGCCCGGCAAGGTCGCGCGGCGCGATCGGCTCGTGGGGCGAGCGGCCGAAACGGGGCTGTGGATCGCCGTAGCCGGTGGCCAGCGCCACCGCATCGGCGTGCAGCTCCGGCCCCTCGTTCAGCGTCACGGAAAAGCCGCCGCCGGGGGCGGGCGAGATCCGGCGCGCCTCCCGCTCCAGCGTCTCGAGCGTGACATGGGGATGGGCGGCGACGGTCTGCGCCAGGCGGCGGCGGACATAGTTGGCGAACATGGCGCGGGGCGCGAAACTGTCGGCGATGGTCGCGAGGTCGGCGCCCGCCGCGCCGCTTGGCCCCAGGCCGGGGGCGCCGCAGGCGTCGTCGCCCAGCAGGCTCGCCATCCACTCGGCGAAGTCGCCCGGGCGGTCGTGGAAGATCGAGAGGTCGCGGGCCCGCACGTTCATCCGTTCGCCCGCCCGCGCCCGCCCGTAGGCGATCCCGCCCCCGCGGGAACGGTCGCGGTCCACGATCACCAGGCGAAGGCGGCCCTCGGCGGCCTCGATCAACGCAATGGCGGCCGCGGCGCCGGTGAAGCCGCAGCCCAGGATCGCGACGCACGGCGGCCCGCGCCGGGCCACCAGGCCGCGCACCCGCGCGAGGGTGTCGCGACGCTCAGCCATGGGCCGCCTGCCGGGCCGCCTGCGGTCGCGTCGCAACGCCGAGGCCGTCGAGCGGATAGAGGCGGAAGGCGAGCGGCCGGAACGCGACCTGCGCCCCCGGGGTTGCAGGATGGGCCAGCGGCAGGTCCAGCTCGACCCGCCGACGCGCCGCGCCCAGCTCCAGCTCCACCCGCCGCACGCCGGCGATGCGCCGCCCGCCCACGATCCGGCCCGAGAGCCCCGCCGCCCCGTCGCCCGCCAGCGTCTGGTGGGGGCGGAAGAACAGCTCGGCCGGCCCCTCCCAGTCGGCGCGCAGGCCGGTGGGGCGATCGTCCAGCAGCACCTCCCCGCCGATGACCCGCACCGGCAGGCGCGAGCTTTCGCCGATGAACCCGTGCACGAAGGCCGAGGCGGGACGGTCGTAGACCTCGTCCGGAGCGGCCGCCTGCTCGATCCGGCCCTGGCTCATCACCACCACGCGGTCGGCCAGCTCCAGCGCCTCCTCCTGGTCGTGGGTGACGAAGACGGTGGTGTGGCCGGTCCGGTCGTGCAGCTCGCGCAGCCAGCGGCGCAGGTCGCGGCGCACCTGGGCGTCGAGCGCGCCGAAGGGTTCGTCCAGAAGCAGCACCCGCGGCTCGATCGCCAGCGCCCGGGCGAGCGCCACCCGCTGGCGCTGGCCGCCGGAAAGCTGGGGCGGATAGCGTTTCTCGAGCCCGCCGAGCTGCACAAGCTCCAGCAGCTCGCGGGCGCGTCGGTCGATCTCGGCGCGCGCCGGGCGCAGGGCGCGCGGGCGGACCGAGAGGCCGAAGCCCACGTTCTCGAGCACCGTCATGTGGCGGAACAGGGCGTAGTGCTGGAACACGAAGCCCACCCGCCGGTCCTGCACCGACAGGCGCGAGGCGTCCTCGGCCCCGAACAGCACCCGGCCCGCGCAAGGCGCCTCGAGCCCCGCGATCAGCCGCAGAAGGGTGGTCTTGCCGGAGCCCGAGGGCCCCACCAGCGCCGCCAGCTCGCCCGAGGCGATGGCGAGCGAGACCTCATGCAGGGCCGGATGACGATCGAAGGCCTTGCGGACGTTTTCGACGCGGACTTCCATGAACGCCTCCTCAGCGCACGCGGCCGGGGGCGCCGCCGAGGCGGGCCTCCAGAACCGTCTTGAGAACCAGGGTGACCAGCGCCAGCAGCGCCAGCAGGGAGGCCACCGCGAAGGCGGCCTGGAAGTTGTATTCGTTGTAAAGAATCTCGACATGCAGCGGCATGGTGTTGGTCAGGCCGCGGATGTGTCCCGAGACGACCGAGACGGCCCCGAACTCGCCCATCGCGCGGGCGTTGCACAGCAGCACGCCGTAGAGCAGGCCCCATCTGGCGTTGGGCAGCGTCACCCGCAGGAAGGTCCGCCAACCCGAGGCGCCCAGCGACAGCGCCGCCTCCTCCTCGGTCACGCCCTGCGCCTGCATCAGGGGGATCAGCTCGCGCGCCACGAAGGGGACGGTGACGAAGACCGTGGCCAGCACGATGCCGGGGACCGCAAACAGGATCTGCACCCCGTGCGCGGCCAGCCACGGCCCCAACGCCGAGCCCGCGCCGAACAGCAGCACGTAGATCAGCCCCGCCACCACCGGCGAGACCGAGAACGGCAGGTCGATCAGCGAGGTCAGCAGCGCCTTGCCGCGGAACTCGTGCTTGGCCACCGCCCAGGCGGCGGCGAGCCCGAAGACGCAGTTCAGCGGCACCGCGACCGCGGCGACCAGCAGCGTCAGCCTTGTCGCCGAGACCGCGTCCGGCTCGACCAGCGCTGCGGCCCAGGCGCCCAGGCCCGCCGACAGCGCCTGCGCGAAGACCGCCGCCAGCGGCGCCAGCAGGAACAGCAGCAGGAAGGCCAGCGCCGTCGCGATCAGCGCCGCGCGCACGGGCCGGGATTCCGTGGCGGCGTCCTGCATCGGGCCCTCGGGGAGCGTCTGCGGAAACCCCGCGGCGGGGGCAAGTTCAGCCATGACCGTATCTCCGACGGCTCCAGGCCTGGAGCGAGTTGATCGAGAGCAGCATCGCAAACGAGATCGCCAGCATCAGCGCGGCGATGGCGGTGGCCGCGGCGTAGTTGAACTCCTCGAGCCGGATCACGATCAGCAGGGGCGCGATCTCGGACCGGTAAGGCAGGTTGCCGGCGATGAAGATGATCGAGCCGTACTCCCCCACCCCCCGCGCGAAGGCGAGCGCGAAGCCCGTCAGCAGGGCGGGCGAGAGCGCGGGCGCCAGGACCCCGAACACCGTCTGCCGGCGGGAGGCGCCCAGCGTGGCCGAGGCCTCCTCGATCTCGCGCTCGATCTCCTCCATCACCGGCTGCACGGTGCGCACCACGAAGGGCAGGCCCACGAAGACCAGCGCCACGACGATGCCGAGCGGCGTGTAGGCGACCTTCAGCCCCAGCGCGGCCAGCGGCGCCCCGATCCAGCCGTCGGCGGCATAGAGCGCGGTCAGCGCGATGCCGGCCACCGCGGTGGGCAGCGCGAAGGGCAGGTCCACGGCCGCGTTCAGCAGCGGCCGGCCGGGGAAGCGGTAGCGCACCAGCACCCAGGCGACGAGCGCCCCGAACACCACGTTCACCGCCGCCGCAGCCAGCGCGCAGCCAAAGCTGACCCGCAGGGCGGCGAGCGTGCGCTCGTCGCTCGCCAGGCGCCAGAATTCCGCCCAGCCCAGGTCCGCCGAGCGCCAGACCACGCCCGACAACGGGATCAGCACCACCAGCGAGAGGTAGAGGAGGGTGAACCCGAGCGTCGGCCCGAAGCCCGGGATCACGCTCGGTCGCCGGAGGGCCGGCAGGGTCAGGGCGCGGGCCATCTCAGCGCGCCGGACGATAGAGGCGGTCGAAGACCCCGCCCTCGGCAAAATGGGTCGCCTGCGCCTCGGCCCAGGAGCCGAAGACGTCCTCGACCCGCACCCGCGTCACCTCGGGGAACAGGCGCATGTGCTCGGGGTCGGCAAGCTCCGGCCGGGCGGGTCGGTAGTGGTGCTTGGCCGCCAGCTTCTGGCCCGTCTCCGAATAGAGGAAATCGAGATAGGCCTGCGCCGTCTGCGTCGTGCCGTTGGCCTCGGCGTTGGCCGCGACCAGCGCCACCGGCGGCTCGGCCAGGATCGAGACCGAAGGGACCACGATCTCGAACCCATCCGTCCCGAGTTCGTCGAGCGAGAGATACGCCTCGTTCTCCCAGGCCAGCAGCACGTCGCCGATGCCCCGCCGGGTGAAGGTCAGGGTCGAGCCGCGCGCGCCAGTGTCGAGCACCGGAACGTTGGCGTAGAGCGAGGCGACGAAAGCCTCGACCTTCGCCTCGTCCCCGTCATAGGCCCCCAGCGCCCAGATCCAGGCCGCGAGGTAGTTCCACCGCGCCCCGCCCGAGGTCTTGGGATTGGGCGTGATCACCTGCACGTCGTCGCGCGCCAGGTCGTCCCAGTCCTCGATCCCCAGGGGGTTCCCCTTCCGCACCAGGAACACGATGGTCGAGGTGTAGGGCGAGGCGGCGTCGGGCAGTCGGCTCTGCCAGTCGGCGGGGAGCTTGCCGCTCAGCGCCGCGATCTGGTCGATGTCCACCGAGATCGCCAGCGAGACGATGTCCGCCGGCAGCCCGTCGATCACCGAGCGGGCCTGTTTTCCCGACCCGCCATGGGACATTCTAATCTCGACCTCTTCGCCGGTCTTTTGCTTCCAGAAGGCGGTGAAGGCGGGGTTGATCTCGGCATAGAGCTCCCGCGTGGGATCGTAGCTGACGTTGAGCAGAGTGATCTGCGCCAGCGCGGATCCAGTCCCCATGACAAGGGCCAGGGCGACCAGGCGAACGGTTCGGGCGAGGGCCATCGGGCGTCTCCTTGCGACTCGATACCCCTTAATCTCTACCTTGTCTGTCTAGTTAAGCAAGATATTAGTGCCAAGGCCGCGATCCACGCCGGCTGTGCCTTGTGGGCGGGGCGGTTCCGGGCTATCGGGAACCCTCCCCGCCGTTGTCGAGGAAGGCCGCTCCGGCCGCCGCAGCAGGATGATCTCCCAGAAGGCCCAGTATGCGCTCCGCGCCCTGATCGAGCTCGCCAAGGCCGAGGCCGGCGAAGCGCGCCAGATCGGCGAGATCGCCGACGCCCAGGGCATCCCCAAGAAGTTCCTCGAGCAGATCCTGCTGGACCTCAAGCACCACGGCATCGTGCTGAGCAAGCGAGGCAAGGCGGGCGGCTACCTCCTGCTGCGCCCGGCCGACACCATCACCTTCGGGGAAGTGCTGCGGATCGTGGACGGACCGATCGCGCCCCTGCCCTGCCTGAGCCGCATCGCCTACCGCCGCTGCGACGGCTGCCCCGCGGACACCGCCCCGGACAGCGCCTGCGAGATCCGCCAGGTCTTCGCCCGCGTGGCCGACGCCAGCCGCCGGGTGCTCGACGGCGCCACCATCGCCGAAGCCCTTTCCGGGGGCCCCGGCCTCGCTCGGGCCGCAGGCGAAGGCTGAACGGCGACGCGGGGGCGGCAGGCGAGCGCGTCCGCTCAGGGCTGCGTCCCCGGCGGCGACCCGCGGGGCGCGGACGATACGCGGACGATCCGGCGCGCGCCGGGGGGCGCGCGCCGGGGGGCGCGCGCCGGTCGATCGGGGACGGGACGTCCCGCCAGACCCGCCCTCAGGCCCGGAAGAAGGCGAGGAGGTCCGCGTTGATCTCGTCGGGGTGCGTCGTGCACATGCCGTGGTCGAAGCCCGGATAGGTCTTCAGCGTGCCGTTGCGCAGCAGCTTGACCGAGAGCGGGGCCGAGTCCGCATAGGGCACGATCTGGTCGTCGTCGCCGTGCATCACCAGGACAGGGACCGCGATGGCCTTGAGATCCTCGGTGAAGTCGGTCTCCGAGAACGCCTTGATGCCGTCGTACTGGGGCCCGGCCCCGCCCATCATGCCCTGCCGCCACCAGTTCTGGATCACCCCCTGGCTGACCTGCGCGCCGGGGCGGTTGTAGCCATAGAACGGGCCCGCGGCGACGTCCCAGAAGAACTGGGCGCGGTTGGCGGCATGGGCGGCGCGAAAGCCGTCGAAAACCTCGATCGGCAGGCCGCCGGGGTTGGCCGCGGTCTTGACCATGATCGGAGGCACGGCGCCGATCAGCACCGCCTTGCCGACGCGGCCGGGCTCGGCGCGGGCGACATAGCGGGCGACCTCGCCGCCGCCGGTCGAATGGCCCACGTGGATCGCGTCGCGCAGGTCCAGCGCCTTGACCAGCGCGGCAACGTCGGCGGCGTAACCGTCCATGTCGGCGCCCGCGCCGGTCTGGCTCGAGCGGCCGTGCCCGCGCCGGTCATGGGCGATCACCCGGAACCCGTGGGCCCGGAAGAACAGCATCTGCGCGTCCCAGTCATCCGCGCTCAGCGGCCAGCCGTGGTGGAACACGATGGGCCGGGCGTCGCGCGGGCCCCAGTCCTTGTAGAAGATCTCGGCGCCGTCGGCGGCGGTCACATAGCCCATGGTCAGCTCCTGCTGTTCGGGGTCGGAGAAAGAGGCGGCCTGCGCGGCGGGGGCGGCGGCAAGCGCCAGGCCGGCGCCGCCCGCGAGCAGCGCGTCGCGCCGGGAGAGGCCGCGGATCGAAGAAGACGCGGGGGTCATGTCGGGATCCTTTCAGGGAGGGAGGGGAGGAAGCGGTAGGCCGCGCCGCGGCGCTCGACCCGGCCCGGGCCGGAGCGGGTCCAGTGGTATCCGAGCACCTGCATCCGCGCGCTCGCCGCGCGATCGAGCAGGCGCCGGCGGGTCTCGAGCGCGAGGTCGGGGTCCGTGTCGAAGCCGAAGCGCCAGCCCGGATTCTCGAAGAAGATGACGTCGTGGGTGCAGGCGTCGCCGACCAGCAGCAACGGCTCGGGCCCGTCGAGCTCGACCGACATGTGCCCGGGCGTGTGGCCGGGGGTGGAGACCAGCCGCACGCCGGGCGCGACCTCGTCGCCGCAGACGTGGCGGCGCACGCGATCCTCGACCGCCAGAAGGTCGCGCCGGGCGCCGCGGGCGAAGGCGTGCAGGGCGGGGGCGCGTCGCGCCTCGAAGCGGGGATCGGTCCAGAAATCCCATTCCTCGCGGCCGACGTGCCAGGTCGCCTCGGGGAACAGGAGGGTCCCGTCGGGCTGGAGGGCGCCGCCGGAGTGGTCGGGATGGGCGTGGGTGAGGATCACCCGCGTGACCGCGCGCCGGTCGATGCCGGCGGCGGCGAGATTGCCCGCCAGGCGACCGAGGCTGGCCTGGAAGGCGTCGCCGGCGCCGACGTCGACGACGATCAGCTCCTCGCCCGCCCGGATCACCGGCACGTTCGCGCGCACCTGCGCGCCGGCCGCGTCGCCGCCGAGCCGGCGCAGCATGGCAAGGCGGGGACCCTCCTGCGCCTCGGGCATCAGGATCTCGGCGCCGAGGGTCAGCGCGCCGTCGCTGAGGATCGTCACCTCGAAGCGGCCGTGCCGGAAGACGGGGGGCGCGGAGCGAGGCGGGGGGGCGGCGTCTCGATCGGGGGGGCGAGGGTCATGGCGGCCTCCGTGAGGGTCAGGGCGGCGGCGAGGCGGGCCTGCCTCGCCGCCGGAGCTGGCGGGGTCAGAAGGGACGGGGTCAGAGGGGGGTGGCGCGGACGAAGCCCGCGATCAGGCCCGCGACGAATTCGGGCATCTGGTGCTGGGGCGCGTGGCCGGCCTGGGGGATGGTGACCAGGTGCAGGCTGGGCCAGACGCGGTTCAGCGCGTGCCAGTTCTGCACCGGGAAGACGACCTCGTGATCGCCCGAGATCACCAGGACCGGCACGCCGCCGCCGCGAAAGAAGGCCTCGTGCCGGCCGTCGGGATCAGGGAACACGGCGGCGGGGTCATGGGACTCCTGCAACAGGCGCAGGAAGGTCTCGGGCGGGACCGGCGGGCTGACGTCGCCCTCCCGCGCGGCGATCCGGGCGTGGGACGCCTCGGCGGCGGCGCGGCTGGAGGGCGAGGCCGGCTCGAAGAACAGGATCGTCTCGTCCTCGAGGTCGTTGACCGGCTTCAGCGCGGTCTGAAGGAAGATCGGCTCGGCGTCGTGGGGCTGGGGACCGGGCGGAGTCGTGCCGATCAGCACCAGCTGGCGCACCCGCTCGGGGTGGGCGGCGGCGAAGATCTGGGCCGCCACGCCCCCCAGCGACCAGCCGCCAAGCACGAAGCGCCCCAGCCCCAGCCCGTCGGCGAGATCGAGGATGTCCCGCGCCATTCGCTCGCGCCCATACGACGGGGCGCCGGTCGACTGGCCGAGGCCGGTGTAGTCGAAGATCACCACAGTGAAGCTGGCCGCGAGCGCGTCGAGGAAGGCGGGATCCCAGCTGTCCATCACGCCGCGAAAGCGCAGGGCGAGCACCAGCGTCGGGCCTTCGCCGAACCTCCGGTAGGCGAGACGTCGGCCGCGGATCTCGATGAGCTGCGAAGGCGCGGTCCGGGCGCCCTGCCGGCCGGACGCCCGGACCGGCGCGCCGGTCGAGAGCGTGACCGGCCGCTCTCCGGCCTGGGTGCGGCCGGCGCGGGCCATGGCCGAGATCACCGAGGACAGCGGCGGCGCGAGACTGATGCGAGTGGCGTAGAAGTCCATGACAACTCTCCCTTCTGACATGTCGCCGGCGCGATGGGCCGCGGCGAGACGAGGCGCAGGGGGAGCGTTCCTCGACCGTCCCGCCGGCGGGCGGGCGCGTCGGACCCTTTCGGGGCGAGCGGTCTTCGGATCGGGCTGGGCGCGCTCGCCTGAGCGAGGGTCGCCGCGTCTCCCCGCGGCGTCCCGGTCCGGGGCGCCGTGGGGTCAGAATGTCGGGATCACAGCCATCGGCCTATTCTACGGCGGGTCGGTCGCGATCAGACGATGGTATGAGCGGGATCATCCGGCCCCGCGCCGGAGGCGCCATCGCGGCCCCCGCCGGAGGCGCCATCGCGGCCCCCGCGGGAGGCGCCATTGCGGCCCGCGCCGGGGGCGCCGGTGTGGGCGGCGACGCCGGCGGGCCGGGGCTCGACGGGGCGGGCCAGCGGCAGCTCGACCGTGAAGCAGGCGCCGCCGCCGGGGCGGTTGGCGGCGCGCACGCTGCCCTCGAAGGTCTCGATGATGCTGCGCACGATGGCCAGGCCCATGCCCATGCCCTCGGTGCGGGTGGTGAAGAAGCTGTCGAAGAGCCGGGGCAGATGCTCGGCCGCGATCCCCGGCCCGGCGTCGGCGATCTCGATCGCGATCCGGTCGCCGGCGCGGCGGACGCCAAGGTCGAGCCGCGGCGAGGGCCGACCCGCCATCGCCTGCAAAGCGTTCAGCGCGAGGTTCACCGTCACCTGCTGAAGCTGCACCCGGTCGGCGGCGACCATCGGCTCGTCAGGGTCGAGATGCAGCGCCAGCCGGGCGCCCTGCTGGCGGATCTCGGCCTCGAGGAAGGCGGCCGCGTCGCGCAGCGCCGCGTTGGCCGAGGACGGCCCGCCCGAGGGCGCCTCGCCCGCCACCATCCCCCGGATCCGGTCGATCACCTCCGAGGCGCGGCGCGCGTCGGCGGCGATGCGCCCGGTCAGCAGCCGGGCCTCGGCCACCTCGGGCGCCGGCCGGTCCAGCCAGCGCATTCCCGCGGCCGCGTTGGCGGCGATGGCCGCGAGCGGCTGATTGACCTCATGCGCGATCGAGGCGGTCAGCTCGCCCAGCATCGAGACCCGCGCCGCCCGCGCCAGCTCGGCGCGCATCCCCGCCAGGGCCTGCTCGGCCGCGACCCGCGCGCTCAGGTCGATCACCCCGACCAGCAGCGTGCCCTTGTTCATCGTGTCGGGCGGGAAACAGGCGGTGAACAGGGCCGGGAACTCCCGCCCGTCTATGGCGCGCAGCCGCGTTTCGGAGGCGTAGCTGGGCGCCCCGGTCACCGCCGCGACCACCGAGGCGGCATAGACCCCCGAACTCGCCTCGGGCCAGAACGGCTCGACGCTGGTCAGCAGTTCGGCCTTCGGGTCGGGCGCTCCGGGGCGGCCGAACAGCGCCACAGTCTTCTCGTTCACGTCGATCACCCGGGTCGCGCGCATCATCTCGCGCACGAACTCGGGGTGGGCGGCGAAATAGGCGGCGTAGTCGGCGATCTCGCCCGATTTGCGCAGGGCGTGGAGCCGCGCGCCGACGGGGAAGAAATCCAGCTCCCAGAAGCTGGCGGCCATCGCCTGGAAGAGGTTGCGGTAGCGGTGCTCGGACTTGCGCAGGGCGGCCTCGTCCCGGCGGGCGTCGGTGACGTCGCGCCCGGTCTCGAGGATCGCCTCCCCGCCCTCCGCCAGGCGCAGACGCCAGGCCAGCGCCACCCGGCGCGGCTCGCCCCCGGCGCCCCGGCGCAGACGCTCGCCCTGCCAGGCGCCCTGCGCGCGCAGGATCGCAAGGGCGGCCGCGTCCTCGTCCGGCCCCGCCTCCCCGAACAGCTCGGCGGCGGGGCGGCCGGCGGCGCGCGCGGGCTGGGGACCGTAGAGCGTCTCGGCCGCCGCGTTCCACCACAGGATGCGGCCGTCCGGGCTGCGCAGCACGACGCTTTCCTGCACCAGGTCGAGCACGCCCGCCTCGGCCGCGCTCAGCATCGCGCGCCCCGGCCCGCAAGGCTGCGGCTCAGACCGGCCGCGCCGCAAGCGCGCGGGCGATGCAGTCGATCAGCTCGCCCGGCTCCACCGGCTTGCGCAGCAGGCGCAGGGCGCCGCCGGCAAGCGCCTCGGCCGCAAGCCGCGGCTCGGACCGCGCGGTGACCAGGATCACCGGAGGCCGCGCGCCCTGCGCCCTCAGCGCCGCCAGCAGCGCGAGCCCGCCCATCCCCGGCATCTGCAGGTCCGAGACGACGCACGCGGCCTCCCTCCGCTCGGCCGAGGCCAGGAACCGCTCGGCCGAGTCGAAGCCCGCCGCGCGCCAACCCAGCGCGCGCACCAGGCTTTCCATCGCCCGCAGGAACGGGGCGTCGTCGTCGACGATGGCGATCAGGGGAAGCGAGGTCACCAGGGATCCTTGCGCGGCGCGCCGGCGGGGCCGAGGCCGGATCGTCCCTTTCGCACGGATGGGCGGGGGCGGGTATCATACCAACGTGTCATCGGCGGGCCGCGCGGGCGCGGCGGCGATCGCGTCCTGCATCCGCACCAGGTCCGGCAGGGTTCGCGCGTCCATCTTCCGCATCGCCGCGCCGCGGTGGATCTTCACCGTGATCTCGCTGATCCCCAGTTCGCCCGCCACCTGCTTGTTGAGCAGCCCCGCGGCGACCCGCGCCATCACCTGCCGCTCCCGCGGCGAGAGGGTCGCGTAGCGCGCACGCAGCGCCTCGAGCCCGTGCCGCTCCGCCCGCCGGGCGCGGTCGATCGCCAGCGCCCGCGCCACCGCGTCCAGCAGGTCCTGTTCGCGAAACGGCTTCGAGAGGAAGTCGACCGCCCCGGCCTTCATTCCCCGCACGCTCATCGGGATGTCGCCATGGCCAGTGACCAGGATCACCGGCAGCTCCACCCCGCGTTCGGCCAGCAGTTCCTGCAGGTCGAGCCCGCTGGTCCCCGGCAGCCGCACGTCCAGCACCAGGCAGCTTTCGACGTCGGGCCGCTCGGCTTCGAGGAACGCCTGGGTCGAGCCATGGGTCCTGCTCTCGAGCCCGACGGACTGCAGCAGGCTGGCGATGGCCAGCCTGACGGCTTCGTCGTCGTCCAGAACATGCACCACGGGCCTCGTCGTCATGGCGCGAACTATTCCCGCCCCACGGCCGTCTGGCAATCGAGATGTGCGCGGGCAAGCGACTCCGCCGGCGTCGGCGGACGACAAGGCGAACCGCCTCGCGCGTCGACGAGACGCCTGCCCTGTTCGGCCGTCCTGCAGCGGATCCCGGACGACCCGATGGCGCAGATCGCAGTCGCCCGCCTCATCGACAGCGTCAGGGCGCCCGATCGATGGGCCCCTGGCTCGCGCCGAACCGGGTCGCGCTCGACCCGCCGGAGCCTCCGCTCCGCTTCGGCCGACCCTCGATCGAGATCTCGCTCGTGGGGTCTCGATCGAGGGTCACGGCGGACGCCGGGGACATCAGCGCGAAGACCCCGCGCGCCCCGCCGCCGAAGGACGCGAGCGCGCGGACGGTCGCCCCGATGCTCGCCCCCGAAAGCGCCGAGGAGATGGACGGCGCCCTCCCTGGGCGGCGTGCAGGGCCCGGTCGCCAGGTTCCCCACCATCATCAGGCCGAGCTGGACAAGGTCCAGTCCGATCGCCTGGCCGATCGCGGCGAACAGGGCCCCGAGCAGCAGGATCGCCGCCGGAAGGTCGAGAAGCGCGTCCACGTTCAGCGTGATCATGTCGAGCGCGAGGACCACCATCCACGGTTCGTCGAAGGCCGCCTGCGCCCGCTCCTCCGGGTCCTGGGCCACGCGCTCGGCCCTCAGCACCCGCTGGATGGTCGAGGACGCCATGATGATGCTCCTCACCGCGCGTCATCCGGCCCATGTCGACCGCCGCGACCCCGCCCGTCAACGGCGAGCGCGGCAGGTCGCGCATGTAAGCCACGACCGCGACGGCGGCGACCGTCGCCGAGCCGATGACCGAGACCTGTCCGAGCCCGCTCTTGAAGTGGCCGACCATGAAGCGGGCGGTCTTGCCGAGACAGATCCCGAGCTTGCTCGACAGCATCAGGGCGCCCGCGAGAAGGAAGAACGGGATCGCGAGCATCGGGAAGCTCTGCGTCGGCGTGCAGGCGAGCAACGCGCCTTCGGAAGGCGCCGCGTTCATGCGGGTTTCGTCGCCACGATCGCCCGCGTGGCGCGCTTCGGGCAGCTGGCGCTCGAACCGGACCTCAAGCCCATGAAGATGCTCCGGGCCGCGCGTCGCGTGAGCCTCGAGCGCCAGACCGCCCGCCGGATCGCGCCCTGGCCAGCCGACCGTACCGGCCCGCGTCGACAGCACATCCCGGACTTCGGCCCAGAACTCGCGCCATTTTCTGATGGAGGGGTCCCGATCGGCGATGTCGCTCTCGACCCTCATGGCAAGCCCACCGAGCAGGCGGTCGTGCGCCACGGCTCGCATGCGAGGGTCGCTGATCTCTTCGAGGTGGGCCACGCGCTCGCGACGTTCGATGCCGTCGCGGTCCTCGACACACGGCACGGCCCGTCGAAGGATGTCGAGGTCGTCGCGCTGATCCACGGCCGACAGGTGACGCGAGGCCCAGTCGCTTCAGGACGGCGGCAGGCGCCATGTCCGACAGCGGCTTGCAAGACGTCGGGGAGGGCAAGACCAGCGCCTCGAGACCGACGTCGCGCCATTCCACCTTCCCGACCTCGCCAGAGCGGCCTGCGGTCAGAGCACGGCGAGGGCGCCCATGCCGCTAGCCCCGGCGAGGCGTGGCCAGAGGCTCTGGCCGCTCCGCCCAGGGCAAGTCTGCCGAGTGCTTCGCCCCGCTCCGATCGGCGACGAGATAGAGGCCCCTGCCATCGCAATGGCGGCCGGGCCCGTTCATTCGCGCCGCGATCGCGGCGAGCTGCTCCTCCCGATGTCGACCGCGGCGCGTGCCCATCGTGTCGCGGATCGGCGAATGCGCCTGCCTGGCAGTCATCTGGCGCTCGCCAACATCCCACATCTCATCCCGCAATTGCGGTGAGAGGCTGGGAGTTCGCATGACAGAATGTGAGACGGCCGCCCAGCCGTTCCCCTTGCGACCAAGGGAACTCCGTCCGGCGTGAGACTCTCCGGGTGGGGGCTGTGGCGGAGAGACCGGGATTCGAACCCGGGATAGAGTTGCCCCTATACACGCTTTCCAGGCGTGCGCCTTCGACCGCTCGGCCACCTCTCCGTGCGGGTGCGTCTAGCCGAGGGCGGGAGATGTTTCAAGGCGGCAATGGCGGATCGCGACGGCAGGCTGTTGTCGCGAGGAACGGGGCGGACGCTCGACCCATCGTCGCCCGCGCGGCGACGGGCGGGAGGAGTTGGCGGAGAGCGCTTGACGGAGGGGCGAGCCGGAAAACGCGCGGCGCGAGTCCGGCGCAAGGGGGGGCGAGGCGAGGGCGGGAGGCGGGCGCCTCGCCCGATGGCGCTGGCCGCCGCGCTCGCCGGACGGGCGCGGCGGGGAACGTCATCGCCCCCGCGCGTCAGGGGGCCTCGCGGGCCGCCAGGAAGCCGCGGAGGTCGACCACGCGCTTGGCGTCGAGGGAGACGTAGACGAACCCGAGGTTGGTGCGCTCGGCGATCATCTCGCCGGGGAACGGGAGGTAGGACAGCTCCCGGCTGCCGAAGGAGGGGCTGGCGGTGCCGACCTGCCACTCGGTCGTCAGGGTCACGTCCACCAGCTTCAGGGGGGGGCCGCCGGCCTCGTCGGGGACCTCGAGCGGGACGCCGGCGATGCGCAGGTAGGCGGCCTTGTCGCGCGCCTCGCGGAAGCCGTCGATGAACTGGGCGGTCAGGACCTGCAGGTCGGCGGCCTCGTCGGCGGGGTCCATGTGGCTGTGCAGGTGGGTGGCGTGGGCGTGGTTGTGGCCATGGCCCGGAGCATGCCCGTGGCCGGAAGCGTGGCCGTGACCGTTGCCGTGGCCAGAGGCGTGGTCATGGCCGTGAGCGTGTGAATGACCCCGGGCGTGGCCATGTGCATGGGGATGGGCGTGCGCGGGGTCGCGGCCGGGGTTGTGGGGATGATCGTGGGGCATGTCAGCGGCTCCCGGCCGGACGGCCCCAGCGCTTGCCGTGGGTGGCCTCGGACCACTCGCCCATCGGCAGGGTCACGGGCTTGTCGATGTGCCGCTTGTGGGCCCCCATCTTGCCCGCCGCCACCATCGAGCCGAGCACGTCCACGATCACCCGCGTGCCCATCAGCGCGGTGATGTCGGAGGTGTCGTAGGGGGGGCTGACCTCGACCAGCTCCATCCCGCACAGGCCCTCGGCCGCGACCTTGGAGGCGAGCGCGAGCGCCTCGCGCGGCAGGAAGCCGCCCGGCTCGGGCCAGCCGGTGCCCGGCACGAACCCACAGTCGATGCTGTCGATGTCGAAGGACATGTAGACCATGTCGACGCCGTCCCAGGCCATCTCGAGCGCCATCTCGGCGGTGCGGTCGACGCCCATCTTCTCCATGTCGCCCATGGTGATGATGTTGGTCTCCCGCTCGCGGGCGACCTTCACCGCCTCGCGCGGGACCTGCCAGCCGCCGATGCCCACCTGCACCAGGTTCTTGGCCGGCACGTTGGGCATGTTGGTGGCGTGAAACCAGGGCGTGGTGTGCATCCGCTCGTCGAGGTCCTTCTCCTGGATGTCGGCGTGGCGGTCGAAATGCACGATGCCGATCTTCTTGGAGGTGACGTCGGCGATCCCCTTCACGCAGGGGTAGCCGATCGAGTGGTCGCCCCCGATCATGATCGGGAACGACCCCGACGAGGCGACATGGCTGACCGCGCGGGAGATCTGGTCGAAGCTCTTCTCGATGTTGGCGGGGATGGTGAACACGTCGCCCGCGTCGCACAGCGTCATCTGCTCGCGCAGGTCGACGGCCATCTCGTAGTTGTAGGGCGTGTAGAGGGCCGAGATCCGGCGCAGCGCCTGGGGTCCGAAGCGGGTGCCGGGGCGGTAGGTGGCGCCGCCGTCGAAGGGGATGCCCAGGACGGTGGCGTCGTACTGGCCGACCTCGGTCACGTCCTCGGTGTAGGGGGCCTTCAGGAAGGTGTTGATGCCGGCGTAGTGGGGCAGTTCGCCCCGCGCGAAGGTGGGGATCGAGCGGTCCTCGATGCTGTCGGCGCCGGTCAGGCCCATGCGCAGGGCCCAGGCCTTCTCGTTCTCCCACTCGCCGCCGGGGATGTCGGCCTCGGCGCGCATCGCCTTCCAGCCGCGCAGCTTGGTCAGGTCGGGGTGGTGGGCGCGCCGAGCCTCGGGGAACAGGGCGGCGGGGACGCGGCGGCGGGGTTCAGACCTGGGGAACATGGTCGTCCTCTTGGGCTTGCGAGGTCGGGGGCGCGGCGAAGGGGCGGTTCTGGAAGGGGATGCCGCCGTCCCGCGCGTCGAAGTCGTAGGTGATCGTGGCGCCGTAGGCCTCGGGTTCGATGGGATCCCATCGGGGCTTGTCGAAGACCAGCACGCGGTCGCCCAGCTTGAAGGCTTCCTCGAGGTCGTGGCTGACCATGAAAACCGTCATGTTGGTCTCGGCCCGCAGGTCCTGGAGGAAGGCGTGCATCGCCACTCTTGTGCCGGGATCGAGGGCGCCGAAGGGCTCGTCCAGCAGCAGGACGCGGGGGCGCCCGGCCAGCGCCTGGGCGATGGCGAGCCGCTGCTGCATGCCGCCCGACAGCGCGGCGGGCCAGGCGTCGGCGACATGGGCGAGGCCGATCCGCTCGAGCGCCGCGTCGGCGCGTTTGGCGGCCTCGCGGCGGCGGGCGCCGAAGAAGCGCGGCAGGCGGCCGGCGCGGGCGCCGCCCAGCTCCTCGGCCGCGATCAGGTTGCCGCGCACGGTCATGTGCGGGAACACCGAATAGCGCTGGAAGACCACGCCGCGGTCGCGGTCGGGCTCCCGCGCCGGCGGGCGGCCGTCGATGGAGATCTCGCCGCGGGTGGGGCGTTCCTGGGCCAGCAGCAGGCGCAGGAAGGTGGACTTGCCGCAGCCCGAGGCGCCGACGATGGAGACGAATTCGCCCTCGACGACCTCGAGGTTCACGCGCTCCAGGATCGGGCGTCGGCCATAGGAGAGGAAGATGTCGGAGACATTCACAAAGCTCATGTGGCCGGTCCCGCCCAGGGGAAGGCGCGCCGGTGGAGCTGGCGCAGGCCGAGGTCCATCAGGAAGGCGAGCAGGGTGATCCAGATCACATAGGGGATGATCACGTCCATCGCGAAATAGCGGCGCACGAGGAAGATGCGGTAGCCCAGCCCCTCGGTCGAGGCGATGGCCTCGGCCGCGATCAGGAACAGCCAGGCGGGCCCGAGGGAGAGCCGCAGCGCCCCGATCAGGCGCGGCAACACCTGGGGCAGCGCCACCCGGGCCAGGATCGCCCAGGTCGAGGCGCCCAGCGTCTGCGCCTTGACGATCATCTCCTCGGGGATCTCGGCGGTGCGCTGGGCGATGTCGCGGATCAGGACGGGCGCGATGCCGATGGCGATCAGCGCGACCTTGGAGACCTCGCCCAGCCCGAAGACGATGAACAGCACCGGCAGGATCGCCAGCGGCGGGATCAGCGAGATCACCGACACGAACGGCGCCAGCGTGGTGCGGATGCCCGGGATCAGCCCGATCAGCAGCCCGAAGCCCAGCCCCATGGCCGCCGAGATCCCCGCCCCCTGCGCCAGCCGGATCAGCGAGGCGGAGGTGTCGACCCACAACAGCACGTCGCCCGAACGCCGGTCCGCCTCGGTCGCGAGACTGATGGCGGTGTCGAGGATCTGCGTCGGCGCCGGCAGCAGCTTGTCGGCCGGGTTGGCGGCGCGGCGGATGTCGGAGGCGATCACATAGCCCAGGATCGCCAGCGCGAAGGGCAAGGCGGCGAGGCCGAAGGCCAGAAGCCGCCCGGGACGTCGGTTGATCCAGCGCATCGGTTCAGCCCTCCGCCGACAGGGTCGCGGGGCGGACTGGCGGACCGGGGCGGCGCGTCGGGGTCGGCGACAGGCGATTGCTCATGGACGGCTCCCGCAGCGGGCGGCAGGGGAGGGGAGGCCGCGGGGGCCTCCCCGGCGGCGTCACAGCAGACCGTCGGCGGCCATCTTCATGTATTCGACCGAGTAGCGGAACTTCACGTTGGCCTCGTCCCCGGTGACCTCGCCCGAGGGATAAACCACGCCCACGAAGTCGGGCGAGGGCGCGCCGGTCCCCAGGATGCCCTTGTCGAACAGGAACTGGGCCACGTAGGTCATCGTCTCGGCCAGTCTGGGATCCTCGACGAAGGCCACGGCCTCGGCGGGGGTGTAGAACATCGCCGTCGAGTCGAGCTGAGCCTCGTAGCCGGCCTGGTCGGTGCCCGAGGCCTCGCCCATCGCGGCGCGGGCGGCGGCGCCCTCGGGGCTGTCGTCGGACATCAGGGCCATGGTCTCGTACCAGGCGCCCACGACCGCCTTGCCGAAGGCGGGGTTGGCCTCGAGCACCTCGGTGTTGACCGCCAGCAGGTCGATGATCTCGCCGGGGATGTCGGAGCTGTCGGCGACGTTGGTCGCGTCCCCCATCTCGAGGATGG
The DNA here is from genome assembly GCF_963977235.1 of uncultured Albimonas sp. NCBI lineage: Bacteria > Pseudomonadati > Pseudomonadota > Alphaproteobacteria > Rhodobacterales > Paracoccaceae > Albimonas > uncultured Albimonas sp. The sequence continues at coordinate 219,178 of NZ_CAXBOD010000003.1, forward strand.
TCGAGACCAGCGGGTTCCAGGTGACCACCGCCTCGACGTCCGAGGTCTGCCAGGCTGCCACCATGTCCGCGTCCGAGGTGTTGATCACCGCGCCGAGATCCCGCTCGGCCAGCTCGGCCTTCTCCAGCGCGCGGGCGAGCAGGTAGTGGGAGACCGACAGCTCGACCAGGTTCACCGGCTTGCCCGCGAGGTCGGCGACGCTCGCGCCCTCGCCCTTGACCAGGATCGCGTCGTTGCCGTTCGAGTAGTCGCCCACGATCAGCGCGGTGGTGTCCACGCCGCCCCCCGCGGGGATCGAGAGCGTGTCCATGTTGGTGGCCGAGACGCCGTCAAAGCCCCCGGCCGTGTACTGGTTGATCGACTCGATATAATCGTTGATCTGCACGATCTCGACGCTGATGCCGTATTTCTCGGCCCATTTGTCCATGATGCCGTGGTCGGCCATGTAGCCCCAGGGCATCCAGCCCACGTAGATCGACCAGGCGATCGAGAACTCGGTCTTCTCCTGCGCGCGCGCCGGGGGGGCGGCGGAGAGGGCCAGCGCGCCGGCCGCGGCGAGCGCGAGGGCCTTGGCGCCGCGACGCGGGGCGGTCTTGCGGAATTGGGTCATCTCGGGTCCTTCCGGCGGTCCCGTCCACGGAGGCTGCGATCCGCCCGCGCGGACGGGACCCAGCGCACGCGTAGCGGACCGTCGCAGTGGCCTCCCGGGCTTTTCTCCCGCCGTGTACCACCCCCGCTGCCGCGAAGGGGCGACGCCTCTCGGACCAGCGCCGCCCTGCGTCCGTCCCTGGCGGGGCGGGCGCGCGGCGGCCGGAACCCTAGGCGTCCTGCGCAGATCCGTTCATGCAGGGGACGTGCCAGAGGCGGCCCAGTCCAGCAGTTTCGACCCTCCGGCGCCGCGACGCCGGACGAAAGCGCCGGACTGGCGTCGACTTAGGCGCCAGACTGCCCACGAATGCAGCGCATCCGCGCACGGCGCCCTTGTCCTGATCACAGCAGTTCCGCGGCCTCCAGCAGGGCGTCGAACCCGTCGACCACCAGCCCGCCGGGGCGGATGCCGTCCTCGGGCGACCAGGGCAGGCCGTGGCGCCCGCGGCTGCGCCAGATCGAGTCGGGGTCCGTGGCGATCATCCCGATCACCGACTCCGCCAGAATCGCGCTGCCCAGCTGCCCCAGACCGCGACCCTCGCGCTGCACCTCCGCCTCGCGCAGAATGTAGAACCACAGGGGCGTCCGCTCCTCGAAGCCGTCTCGGATCGCCTCGCCGGTGTGGCCGCCGCACAGCGCCTCGCGCGAGAGGGGGCGGACGAGGTCGGCGTAGACCCTGTTCAGCTCGCCCGCGCAGGCCTGCGCCGGGGGCAGGTTCAGCGCGTGGCCCTTGCGCAGGGTCGCCAGGGCGAGGTCCTGGAAGGGGCGGGCGAGACGCTCGTCCGGGGCGATGTGACTGCCGATGGCGCGGGCGCCGCGCAGGCCGCCGGGCTGCGGCTCGGCGGCCAGCAGCGACCAGTCGGCCACGAGGTCGGCAGGCAGACGCCCTGACGGGAGCCCCGCGCCGGCGGCGCGCAGTTGCAGGCCGAGACCCGCGCGCGGATGGAAGCGGTTCAGCGGCGCCTCGCGCGGGACCATCGGCAGGCGGAAGCGCGCGGCGGCGGCCCACCACTCCAGCGGCGCGGGCTGCCGGCGGCGGCCGGCCTCGTGCACGCCGTTGCGCATCTCGGTGCAGAACGGCGCGCCGGCGCGGCGCACCCGGGCCAGCACCGCGGGATCGCACAGCCGCGGCAGCCAGCGGTTCAGCGCCAGCCACTGCACGTGGCGGCGCACCTCGCGCCGGGCGTCGTCGAACAGCGCCTCGGGCGGGCGCCCGCCCCGGTCGACCAGCTCGTCCACGATGCGGTTGTGGAACCGCGCCAGCGCCACCTGAAGCTGCGCGAGCAGCAGATGCCCGTCGTTGCGCAGGTCCCCGATCAGCGCCCGGGCGGGGTTCGGCGCCCCGTCGCGCAGGAAGCTGCGGCGCAGGCGCGGCGGCAGGGCCATGATCTCGGCCGTCGTGATCCCCGCCTCGGGATCCTCGGACAGCGCCCGCCCCAGCCGCGGCAGGTCGGCCCCCCGGTCGGCCGGCCGCGCCGTGCGCCCGAGTTCCGAGGGCCCGGGCACGTCCAGCCGCAGCCGCGCCGGGGCCCCCGGCTCGCGCATCAGGCGGGCGATCTTGTCGGCGAGCGGCCCCTCGCCCGCGTCGACGCCGTAGAGACTTTCGAGGTCCAGCGTCCCGTCGCGCAGGTTGGCCAGCGAGCGCTCGACCTCGTCCCGCGCGCGGGGGCGCAGGCGCGCGCTCTCGGGCGAGCGGCCGGCGGTGGTGCGCACGTCGACCATCGCGGTCAGGTCGTGTTCGAGGAACTGGCCGAACAGCGGGTAGATCAGCGGCATGCCGGAGTCCGCGCGGTCGGGCGCGCACTCGTCCTCCGACATCGCCTGGGCGAGGGCCGCGAGGCGCGCGTCCGCATCCGGGGCGTCGGCGACGTCCTCCGCCCAGCGGAACAGGTAGCCGAACGAGGCGCCCGGCGCCTCGCGCGCCCGGCGCAGGCAGCGCCGCGTGTCCTGCGCCGCGGCCATGCGCCCGTCGGGAGCGGCCTCGGCGAGCAGGTCCGGCGCGTTCCCGCCCCCGGCGGCCGCCCAGGGAGCGGCGCGTTGCCCCCGGCCCATCGAATAGATCACCTCGCCCCCCTCCCGCGCCCGCGTCGCCGGCCGTCTCGCGCGAAGACGGCGACGGCGCGAATCCCTCGCGCGCTCCGATTGCTGAAAATCCTGAACCCAGACTTAACGGGTCGGCGCGAATTCTTCGTGAATCGGGTTCCGCGATTCGGCGCCAAGTGCGCGCGCCCCCTCGCCGATCGTCGATTCACGAACGCTTCGCGCCGCGCGGCGGAGCCTTGCGGTGCGGGCGATCGAGGTCCGCGCAGCGGCCAAGGCCGCGTAGATGCAGGGAAATTTCGACATGACCAACGCCGTGTCCACGATCCGCGTTCCGGGCCAGTTCGCCACCGGCGCCGCCCTTTCCGCCTGGTCGCGCAAGCCCTCCGGCCTCGCCCCCGCGCCGGTTGCGCCGGACCACATGTTCACCATCGCCCCCCACGCGATGGAGGCGTTCGGCGCGCTGGTGAAGTCCTGGGCCAAGTCGCCCGAGACCGCGCCCGTCGGCAAGCACTCGGTCGAGAGCTTCGCGGCGATCCTCGAGGCCCACGGCATCGACTACACCCTGCCCACCCGCGCCGGCTGCGAGCTGCGCGAGGTCAACGTCTCGCTGGCCGAGGCGGGGGTGCTGGAGCTGCGGGTGCCGGCCCGGGCGATGATCGAGGCCTCCGAGCGGATGCTGGCCGAGAGCGAGTATCCCCTGCCCTCCTACTGCGCCGACGTGTTCCCCGGCGCCACGCCCGAGATCGACGACAACCTCGAGCTGCACCGCAAGCGCGTCGCCGACTACTGCATCCTCAACTGCGCCTGAGGCTGCGCCGCGGACGGGGGCCCCGGGCCCCCGTCGCCAGCGGCCCGGCGCGCCCGTCGCCAGCGGCGCCTCTTCGACCAGCGTCGCCAGCGGCGCCTCTTCGACCAGCGCGGGCGGCGCCGCTCGCCAGCGCCTGCGACGCCCCCGGTCCGGCGCCGGCGGCCCCCTCTGCCGGCCCGCTTCGCCCGCCCTCGCCCGGCGCCGCGACGTCCGGGCCATGGGCCTCGCGCACGGCATCTTGAAACCCCGTTCGCGCGCCCATAGTCTTCCCCCTCAGCAGCCGCGCCGCTCACTGGCGCGGCTGTGTCGCGTTTCGGGGGCGTCGGGGAATTGGGTCCCGGACCTCCGGGAGGCCAATTCGCAAGTCCCGACCCGGAGGAGGGCGAGGCATGGACAAGGTGCCGATGACAGCCCGCGGCTTCGCCGCGCTGGATGCCGAACTGAAGACGCTCAAGAGCCAGGAGCGCCCGGCCGTGATCCGGGCGATCGCCGAGGCGCGCGAGCATGGCGACCTGTCCGAAAACGCCGAATATCATTCGGCCCGCGAACGCCAGTCGTTCATCGAGGGCCGGATCCAGGAGATCGAGGGCCTGATCTCGCGCGCCGAGGTCATCGACCCGGGCAAGCTTTCGGGCTCGATCAAGTTCGGCGCCACCGTGACCCTCGTCGACGAGGACACGGAGGAGGAGCGGACCTACCAGATCGTCGGCGAGACCGAGGCGGACATCGCCAACGGCCTGCTGAACCTGAAGTCGCCCCTCGCCCGCGCCCTGATCGGCAAGGAGGAGGGCGACTCCGTCGAGGTGATGACCCCCGGCGGCGGCAAGGCCTACGAGGTCCTCAAGGTCGCGTTCCTCTGACGACCCCGCGCCGGGGCGCCCCTGCGCCCGGGCGCCCTGCGGGCGGCGCTCCCGGCCTCCCGCTTCCCCCTGTGGCCGCGGAGGATCCGCGCATGGCCGAAGCCGGCCGCTCCCGAGACGAGGCGGAGACGGGCGACGCCGCCCGCGAGGCCTCCGCGCGCGCCCGTTCGGCCGCCGCGGACGAGGCGCTGGGCCTCTCGCCCGGCGGCGCGGCGCGCCTGCCGCTGGGCGCGGCGCTCGGCGGCGTCGTGGCGTGGCTGGGGGCCGAGACGGGCATCGTCTGGGCGCTGACCCGGCTGGTCCCGCCCTGGGGTCCGGTTGCGCCCGCCCAGGCCGCGGCCGCGGCGCTGGCCATCACCGCGCCGATCGCCGTGGGGCTGGTCTGGGCGAGCCTCGCCCGCCGATCTGCCGACACTGCGCAGCGCCTCGAGGCCCTGTCGCGCGCCAACGCCCGCGCGGCGGCCGCTGCCGCCGCCGCGCCGCGTGCCGCCGCCTCCGAGGGGCTGACCCGCGCCGATCTGACTCATGCCGTCGCCCATGCCGCGCGCGATGCGCTCGATGGCGAGCGGGCCGCCATCGCCCGGCGCATTGCCGAACTCGCCGAGGCCCAGAGGCTGCTCGACGTCAGTCTCGCCCGCCTCGACCGCTCGACCGCCGCGCCGGCGGCTGCGGCCGGGGCGGCCGGGCCCATGCAGTCGAAGCCTCCGGTTGCCCAGCCGCAACCCGTGCCCGAGGCCGCGGCCTTTGCAGCTCCGTCCGCGCCCAGACCCCAGCGGTCGCCTGACGTCGCGCCGCCGCCTGTGGCCGCGCCTGTCGCGGCCGATCCGCCTGCGCCTGCCCCTGCGCAGCCCGGCCCCGAGGTCGACGAGGAGCCGGGCCTGCCGCTGGTCGCGCCCGATCCGCCGCCCGCCCGGGCGCCGGCGTCGATCCCGGCCTCGCCGCCGCCCGCCGCGGTCGCCGACCCGCAGGGCTTCCTGCCGCTGGCCGCCGACGCGGCGCCGGCCGAGGCGGGGCGGGACTGGGGCCAGGTGGCTCTGGCGCTCGACTTCCCCAAGGACGAGCGCGACGACGCCGGCTGGGCCGCCCTTGCCACCGCCGCGAAGGACCGGCCCATCGCCGAGCTGCTGCAGGCCGCCGAGGACGCGCTGACCCTGCTGGCCCAGCACGGGATCTACATGGAGGACCTTTCGGTCCGCCTCGCGCCCCCCGCCCTGTGGACCCGCTTCGCCCAGGGAGAGCGCGGGCCGGCGCTGATCTCGGTGGGCGGCGTCGACAGTCCCGAGGCGGTCGAGGCCGTGCGCAGGATGATGAAGGCCGACCCGGTGTTCCGCGACACGGGCATGCACCTGATGCGCCGCTTCGACGGCGTGCTGCGCCGCGCCGCCGCCGAGCCGCGCGGCGTCGGCCGGCTGCTGGAGCTTGCCGACAGCCGCACCGGGCGGGCCTTCATGCTGGTGGCCCAGGCGGTCGGCGCCTTCGACTGACCGCCACCACGGGCTGTTCGGGCGGCCAACGCCGCCCGAGGCCGCCCGAGGGCCGCCCGGCGTTCCCGGACGCCGCCGGCGCGCGCCGGTTCCGGGCCGCGGAAGCCTGGCCGGCGCCGCTTCCGCCGCCCCTCGCCTGCGCTACATCTACAGGCGTCCCGCCGTCCCCGCGGGACGCATCCGCGGACGAGGCGATGGCCCCCCAGGACGACCCCGACCCCTCCGACCTTTCGCCCGCGGCCCCCGCCCGGCCCGAGCCCGAGCCCGACCCCGCCGCGGCGGCCGAGGCCCGCGCGCTGGTGGCAGAGGCCGCCCGCGCCTATTTCGCCGAACGTCGCGCGCGCATCGACGGCTTTGTCGCGCGCACCTACCGGTTCCGCGGCTCGCTGGGCCTGCACCGGCACGCGGTGGGCTGGGACCTGGCGCGGGCCCCGGCGAACCTGGCGCTCGCCCCCGCCGCGGCGCTGACCCGGCTGGGCGCCTCGGCCGCCCGGAAGGTCGGAGCGCGGGGGGCGGGCGACTGGCTCGCGCGCCGCAAGCTGATCCTGCGCACCCAGGTCGCCCGCGAGGTCGAGCGGCGCGTGGTCGTCGACCTGCTCGAGCTGCCCTGGCGCGACCCGGCCGAAAAGGACGCCAGGGTCCAGGGCCGCGACGCGCTGGCCGAGGCGATCCTGACCTCGCCCCGGCTCGAGGCGCTGGCCCGCCTGCGCGACCCCGACGCCTCGCCCCGGTTCCGCGCCTCGGAGACGCTGAGCGAGTATGCCGGCGTCCGCTCGGCCGCCGCCGAGATCGCCACGGGCATCGCCACGATGGGCGCCGGCGCGGCGGCCTTCCAGCAGCTGACCCCGGGCGCGATCTCGCTGGGGCCGGCGCTGGCGGCGGCGCTGGCCCAGCAGGCGGCGGTCTCGGCGTTTCCGCTGGGGGCGACGGCGGGCTCGGTCTGGTACGGGGCGTTCCCGGCCGCGGCCTCGCCGGCGCTGGTTGCGGGCGCCACCGCAGGCATGGCCGCCGTGGGCGCGGTGGCGGCCGCCTTCGCCGGGCTGGTCGCCGACCCGGTGCAGGCGAGCCTCGGCGTCCACCAGCGCCGCCTCAAGCGCCTGATCGACGCGCTGGAAGAGGAGTTTCTCGAGGGCGAGGGCGCGGGTTTCGCCGCGCGCGAGCACTACGCCGCCCGGATCATGGACGTGGTCGACATGGGCCTGGGCTTCGCCCGCCACCTGCGGACCTGACGCCGGGACTCTGCGCGGACGCGGCCCCGGGCTGCCGGCGCCGCCCCGCCGGAGACGCCTGACGTGCGCGTCGCCCGCAAGGCGCCTTGCGTCGCGCGCGATCCCGAAACATCCTGCCGGGCGGCAGGTGGGCCCTCGGGCCCCCTGACTCGAAAATGATTGCGCGGAGCGCGGCGCCCCCCGGGGCGCGCCGGGCATCCAGCGCGCCCCGGGAGGACCCCATGACCCATCACCACCCCGCGCGAGGCCGCGGATGAGCGCCGGCGGACGTCTCTACAAGGCTTCGGAGCTGCAGCGCCTGCTGGCCCCCAAGTCCGTCGCCATCGTCGGCGCCTCGACCCGCGAGGGCTCCTTCGGGATGCTGACCTTCAAGAACCTGCACCGCTTCGCCGGGCCGGTCTGGACGGTCAACCCGCGCTACGACGAGCTCTACGGCCAGCCCTGCTACGCCTCGGTGCGCGACCTGCCCGAGGCGCCGGACTGCGTGGTCCTGGTGACCCCGCGCGACGCGGTGCGCGGCGTGCTGGAGGAATGCGCCGACATCGGCGCGGGCGGCGTGCTGGTCTTCGCCTCGGGCTTTGGCGAGATGGGCGAGAAGGGCAAGGCGCTGGAGCGAGAGAACGCCCTGCTGGCGCACCGCGCGGGCATGCCCCTGATCGGACCCAACGCGCTGGGCTTCGTGAACTATTCCAACGGCGGCGCGGTGACCTTCCACCCGCCGCTCGACTTCGAGCGGGGCTTTGACGCCGAACCCGCGCAGCGCCGCGTGGGCATCGTCGCCCAGTCGGGCGCGCTGGGCTTCTCGCTGACCCAGGGGATGCGGCGGGGGCAGTTCTTCTCCCACGCGCTGGCCTGCGGAAACTCCTCGGACGTCGACGTCGCCGACTGCGTGGCCTTCATGGCCGAGGATCCCGAGGCCAAGGCCATCGCCGTGATCCTCGAGGGCGCCCCGGCCCCCGACCGTTTCGAGGCCGCGATCAAGCAGGCCGCCGCCGCCGGCAAGGCGACGGTGGTGTGCAAGATGGCCCGCGGCGAGAAGGGCGCGGCCGCGGCCGCCTCACACACCGGCTCGCTGGCCGGCGCGCACGACGCCTACCGCTCGATGGTCGAGCGGGCGGGCGGCATCTTCGTGGACGAGCTCGAAGCGCTGGTCGACACCGCCCGCCTGTTCGCCAAGTCGCCCCCCCCGGTCGCCGAGGGGACCTGCATCGTCTGCACCTCCGGCGGCGCGGGCGTGTTCCTGACCGACGCCTGCGAGGACGCGGGCGTGCCCCTGCCCCACCCCTCGCCCGAGGTGGAGAAGGTGCTCAAGGCCCGGATCCCGGAGTTCGGCTCGGCGGTGAACCCGGTGGACGTGACCGCGCAGGTGGTCTCGGACCGCCAGAGCCTGATCGACTGCCTCGAGGCGGTGCTCGACCAGGACGACTACGGCTCGCTGGTGGTGCCGCACCCGATCGCGATCGAGACCTCGATCCCGCGCATCCAGCTGATGGGCGATCTGGCGAAGAAAGCCGGCAAGCCGGTGATCGTGCCGTGGATGAGCTCGGCCCTCGAAGGACCCGGCCTGCTCGAGGCGGAGGCCTCGGACTCCATCGTCGTCTTCCACAACGTGCGCCACTGCATGGAGGGGGTCGCGTCCTGGTGGCGCTGGCACGCCCGCCACGTCGAGCCGATCGACAAGCCCCGCCTGACCGAGCCCTCGGCCGGGCTCTCGGCCCATCTCGCGGCCTCGGCCGGCGGCGCGGTGACCGAGCGGGAGGCCAAGGCGATCCTGGCGGGCTACGGCGTGCCGGTGATCGAGGAGAAGGCGGCCTCCAGCGCCGAGGAGGCGGGGCGGCTCGCCTCCTCGCTGGGCTTCCCGGTGGTGATGAAGATCGACAGCCCCGACATCGCCCACAAGACCGAGGCGGGGGGCATCGCGCTCAACCTCGGCTCGGCCGAGGCGGTGGCCGCGGAGTTCGAGGCGATGACCGCCCGCGTGAAGCGCCACGCGCCGAAGGCCCGGATCGAGGGGGTGCTGGTGCAGCGCATGGCGCCCAAGGGGGTCGAGATCGTGGTCGGCGCCCGCCGCGACCCGGCCTTCGGGCCGCTGGTGGTGGTGGGGCTCGGCGGCGTGCTGGTCGAGCTGATGCGGGACTCGGTGGCGGCCCCCGCCCCGGTGACCCCGCGCGAGGCGCTGGACATGCTGGCCCGGCTGCGGGGGGCGGCGATCCTGGACGGGTTCCGCGACCTGCCGGGGGTGGACCGCGACAGACTGGCCGAGATCGTGGCCCGCGTGTCGGAGTTCGCCTTCGACGCCGGCGACGCGCTCGAGGAGCTGGACGTCAACCCGCTGATCTGCCGGGGCGAGGACATCGTGGCGGTGGATGCGCTGATCATCCCGGCCGCCGCGGCGGAGCCCGACCGGAAGGCCGGCTGAGATGGCGGGAACCTTCGGCTTCATCGGCCTCGGCGTGATGGGCGAGCCCATCTGCCGCAACATCCTGAAGAAAAGCGGCTGGGGCGGGGTGGTCTTCGACCTCTCGCCCGAGCCGGTGGCGGGGCTGGCGGCCGAGGGAGCGATCGCGGCGGGCTCGGTCGCCGAGGTGGTCGCGGCCGCCGAGGTGATCTTCCTCTCGCTGCCCGGCGGCCCCCAGGTCGAGGCGGTGGTCGCCGGTCCCGGCGGCGTGCTGGAGACGATCCGCGAGGGTCAGATCCTGGTCGACACCTCCACCGCCCCCGTCGGCCTGACGCGGGAGCTTGCCGCGAAGATCGAGGCGAAGGGCGCCCGCATGGCCGACGCGCCGGTGGCGCGCACCCGGCAGGCGGCGATCGAGGGGACGCTCTCGATCATGGTCGGGGCCGAGGCGGACCTGTTTGCGACGATCGAGCCGCTGCTGCGCTGCGCCGCCTCGGACGTGACGCTGTGCGGCGGCATCGGCTGCGGGCAGGTGGTCAAGATCCTCAACAACATGGTGCTGTTCGAGACGGTGGTGGCGCTGTCCGAGGCGCTGGCGCTGGGCGAGGGGGCGGGCGTCGACCGCACGCTGCTGTTCGAGACGCTGTCCAAGGGCTCCGCCGACAGTTTCGCGCTGCGCAACCATGGGCTTAAGGCGATGATCCCCGACGACTTCCCGCTCGGCGCCTTCCCGACGGACTATGCGCTGAAAGACGTCTCCTACGCCCTCGACCTCGCCCGGCAGACCGGCGTCGTCGCCGAGGGCGCGGAGCTGGCCCGGGCGCGGATGCAGGCCGCCAGGGACGCGGGGTTCGGCGCGGAGTATTTCCCCGTGCTGGCCCGCGCCATCGCCCGGCGCTGAGCCGGCCCGGGGCCCGGGGGCGCGCTCCCGGGCCCCGAGGCTCCCCCGCCTCCGCGAGAGGCGGATGCCGGGACCGCGCCGCCGCGGTCTCGAGAAAACTTGCGGCTTCCTGAAACCTGTTCATCTCCCGCCCGTAGCTGAGTCCCGAGAGACAAGGGCCCCGCCGCAAGGGGCCCGGCGCGACGAGGCCCTTGCCCGGGCCCGATCGCGCCTCGAACGGCGCGTGCGCGTTCATCCGCTGCATGCGCCCGGGGGCTGGCGTGTGTGGGGCGCCGGCCCCTGTCTCGTGGCGGCGGTTTCTGGGGAAGCCAGCCGCCGGCGGCGGTCGTCGACGCCACGGCCGGGTTTTTTCCCGACCTGGCCGGCTCCGAGGCGGAGGCGGCCGTCGCTCCTTGAGCCCGAAACCGACATCGCCCGCGCGCCTCCCCGGCGCGCGGGCGATCTGTCTTGGGAGCTGCCGTGGAGTCTGCCGCGGGCGCTGCGAGGCGCCGCTTCAGTCGGCGCGGATCAGCTCGCCCGTGAACACCACGTCGCCGGTGGGCTGGCCGGTCGGCGAGCCGCCCTCGGGCTCGACCGAGACCGCCAGGACCGAGCCCTCGACCGGCCCGCCGATGGCCTCGAGCGCCACCTCCCCGCCCTGGCCCAGCAGACCCAGCGAAACCGGCTGCGCCCGGCCGCCGCCGACCGCCCACATCTCGTAGACCTGGCCCGCGGGCGGGGGCGTGGGGCGCAGCGGACGCAGGCTGAGCGTGCCGGCCGCGAGGTTCACCTCGGCCACGAAAGCCGGCGCGTCGCCGCCCGGCTGCAGCACCGCAACCCAGGTTCCCGCCTCGGCCGGCGGGCCGCCGGCCACGGGGCCCGGGGCCTGGCGCGGGTCGAAGGGCACGACGCCGGGGGGCGCGACCAGCAGCGCCAGCATCGCCGCCGCCGCCACGCCCGCGAGGGCCGCGGTCCCGCGCCAGTAGCGAACCCGCTGGCGCAGCTCGATCACGTTTGCCTCGCGGGGCGCGGGCGTGTCGGTCCCGCTCGCGGGCGGGGTCCCGGTCGCGACCGCGACGCCGCCGGGCAGGCGCGCCTCGATCGCCGGCCACACCCACGCGGGGGGGATCGCGGGGCGGGCCTCGGCGGCAAGCTCGGCCAGCGGCGACAGCCGCCCCTCCCAGACGCGCACCGCCTCGGCGAAGCCGTCGTCGGTCGCCATGCGCGAGGCGGCGGCCCGACGCGACTCCGCGTCCAGCGTGCCCAGCACGTACTCGGCGGCGTCGCCCGCTTCGGGGGCCGGGTCGATGGTCTGGTCAGGCGGGTTCGCCATCGAGGCATCCTTTCAGCGCCGACAGGGCCCGGCGCAGTCGCGTCTTCACCGTGTTGACCGGCATCGCGAAGCGCTCGCCCAGCTCCTCCCGGCTCAACCCGTAGAGGTAGCCCAGCAGCACCATGCGCCGGTCGTCCGTCTTCAGCCCCTCGAGGCACTCGCGCAGCGCCAGGGACTCGGTCTGATCGAGCCCCGCCGAGGCGGCGAGGCCGGGTCCGTCCTCGGGATCGATCTCGTCCGAGGCGGCCGAGACGCGCTCGGCCTGCAGCCGGATCGCGTCGATGGTCCGGTTGCGCGCGATCGCGGCCATCCAGGCGATGGCCGAGGCGCGGCCCGGATCGAAGCGCCCGGCATGGCGCCAGATCTTCAGATAGCTCTCCTGGAGCAGTTCCGCGGCGAGGTCGGGTCGCCTGCAGATACGCAGGATCACGCCGTAGAGTTTCGCCGAGGTGCGCCGATACAGCTCGGCGAAGGCGAGCTTGTCGCCCTCGGCCGTCGCCGCAAGCAGCGCCGCGAGGTCCATGGTCTCGAAATCCGGCACGAGTCTCCCCTCGAACTGTCCCGCCCGCCGCGGGCTTCGCCTCCGCTCCCTGGCAAGGTGATGGAGGGGGGGCGAAGGTCAAGCCGTCACGCGCCCGAACGACCGCGAGGGCGCCGGGGGCGGCCGCCCGGCGCGCTCAGCGCGGGAACAGCAGGATGACGTTGGCCCGCACGCCGAAGCCCTCGGGCCCGCCGCGGGCGGACTGCGCCCAGTAGCGCGCGCCGAGGCCGAGCTGCACCTTCTGTTCGCCGATGCTCACCAACTGGTTGACGCCAAGGTTGATCGGCACGGACCACTGCTCGGAGGACCAGTCGTAGGTGGCTTCGGTGTTGAGAAAGACCGAGGTGGCGCTGGGCCAGGTATAGTTGAGGAAGGGCTGCAGGAAGCTGGCGTTCACCTCGCCGCGCCCGCCTTCGCCCGCCACCGACCAGATGTGGTTGGCCAGCGCCCCCACGGTCCAGGGGCCGGACTGGCGCAGCACCACGCCGGTGGGGCCGAGGCCGAACTTGCCCCCGCCCAGCGCGTCGTCGGTGGCGGTCGGGATCAGCGCCACCGGGCCGACGCCCCAGATCAGGCCGCTTTGGGTGGACTTGGGCGAGACGAACAGGCTCTGCACCACGTCGCCGAGGCCGAACTGGTCGCTGCCCGGCGCCACGTCGCTCTGCCAGGCGACGGGCAGGATGGTGCGCGAGATCAGGTTCCAGTCGTCGTTCAGGTCCATCGGCACCACCGGCTGGATGTTGACGAAGGCCTTGTCGCCGTCCTGCGGGCCGTAGCCGCCGTCCCAGTTGAACTGGAAGGGGACGCTGATCAGGCTGGCGACGGGATTGGCGAGCTTCTTGGCCAGGTCCTCGGCGCTCTCCTGCGCGGCCGCTGGAAGTCCCTGGGCAAGCAAGGCGACGGCGAAGGCGAACACTCTGGACACAGGCATGGGGGCGCTCCCGGCTACACGACGGCCCCAACCTTCCCGCGGAGGACGACGGCGGTCAAGACGACCTCCACCCAGGGTTACGGCCGCCTGCCGGGATGTGGCCGGAACAGCCCGACCCGCCTGCGCGCGGGCGAGGGCCGCGCGGCCGGCCTCAGGCCGCCCGCGCGCCGGTCTTCGCCGCGGCCCGGATCATGTCGGCGGCCTTCTCGGCGATCATCACGGTGGGCGAGTTGGTGTTGCCCGAGGTGATCGTGGGCATGATCGAGGCGTCGACCACCCGCAGCCCCTCGATCCCGCGCACCCGCAGCTCGGGGTCCACGACCGAGGCGGGGTCGGGTCCCATCCGGCAGGTGCCCACGGGGTGGAAGATGGTCGAGGCGACGGCGCCGGCGGCCTCGGCGAGTTCGGCCTCGGTCTGCCATCGGGGACCGGGCTTGAACTCCTCGGGCCGGTATCTCGCCAGCGGGGTCTGCGCGACGATGCGCCGGGTCAGGCGGATCGCGGCGGCGGCGACGCGGCGGTCGCCCTCGGTCGAAAGGTAATTGGGCGCGATGGCGGGATGGGCCCGCGGGTCGGGGGATTTCAGGGTCACGCTCCCGCGGCTCTCGGGGCGCAGGTGGCAGACGCTGGCGGTGAAGGCGTCGAACGGGTGCAGCGGCTGGCCGAAGGCCTCCAGCGTCAGGGGCTGCACGTGGTATTCGAGGTCGGGCGTCGCCACGTCGGGGCCCGATCGCGCGAAGGCCGCGAGCTGGCTCGGCGCCATCGACATCGGCCCGGAGCGCTTGATCGCGTATTCCAGCGCGATCTTCGCCTTGCCGAGCCAGCTTGCCGACATCGTGTTCAGCGTGGGGATGCCGGTGACCTTGTAGGCGCAGCGGATCTGCAGGTGGTCCTGCAGGTTCGCCCCCACGCCGGGCGCGTCCAGCCGCGTCTCGATCCCGTGGTCCTGCAGCAGCGCCCCCGGACCCACGCCCGAAAGCTGCAGCAGATGGGGGGAGCCCACCGCGCCGCAGGCCAGGATCAGCTCGGCGCGCGCCGTGGCGCGCTTGAGGGGGGCGTCGTCGCCCTTGCCATGCCGGAAGGCCACGCCGGAGCAGCGGGCGCCGTCGAACAGCAGCCGCTCGGCCTGGGCGTGGGTCATCACCGTCAGGTTGGGCCGCTTCATCGCCGGGCGCAGGAAGCCAGTCGAGGCGCTCCACCGCCAGCCGCCCTTCTGGTTGACCTTGAAATAGCCCACGCCCTCGTTGTCGCCGCGGTTGAAATCGTCGGTCTCGGGCAGGCCCGCCTCGATCGCGGCGCGCTTGAACGCCTCGAGGATGTCCCATTTCAGGCGCTGGGTCTCGACCCGCCACTCGCCGCCCGCACCGTGCATCTCGTCGGCGCCCAGCGCGTAGTCCTCGGATTTCCTGAACCAGGGCAGCACGTCGTCCCAGCCCCAGCCGGTGTTGCCGAGCTGGCGCCAGTGGTCGTAGTCCGCCGCCTGGCCGCGCAGGTAGAGCATGCCGTTGATCGACGAGCACCCCCCCAGCACCCGCCCCCGCGGATAACCCAGCGAGCGGCCGTTCAGCCCCGGCTCGGGTTCCGTCGTGAAGCCCCAGTCGGCGCGCGGATCGCCCATGCAATAGAGGTATCCGACCGGCACCTTGAACCAGATCCAGTCGTCGCTGCCCCCCGCCTCGAGCAGCAGGACCGAGCGCGAGGGATCCTGGCTCAGCCGGTTGGCGAGCACGCAGCCGGCGGTGCCGGCGCCCACGATCACGTAGTCGAACTCGCCCACGGTCTCGGCGGTTGCGGCGGCGTCGGTATCGGACGGCATCCCGGTTCTCCCTCTGGCGCGCGGATCGTGGGGGGCGCCGCGCGCCGCGAATACTGGTCGCGGCGCGCGTGCGCTTCAAGGCGTTGCGGAATCCCCGATTGCAACCCATGCTTGAACACATTGGATACGGAGCCTTGCATGCAGCCCGCCCCTTCGGTTTCCGACGCGGCCCCCGGCCTCGGCCCTTCCGCCGACGCGCCCGGTTCGGAAGATCCCGCCCTGCGCCTGCGCCGGGCGGCCGAAGAGATGGACTGGGTGATGCGCTTCCCGCTGGCCACCGCGCCGGGGCTGGTGTTCGTGGGGGCCCTCTCGACGCCCGCGAAGCTGGTCGAAGGCGCGGACCCCGAGGTTTCGGGCAGCCACGCCGGCGGAGCCGAGACCCAGGCCGCCGCCTTCGCCGCCTGCCTGGGCGAGGCCTGCGAGTTCCTCTCCCAATTCGAGCGTCCGGGCGACCTGCTGCCCGCGGATCATGGGCTGGAGGCGGTGGACAGCGGCCTCGACTGGACCCCGCCCACCGCCGACCAGGTCCGCGGCCTGCGCCTGCATGACGGGGCCGAGGTGGCGGTCTCTGCCGACCGCTGCCTGCGCCGCACCGGCCTTGCCGCGCCCGCGCCCGAGCCGCCGGTGCGGCTGGGCCTCGGCTGCGCCGCCGGCCGGACCGAGACCGAGGCCCGCCTGCGCGCGGTGCTGGAGCTGGTCGAGCGGGACGCCGCCGCCCTGTGGTGGCGCGCCGGGCTGCCGCCGCGGCCCTTCGACCCTGCGGATCCCGCGCTCGGGCCCGCCTTCGCCCGGATCGCGAGCTGGCGGGGGGAGGAGACCGGCCGCGCGATGTGGTTCGCCGACCTGACCACCGACCTTGGCATCCCGGTCGCCGCCGCCTTCGCCGTGGACGCCGACCCGCAGTCCGACAGCCCGGCCCTGACCGTGGGCCTCGCCGCCCGGCCGGAGATGTCCGAGGCGATCCTCTCGGCCGCGCGCGAGGCGATCCAGGGCGAGCTGGCCCTGAGCCTGCTGGCCGAGCGGCTGGCCCATCATGGCGAGACCGTGCTGACGCAGGGCGACCGCGCCCTGCTGGCCCGCGCCGCGCTCGACCCCGCGAGCGACCCGCGGCTGTCGCCGCGCGGACGCCCGCGTCGGCACGCGCCGGCGGCCGAAACTGCGGCCGAGACCGGGGGCGAGACTGGGGGCCCGAGCAAGAAAGATGAACGAAACCTGCAACGAATGGTTGAACAGCTCGCCGCCGGCCAGCATCATGTCGTCTGTGTCAGGCTGACTCGTCCGCGCCCGGGGTTGCCCGTGGCCTGGGCCATGGCGCCGACGCTCCAGCCCGATCCGTCGCCACTCGAGACGCCTCGTCTCCGCGCGGCCGCATCGCAGCTCGCCACGACCCACGGGGGGCGTCGTCCCCCGCGGGACCCGTCGCTCTGGTGACCGAAAGGGGCCGCACGTCTTGAATGTCCTGCTGCATCCGCCCGCCGCCGCCGCCGAGGCGCCCGCGCGCCTGACCATCCGCATGCTGGGAGCCCCGGCGCTGATGCACGATGGCCGCTCGCTTCGGGTGGTGAACCGCAAGCTGCTGTGCATGCTGGGATATCTTGCGCTGGACGAAAGCGGATCGGACTCGCGCGAGCGTCTTGTGGGCCTGCTGTGGTCGGAGTCCGACGAAAAGCACGCCCGCGGCTCGCTGCGCCAGGTGGTCACCGCCCTGCGCCGGATCACCGGCGAGCTGGGCTTCGAGGGGTTCGAGACCGACCGCTCCCACGTCACCCTCGACCCCGCCTGTTTCCGCGCCGACGTCGCCGACGTGCGCGCCCAGCTGGGGCCCGAGCGGATCCATCCGCTGCTGCTGACGACCGAGGATCTGCCCTCGACCCTGATGGCGGGCTGCGAGGACGTCGACCCCTCGTTCGCCGGCTGGCTGAGCGTGCGGCGCATGACCCTGCGCGACCAGCTGCAGCAGGGGCTGCTCGCCTCGCTGGAGCAGGCGGCCCCCGACGGGCGGATCGAGCGGGAGCTGGCGCGCGCGCTGCTGCGCCTCGATCCCACGCAGGAGCTCGCCGCCAGGCGGCTGATGGAGAACCTGGCCCGCGGCGGAGACGTCTCGGGCGCGCTGACCGTCTACAAGTCGCTGTGGGACGTGCTGGGCGACGAGCACGACATGGAGCCGGCCGAGCCGACCCGCGATCTGGTCGCCCGGATCAAGAACGGCGAGCTGCCCGAGCCGGGCG
>NZ_CAXBOD010000004.1:0-136543 GCF_963977235.1 uncultured Albimonas sp.
CGCCCGAACAGCTTCTCGATCTGGGCGAGCGTCAGGGTCACGTAGGTCGGGCGGCCGTGGTTGCACTGTCCCGACATCGGGGTCGCCTCCATCTCGCGCAGCAGCGCGTTCATCTCCGCCGCCCCCATCCTCCGCCCCGAGCGGACCGAGCCGTGGCAGGCCATGCGCGAGAGCACCGCGTCGAGCCGCGCGCGCAGCGCCGCGCTCTCGCCCTCCTCGGCCAGCTCGTCGGCCACGTCGCGCAGCAGCGCGGCGGCGTCGGGGGTTCCGAGCTCGGCGGGGGTTTCGCGCACCGCGAGGGCGCCGGGGCCGAAGGGCTCGATGGCGAGGCCGAGCTCGGCGAGCGTCTCGGCGGCGGCCAGCAGACGCTCGGCGTCCTCGGAGGGAAGCTCGACGATCTCGGGGATCAGCAGGGCCTGGCGGCGCACGCCCGCGCCGGCGGCCTGGCGCTTGAGGCGTTCGTAGACCAGGCGCTCGTGGGCGGCGTGCTGGTCGACGATGACCATGCCCTCGCGGGTCTGGGCGACGATGTAGTTCTCATGCAGCTGGGCGCGGGCGAGGCCGAGCGGCAGGTCCTGCGCGCCAGCCTCGTCGGGCTCGGGCGCGGGTTCGGCGCGGGCGGCGCGCCAGGCGGAGGGCTCCTCGGCGAGGCCGGGCTGGGCGGGGGGCCGCGCCTCGGCCCCGAACCCGGGGGCGGGGGCGCCTTCCGCCGGGGCCTGGAAGTCGTAGGCGCGGCGGACCTCGGCGGCCGAGGGGCGGTCGAGGCGCGGGCCCCAGCCGGTCAGGCGGGGGGCGACGGGGGCGTCGGGCTCGGCCCGAAAGGCGCCCATCGCGGCCTCGCCCACGGTGGAGGAGGCGCGATGCCCGCCCTCGGCCAGCGCGTGGCGCAGGGCCGAGACCAGCAGACCGCGCGCCACGCCGGGCTCGCGGAAGCGGACCTCGGTCTTGGCGGGGTGCACGTTGACGTCGACGAGCTGGGGATCGCAGTCGACATAGAGCGCCGCGGCCGGGTGGCGGCCGGAGTGGAGCACGTCGCGATAGGCCGCCCGCAGCGCCCCGGTCAGCAGCTTGTCGCGCACCGGGCGACCGTTGACGAACAGGAACTGCGCCACCGCCGCGCCGCGCGAATAGGTGGGCAGACCGGCGAGGCCGGTCAGGCGCAGGCCCTCGCGCTCGGCCTCGATCTCCAGCGCGTTGTCGGCGAAGTCGCGGCCCATGACGCGCGCGAGGCGCAGGCGGCGGGCGTGGCGGGGCTCTCCGGGTTCGGGGTCGGCGCGGAACAGGATCCGGCCCTCGGAGGAGGCCCTGGCCGCGGTCTCGGAGACGTCGCACAGCACGAAGCCGACTTCGGGGGCGGCCATGGCGAGGCGGCGGACCATGTCGGCGACGGCCTGGGTCTCGGCCCGATCGGTGCGCAGGAACTTCAGGCGGGCGGGCGTGGCGTGGAACAGGTCGCGCGCCTCGACCACCGTGCCGCGGGCCAGCGCCGCGGGCGCGGGGTCGGCCAGGCGGCCGGCGTCGCAGCGCAGGGTCCAGGCGGCGTCGGCCTCGGCGGCCCGCGAGGTGAGCGTGAGGCGCGAGACGGCGGCGATCGAGGGCAGCGCCTCGCCGCGGAAACCGAAGCTGCGGATGTCCAGAAGGTCCGCGCCGTCGGTCTTGGAGGTGGCGTGGCGCTCGAGCGCGAGGGCGAGCTGATCGGCCGGGATGCCGTGGCCGTCGTCGGAGACCCGGATCAGGGTGCGTCCGCCGTCGGCGATGGCGATCTCGATCCGGCGGGCGCCGGCGTCGAGGCTGTTCTCGGCCAGCTCCTTGACCGCGGAGGCCGGACGCTCGACCACTTCGCCCGCGGCGATGCGGTTCTGGGCGGATTCGTCCAGCCGCTGGATCGGTCGATTTTTCGAGATATAGGGGCTGGGAGCGTTCATGCCCCTAGGGCTAGCATGACGAGGTCGAGTCGGGAAGCGCGCGTCCCAGGTGGGAAGTGGCGCGCGAGCCGGCACGGGCGTGGCGCGCAGGGCGGGCCGTGCGGCCGGGTGGTCCGTGCGTGGTCCTTTGGCGAAAGCCGGGTGGGGACCGTGCCGCGACCCGTCGACGGCGAAGCCGTCGTGAGGCCGGGTCCGGAGTTCGTCTCCCTGGGCAAGGGCGCAGAAGGCGCCCGCTGAGGGGTTGAGGCAAGAACGTG
This sequence comes from uncultured Albimonas sp., assembly GCF_963977235.1. Lineage (NCBI taxonomy): Bacteria > Pseudomonadati > Pseudomonadota > Alphaproteobacteria > Rhodobacterales > Paracoccaceae > Albimonas > uncultured Albimonas sp. The sequence continues at coordinate 2,183 of NZ_CAXBOD010000004.1, forward strand.
CGCGCGCCTTCGAGCGCGCCGGCGCGGTGAGACGCGATGGCCCTCGGGTTTCCAGCTCCGCGCTCGTCGGCGTCGGCGGGCGGCGCACTGGTCAGCGGCAACCGTCTGCGCGCCGGTCAGCGTCGGCTGGCGGTTCGCTGGTCGCCATCGGCTGCCAGCGCGCTCGTCAGCGCAGGCGGCCGGCGCGCAAGCCGGCGTCGGCTGGCGGTGCTCCCCAGCGTCGTCGGACTTCGGGCGCGCCAGCTCGGGGCGTCGCCCCACAGGGGCCGACAGGGGCGGGCGCCCCTCCCGCGGCGGCGGCGGGGTCAGGCGGCGTGAGCCCGGTCGCGAAGCCATTCGCCGATGGCGAGCGAGGAGGTCAGGCCGGGGCTTTCCATGCCGAACAGGTTCCACAGACCGGGGACGCCGTGAGTCTCGGGGCCGTGGAGGGTGAAATCGGCGAAACCGCCGGGGTCCTCGCCGATCTTGGGGCGGATGCCGGCGTAGGCGGGGGCCAGGGCGCCGTCGGGAAGCTCGGGCCAGTAGCGGCGGATCGCCTCGTAGAAGCGTTCGCCGCGGGCGGCGTTGACGGCGTAGTCGACCGCCTCGATCCACTCGACGTCGGGGCCGAACCGGGCGCGGCCCTGCAGGTCGAGGGTCAGGTGAACGCCCAGGCCCCCGCGCTCGGCCGGGGCGGGGTAGATCAGCGTCTTGAAAGGAGTCGGGCCGGTCAGGGAGAAGTAGTTGCCGCGCGCCAGGGTCAGTTTCGGCAGCGTCGCGACCGGGTAGCCGCGGAGCGAGGCCGCCAGCGGGATCGCGTTGAGCGCGGCGCAGTTGACCACCGTGCGGGCGCGCAGCGCGATGCCCGAGGCCTCGATGGTCACGCCGTCCGGGCCGGCCTCGCCGCCGGCGACGGGCGAGGCGAGGGCGACCGTGGCGCCGTGGTCCTCGGCCTCGCCCTGGTAGGCGAGCATCAGGCCGTGGCTGTCGACGATGCCGGTCTCGGGAGAGAGGAGCGCGCCCTCGGTGCGCAGGGCGGGCTCCATCGCCAGGGTCTCGGATCTGGTCAGGCGGCGCATGCCCTCGACGCCGTTGGCGCGGGCCTTGGCGAGCAGGTCGTCGAGCAGGGGGAGCTGGTCGGGGGTCGAGGCGACGATCAGCTTGCCGCATTTCGAATGGGCGACGCCGCGCTCGGCGCAGTAGGCGTAGAGGGCGCGGCGACCCTCGACGCAGAGGCGGGCCTTGAGGCTGCCCTGCGGGTAGTAGATGCCGGCGTGGATGACCTCGGAATTGCGGCTCGACATCTGCGAGCCGACCAGGGTCTCGGCCTCCAGCACCAGCACCTCGCGGCCGGCGCGGGCCATGGCGCGGGCCACCGACAGGCCCACGACGCCGGCCCCGATCACGAGGCAGTCGACCTCTTCCATTGCGATCCCCCTTCAGGCGCCGGCGGAGCGGCCGGCGGCGGCCCAGAGCCCGGCGCGGCGCAGCGCCTGCGCCCCCGCCTCGGCCTCGGGCATGGTTTCAAAGAGGCCATAGCAGGTGGCGCCGCTGCCCGACATGCGCGACAGGCGACAGCCGGGCTGCGCGGCGATCGCCGCCAGCAGATCGGCCACGGGGGGCGCGACCTCGCGGGCGGGCGGCTCGAGCATGTTGGAGGTGGCGCGCAGCCAGCTCACCAGCGCGTCGAGGGTGGCGCAGCCCTGCGCGGGCCAGGCGGCGGGGGCGCCGTCGCGATGGCGGAGGCGGGCGAAGACCTCGGGCGTGGGGGTGGGCGTGCCGGGGTTGGCGAGGAGCATGGCGAGCGGCGGGACGCCGGCGACGGGGCGCACGTCCTCGCCGACGCCGCCCATCCAGGCGGGGGCGGGCGCGCGCAGGCAGACCGGCACGTCGGCGCCGAGGGAGAGGCCGATCTCCGAGAGGCGGGGGAGCGGCAGGTCGAGGGACCAGAGGCGGTTCAGCAGACCCAGCACGGCGGCGGCGTCGGCCGAGCCGCCGCCGACGCCGCCCGCGGCGGGCAGGTGTTTCTCGAGGATCAGGGCGACGCCCAGCGGCTCGGCCGCGCCGGGGCCGCGGCCGACCGCGTCGGCGAGCGCGAGCGCGGCGCGCAGGGCGAGGTTGCGCGCGTCGGACGGAGCGCCGGCGGCGAAGGGGCCCGAGACCGCGATCGTGAAGACGCCCGGCGGGGCGGGGCGGGCGGTCACGACGTCGGCGACGGCCGGGAACACCGTCAGCGAATCGAGCAGGTGCAGGCCGTCCGCGCGCCGGCCGAGGACGTGCAGGTGCAGGTTGACCTTGGCCGGGGCGAGGGCGCTGGCGTGGGACGGGACGGACACGGGGCCAGGCACGGGGCCAGGATCGAGCCCAGGATCGGGCGCCGGGGCCGCGGCGGAGGTCGGGGCCTCCGCCGCGGGGGCCATCTCAGCCGCCATCCGCCTTGGGCGCCTCGGCGCCGGCGGTGCGGGGGGGGCCCTCGGCCCGCTCGTCGGCGAGCACCGCGTCGAGACCGCGGTCGAGCTTGGCGCGGATCCGCTCGGCGTCCTTCTCCTCGGGCTCGAAGGACATGGCGCGCGACCACTGGAAGCGGGCCTCGCGCTTGCGGCCGACCATCCACAGGGCGTCGCCGAGGTGGTCGTTGATGATCGGATCGGTGGGGGTCAGCTCGACCGCGCGCTCGAGGTGGGGGACCGCCTCGTCGAACTTGTCGAGGCGGTAGAGGACCCAGCCCAGCGAGTCGGTGATGTAACCGTCGTCGGGGCGCTGCTCGACCGCCTTCTCGATCATCGCCTGGGCCTCGTCGAGGTGCATGTGCATCTCGACCCAGGAATAGCCGAGGTAGTTCATCACCAGCGGGTTCTCGGGCGAGAGGTCGAGCGCCTTCTGGAAGTCGGCCTCGGCGTCGGGCCAGTCGCCGGCGCGCTCATGGGCGATGCCGCGCTCGTAGAACACCGACCAGTGGCGACGCTCGACCGGCTGGATCAGGTCGAGGGCGCGGTCGTAGGCCGCGGCGCTGTCGGTCCAGCGTTCGGTCCGGCGCAGGGCGGCGGCGAGGCCAAGCTGGGCGTCGAGCTCGGAGGGATAGGCGGCCGAGAGGCTTTCGAGCACCACCACCGCCTCGTCCTGGCGGTCGAGCGACATCAGGGCGTCGGCGCGGCCGAGCTCGGCCGAGATGAACAGGGGCGAGCGGCGGGGGACCACCTGGAAGGCCTCGACCGCGGCTTCCTCCTGGCCCTGGGCGTCGAGCAGGCCCGCGACCAGCAGGCGGGCCTCGTGCAGCTCGGGGCGCAGGGAGAGGGCGATGCGGGCATACAGCAGCGCCACGGCGGCGTTGCGGTCCGAGCCCAGCGCCGCGGCGATCGAGAACAGCGATTCGGCGGCGCCGGCGGAGGCGTCGGCGACCGGCAGGGCGGGAGGCTCGCCCTGGGCCATGCGCTGCAGGGCGGCCGAGGCGGTGCGCTCGTCGCGCGAGGAGGCGACCATGCCTTCGTAGAGGGCGCGCGCCCCCTCGGCGTCGCCGGTCATCTCCATCACCGCGCCCAGCGCGAGGGCGGGACGGCCGGTGACGCCGCCTTCCTCGCGGGTGCGCTCGAGCGCCTCCTTCGCGCCCTCGAGGTCGCCGATCACGGCGCGGGCGAGGCCGAGGTGGTAGTTGCCGAAGAGCTCGCCCATGGCGTCGCCCTCGAGCGAGGAGAACGCCGCCTCCATCCCCTCGCGGTTGCCGGCGCCGGCCTCGGCCCAGCCGCGCAACAGCGCGCCGACGAGGGCGTTGACGCGGCTGTCCTCGAGGGAAAGGGTCTCGACCGCGCCCTCGAAGTCGTTCGAGGCGACGTCGTCGGCGGCGAGCGCGAGTTCGGCGAGCTGGGTCGCGGCGCCGGCGTCGCGCATCACCTGGGCGATGGCGGCGGCGCCGCGCAGGTCGCCGGTCAGGAGCTTGAAGCTCATCGTCCGCTCCCGCAGGCCGGGATTCGCGGGGTCGCGGGCCAGAGCTGCGGCGAAATAGCGCGCCGCGGCCTGGTAGTCGTTGCGCGCCGCGGCGGACTGCGCCGCGAGGTAGGACCCCGAGAGGCCGGAGGCCGAGGCCTGGGCGCCGAAGGCAACCCCGCACCCCGCCATAACCAGCCCGATCAGGGCCCTGTTCAGCTTCGCTCGCATCTGGGCGGTCGCTCCCATCGCCGGAGTCCGGAAGAACGTCATCGCGCGAACATATCCATGCGCAGGCTCCGCGCCAACTCACGGAAGTCGTGAATTCACGCTGTGCGGCGCCCCCACGCCGAGGACTCGCCCAAATTTGAACACTGGCTGACGATCATGTATGAGCACAAACCAAAGCGAGAGCGCGATGAACGCGCGACCACGAGGCCATGACAACACTCCATCGTTTCCTCATAGCCGTGGCGACGCTTGCCCCGCTGGCGACCGCTCCGCCAGCCGCGAGCGCGCAGGACACGTTCGTGACGAGCGGCGGAATCGCGATCCGTCTGGTTCCTGCGGGCGAGCTGTCGTGCAGTGATCTGCACGCCAAGATCGACGAGATCGACGCGACAGGCTATCGGGGGCTGCGGGCGGGTCCCCGCGATCCGCGCGACCGGCGCCTGTTCGAATACGAGAGCGCCGTCGCCAACCGCTATTATTCCTCGTGCGCGTCGGCGGGAAACAACCGCGCGAGCGCGACCGAGATCCTGCGAGGCGGCTTCAAGCCGCGCGCGACCAGCAACTGACGCCGCGCGTGACCGCCGGCGCGAGCTCCGGAGGCCCGATGCGGGCAGGCGTCGTTCTGGCCGCGGGTTCCGCGGCCTTTCTGCTGGACCAGGCGACCAAGTGGTGGGTGCTGCTGGGCCTCGACCTGCGCGAGCGGGGGGTGATCGACGTGGCCGATCCGTTCCTGCGGTTCACGATGGCCTGGAACACCGGGGCCAACTTCGGTCTGGGCGCCCATGTCGGGCGCGGGGTGTGGATCGCGGCGGCGGTGGCGATCTCGGTCGGGCTGGCGATCTGGTCGCGGCGGATGCCCCAGGTCTGGCGGCGCGCCTCGGTCGGGCTGCTGATCGGGGGGGCGCTGGGCAACGCGCTGGACCGCGCGGTGCATGGCGCGGTGTTCGACTTTCTCAACATGAGCTGCTGCGGGATCCGCAATCCATACGCCTTCAATGTCGCGGATGTTTGCATCTTCGTCGGCGCCGCCGGCTTGATCCTGCTCGACGGTTCTGACAAGCAGAGGGCCTGAACGGGCCCCCGCCCGCGCCGCCCGTCGGCGACGGGCCGCGCCGGCCGACAGGAGACCGCGGGACATGACCTATCCCCTCGCCCCCACCGCCGACCCTCGCCGGGAGCCCGGCGCGCCGGAGCGTCGCCGGAGTCTGCGCAGCGACGGCCGCGTGAGCCTCGCGCCGGGCCGGCCCGTTGCGGGCCGCGTGCTGCGCGCGCTGGCGCTGGCCGGGCTTGGCGCGGCGCTGGCGGCCTGCAGCGGGGGGCGCGACATGATCGGCACCGCGATGGGGCTGAACTACGAGTCGCCCAACCCGTTCAACGTCTCGCCCAACGCGCCCCTGCGGCTGCCGCCGAGCTACGAGACGCTGCCCCCGCCCTCGCCCGGCGCGCGCAGCCCGCTCGAGCCCCAGCCCGGGCAGGCGGCCCAGGCGGCGCTGGCCTCGGCCGGCGGGGGATCCGCGCAGCCCGTCCAGGGCGCCGCCCCGACGCCCGGAGAGCTGGCGCTGCTGGAGGCCGCCGGCGCCTCGGCCGCCGATCCGGGCATCCGCCAGACGCTGGAGACCGAGAGGCCGCCGGAGAAGGAGAGCATCTACGCGCTCGACAGCGTCTTCGGCTACAAGATCAACGATCCCGACGCGGAGCAGACGCTGGACGCGCGCGACGAATCCGACGTGCTGCGCAGCCAGGGCGCCCAGACCCCGACCCCGACGCCCGCGGCGCCCGAGACCCCCTCGAACGCGATCAGCATTCCGCTGGGCGGCTGAGCGGCCGCCGCTCCCGAACGTCCGCCGTCCGGCCCGCGCCCCCCGCGCGGGCCGGTTGCGTTTCGGGGCGGCGCTTCAGGGCGGCGCTTCAGGGCGGCGCGATCGGGGGCCGCGATCGGGGGCCGCGTCTCGGGCCCTGGCGCGGGCCGGGCGCGGTCTGCGGAAGCTGCGCAGGGCGCCCGGAGGCCGCCCTCCAACGGGGACGTGAAGCCCGCGCGGCGACGCGCGCCTTGCGCCCGGCTCGCGCCCGCCTAGGTTCGGACGACCGCCCGGCGCGCCCCCACCGGCCCCGCGCGGCCCGTTCCGACGCAAGGGGAGCCCTGCATGATCCTTCCCGCCCCCAGGCCGGCGCTCGCCGTCCTGGCCGCCGCCGCGGCCCTTGCCGCGAGCCTCGCCGCCCCGGCCGCGGCCGAGCCGCCCGTCACCACCTTCGAGCTGGAGAACGGCCTGCGCGCCGTGGTGATCGAGGATCATCGCGCCCCGGTCGTCACCCACATGGTCTGGTACCGGATCGGCGCGGCCGACGAGCCGCCGGGCAAGTCCGGCATCGCCCATTTCCTCGAACACCTGATGTTCAAGAGCACCGACGAGATCCCCGACGCGGCCTTCTCGAAGATCGTGGCGGCCAACGGCGGGCAGGACAACGCCTTCACCTCGCGCGACTACACCGGCTATTTCCAGCGCATCGCCGCCGACCGGCTGGGGCTGGTGATGAAGATGGAAGCCGACCGGATGCGCGACCTGGAGCTGACCGAGGACCAGGTGACGCCCGAGCGGCAGGTGATCCTCGAGGAGCGCTCCTCGCGCACCGACACCAACCCGCAGGCGATCTTCGGCGAGCAGCGGGACGCCGCGCTCTACATGAACCACCCCTACGGGATCCCGGTGATCGGCTGGCGGGCGGAGATGGAGGGGCTGACCCGGCAGGACGCGCTGGACTTCTACCGGACCTACTACGCCCCCAACAACGCCATCCTGGTGGTGGCGGGCGACGTGACGCCCGAGCAGGTCGAGGCGCTGGCGCAGGAGCATTTCGGCCCCCTCGCCCCCACGCAGGACCTGCCCGAGCGCACCCGCCCGATGGAGCCCCCCCAGCTTGCCGAGCGGCGGATGGTCTATGAGGACGCCCGCATCGGCCAGCCCTACCTGATGCGCGAGTACCTGACGATCGCGCGCCGCGACGATGCGGCGAGGGCGGCGGCGCTGCAGGTGCTGGCCGATGTGCTGGGCGACGGCATCAACTCGCGCTTCACCCAGGCGCTGGTGGTCGGCGGGGGCGTCGCCCTGCAGGCCGGCGCCTGGTACTCGGGCGACTGGCGCGACTATGGCGAGTTCGGCGTCTACGCCGTCCCCGCCCCCGGCCGCAGCCTGCAGGAGGCCGAGGACGCGATGGACGCCGCCCTGGCCGAGTTCGTGGCCTCCGAGGGCCCGACCGAGGCGGAGCTGGAGCGGATCAAGATGGGCTACCGCTCGGCCGAGGTGTACCGCCAGGACAGCCAGATGGCGCTGGCCCGCGAATACGGCTCGGCGCTGGCCGCGGACTACACGCTCGAGCAGATCCGGGAGTGGCCCGAGCGGCTGCAGGCGGTGAGCGCAGGCGACGTGATGGAGGCCGCGAGGCAGGTGCTCGACCGCCGCCGCTCGGTGACCGGCTGGCTGCGCCAGCCCTCCGGGAGCGGGACCGAGGCAGAAGCCGGGGCCGGGACAGAGACCGGGGCCGGGGCCGGGGCCGACACCGACACCGGGACCGCCGCCGAAACGCAGGAGCAGCAGGGATGAGCCGTCTCGCCCGCATCGTGGCGCCCGCGCTGGCGCTTCTCGCCCCCCTCGGGCTGCCGTTCGTCCCCGCGCAGGCGGCCACGGACGTGCAGGTCGTCACCTCGCCCGGCGGCATCACCGCCTGGCTGGTCGAGGAGCCCTCGATCCCGATGGTGGCGATCGAGATCACCTTCAAGGGCGGCGCCTCGCGCGAGCCCGACGACAAGGTGGGGGTGACCTCGTTCCTCTCGACCATGCTCGACGAGGGGGCCGGGGAGCTGGAGTCCGCGGCCTTCTCGGCGCGCGCCGACCAGCTGGCGCTGAAATACGGGTTCGAGGCGGGGCGGGATTCGTTCTCGGTCTCGGCGCGGATGCTGAGCGAGACGCGCGCGGACAGCGTCGAGCTGCTGCGCTCGGCGCTCGTCGAGCCGCGCTTCGACCCCGAGCCGCTGGAGCGGATGCGCGCCACGATCCTGGCCAACCTGCGCGAGGCGGCGACCGATCCGCAGGCGATCCTGGCCAGGACCTGGCGCGAGGCGATGTTCGGCGACGATCCCTATGCCCGCCCGCTGGAGGGCACGCCCGAGTCGGTGGCCGCGATCGGCGCCGAGGATCTGCGGGCGGCGCGGGAGTGGGCGCTGAACCGCTCGCGCATGGCGATCGGGGTGGTGGGCGACATCACGGCCGAGGAGCTGGGCCCCCTGCTCGACCGTCTGCTGGGCGACCTGCCCAACGCGCCGTGGGAGCCGCTGGGCCCGGCCGAGCTCGCGGCCGACCGCAGCCTCGAGGTGGTGGACTTCGACATCCCCCAGTCCACCGCCAGCTTCGTGCAGGAGGGGCTCGCGCGCGACGATCCCGACTTCATCCCGGCCTATGTGATGAACCATATCCTGGGCGGGGGGGGCTTCACCTCGCGCCTGACCGAGGAGGTGCGCGAGAAGCGGGGGCTGACCTACGGGGTGTATTCCTACCTTGCGCCCTATGACCGGGCGGCGCTGATGGCCGGCGGCGTGTCCTCGGCCAACGACCGGGTGGCCGAGGCGATCGAGGTGATCCGGGCCGAGTGGGCGCGGATGCGCGACGAGGGCGTGAGCGAGGAAGAGCTCGACGCCGCCAAGCGCTACCTGACCGGCGCCTATCCGCTGCGCTTCGACGCCAACGCCAAGATCGCCGGCCAGCTTGCGGGCCTGATGGAGGAGGGGTTCACCCCCGACTACCTGACCGAGCGCAACGGCCTGATCGAGGCGGTGAGCGTGGACGACATCGCGCGCGTGGCCGGCCGCCTGATGGACCCCGACCGCCTGAAGGTGGTGGTCATCGGCCAGCCCGAGGGCCTGCCCCCCGCGGACCAGCCCGCCGACTGAGCCCCAGCCACGCCCCCCTGCCCCGACGGCCGGCCCCTCCCGGGGCCGGCCGTTTCGATTCCGCGCGCCCCAGGCGCCCCCCGCCCGGGTCCCGCGCGAGCGCCTGTTCTCCGGAGCCGTCCTTCGCTGATGCCGTAAAGAGCGACTCGGCCGCAGGGGTCAGGGATCGCGAAGCGACCCCCGCAGGGGGCTTGTCCTTGACCCCTGCGGGCGAGTCGCTCAGGCATCAATCCGCGAAGGACGGCTTCGGAGGACAGGCGCGGCCCCTGTTCTTGGGTGAGTCAGGAGCTCCGCCGGAGGCTCCCGCCCTCAACCTCCGCGCTATCCGCCCAGCAGATCCGCCGCTCCGCGGATCGCCGAGGCCAGCGCCATGGCCGCCAGCACCCCCAGCGCCAGCCGCCGGTAGCCCGCGTCCGAAGTCCGCGCGAACAGCCGCGCGCCCGCCGAGGTCGAGAGGATCAGCACCGGCAGCGCGCAGACCGCGAGCGCGAGGACCTCGACCCCGAGCACCCCGTTCCAGACCAGCATCGGCGCCGCGACGATCGAGGTGGCGAAGAAGAACACCATCAGGCTGGCGCGCATGGTGGCCGGCGGGTGGCCGCCGCGCATGAACCACACGATCGCCGGCGGTCCGGCCATCGCCGCGAGCCCGCCGAACAGGCCCGAGAGGACCCCGGTCGGCAGCGCGCCGCGGGTCGAGGGGCCCGCCCCCTCGGCCGTGGGCAGCGGCGCCCTGCCCGGCCGCAGCAGCATGGCGAGGCCCAGCGCCACCAGCGCCGCGATCGCCAGCCGCATCGCCGCGGGATCGAGCCAGGCGAGCAGCGCCACCCCGACCGGCGTGCCGGCCACGGCCCCCAGCGTGAGGCGGCCGATCGAGGGCCACTCGACCAGCCGTCCCACCTGCACGACGTCGCGAAAGCCGACCAGCGCCTGCATGCAGATCACCAGCGCCACCGCCTGCGCGGGGACGAGGAACATCGACAGGAGCGGCACCGCGGCCAGCGCGAAGCCAAACCCGGTCAGCCCGCGCAGCACGCCCGCGACGGCGACGGCGAGGCAACAGAGGACCAGCGTCCCCGCCGGCGGCGCGTGGGCGGCCCAGAGGGCGGGAAGGGCCTCCACCCCCCTACATGCCCGCCAGCACGATGGTCTTGTTGCGGGTGAAATGGGCGACCATCGCCTCGAGCGAGGCCTCCTTCCCGAGCCCCGAGCGGCCGAAGCCGCCGTAGGAGAGGTTGGGCTGGATCGTCAGGTTCTGGTTCACCTGCACATAGCCCGCGTTGACCCGGCGCGAGGCGTCGAGCGCGAGCCCGATGTCGCGCGTCCAGATGGTGGCCGCGAGCCCGTAGCGGGTGGCGTTGGCGGCCTCGATCACCGTGTCGTAGTCGTCCCAGGCCTGGATCACGCAGACCGGACCGAAGATCTCCTCCTGCACGCAGGGGGAGGTCTCGGGCAGGTTCAGGAGCAGGGTGGGCTGCATGAACAGGTCGGGCGCGACGCCCTGCGTGGGCAGCTTGCCGATCTTGAGGACCGTGGCGCCGGGGGTCGCCTCGGCGAGGGCGACGTAGCGGTCGACGGTGGCCTTCTGGGTGGCCGACACGATGGTGCCGACGTCGGTCGCCTCGTCGAGCGGGTCGCCGATCACCAGCTCCTCGAGCCTGGCCGAGAGCTGGGCGAGGAAGGCGTCGTAGAGGGTGCGGTGCACGTAGATGCGCGAGGCGGCGGTGCAGCTCTGCCCCTGGCGGGTGAAGCGCATGCCGCCGATGGCGCCGGTCACGGTCTTGTCGAGGTCCGCGTCGGCGCACACGATCATCGGGGACTTGCCGCCGAGCTCGAGCGACACGGGGATGATGCGATCGGCGCCGGCGCCGTAGACGGTCTCGCCGACCTCCTCCGAGCCGGTGAAGGTGATCTTTGCGACCTTGGGGTGGTTGGTGAGCGGGGCGCCGCATTCGAGGCCGTCGCCGACGACCACGTTGACCACGCCCCGGGGCAGCACCTGGTCGAGGATGGCGGCGGCGGCGAGGGTGGCGAAGGGGGCCTCTTCGGCCGCCTTGACCACCACCGTGTTGCCGGCGACCAGCGCGGGCGCGATCTTGAGCGTCATCAGCACCAGCGGCACGTTCCAGGGCAGGATCGCGGCGACGACGCCGAGCGGCTCGAGCGTGGTGACCGACAGGGTCTTCGGGTCGAAGGGGATCGTCTCGCCCTTCAGCTCGGAGCCGAGGCCGCCGTAGAATTCGAGCAGGTCGGCGGCGACCGCGAGCTCGCCCCGGCACTCGGTGCGCAGCGCCTTGCCGGTCTCGCGGGCGAGCAGGCGGGCGATGGGCTCGGCCTGCAGGGCGAGGCGGCGGCCGGCCTCGGCCACCAGCTTGCCCCGCGCGCGGGCGGGGGTGGCGGCCCACTGCGCCTGCGCGCGGGCGGCGGCCTGCACGGCGGCGTCGACCTCCTGCGGGCCGGAGGCGGCGGCCTGGCCGAGCGGGGTCATCCGGGCGGGCTCGGTCACCTCCATGCCGGCGGGCGCCTCGATCAGGGCGCCGTCGATCAGGTTCCTGCGCTCGAGCGCCGCGAGCCAGGCGCGCGCGGCGGCGTCGGGGTCCTGGGCGAGCTCTTCGGGGGCGGTTTCCAGCGGCGAGAGAGGCTTGTTCATCGGGATCGGTCCGTTCGGAGCGCGCGCCGCCGGGGGAGAGACGACGCGCGGAGAGAGCGCGGTCGCCGGGGGCGGCCGCGGGCGGAGCCCCGGCCCCTTGCGGGGCCGGGTCAGCGATGGACGGGGGAGACCGCGATCAGAGCGTCGCGGAGATTTCCTCGAGCGCGCCGTCGATGGCCTCGGCGATCGTGTCGATCTCGGCGGCGGTCACGATCAGGCCGGGCGACAGGCACAGCGTGTTGTTCAGGCCGGGCAGCGAGCGGTTGGTCATGCCGATCATCACGCCCCGCGCGCCGACGGCCGCGACCACCTTGGCCACGATCTTCTCGTCGAGCGGTTCCCTGGTCTCGCGGTCGGCGACCAGCTCGACGCCCTGGAACAGGCCCATGCCGCGCACGTCGCCGACGATGGGGTATTTGGCCTTGAGGGCTTCGAGGCGGGCCATCAGCTGGGCGCCGCGCTCCTTGGTGTTGGCGAGCAGGTTCTCCTCCTCGAGGATCGCCATGTTCTCGAGCGCGGCGGCGGGGCCCGCCGTGCAGCCGCCGAAGGTGGAGATGTCGCGGAAGTAGCCCAGCGGGTCCGAGGCGTCGTCCTTGAACATGTCGAAGACGCGCTCGGTGGTGACGGTGCACGAGATCGCCGCGTAGCCCGAGGCGAGGCCCTTGGCCATGGTCACGATGTCGGGCTTCACGCCGAAGTTCTGGTAGCCGAACCACTCGCCGGTGCGGCCCATGCCGCAGACGACCTCGTCGATGTGGAGCAGGATGTCGTATTTCTCGCAGATCTCCTGCACGCGGGGCCAGTAGCCCTCGGGCGGGACGATGACGCCGCCGCCGGCGGTGATCGGCTCGAGCACCAGGCCGCCCACGGTCTCGGGGCCCTCGCGCAGGATCACCTCCTCGATCGCGTCGGCGGCGCGGCGGCCGTAGTCGGCGACGTCCCACTGCTTGCGATACTCGAGGCAATGGGGGACTTGCACGAAGCCCGCGGGGAAGGGGCCGTAGTGGGCGGCGCGCTCGGGCTGGCCGCCGGAGGCGAGCGCCGCGATGGTGGTGCCGTGGTAGTCCCGCTCGCGGAACAGGATCTTGTGCTTCACGCCGCCGTACTTCTTGTGGGCGATCTGGCGGATCATCTTGTAGGCCTTCTCGTTGGCCTCGGATCCGGAGTTCGAGTAGTAGACGCGGGACATGCCCGGCATCTTCTCGATCAGCTTCTGGGCGAACAGCGCCCCGGGGATCGAGCCGGCGGCGCCGGCGAAGTAGTTCATCTTCACCAGCTGGTCGCGCACGGCGTTGGCGATCCGCTCGCGGCCGTAGCCGACGTTGACGGTCCACACGCCGCCCGAGACGGCGTCGATCATCTCGCGCCCGGTGGCGTCCCAGACGCGGATGCCCTTGCCCTCGACGATGATCTTGGGATCGGTCGTCTCGAACATGGCGTGCTGGACCAGGTGGTGCCAGACGTTGGCCTTGTCGGCGGCGATGACGTCGGAAAGATCGTTGGGATTGGCGGCGACGTTCATTTGCGAACTCCTTTCATCCCCGGCACGGGCGGCGGATGCATGATGCCGGCATAGCAGCGCCGGGGGGGCGGGTCATAGGACCAGGCTGGCGCGAGCCTAGGACCAGATGGGCTCAACCCTCCAGAGGGAAATGGCAGGCGACCTTGGCGCCTTCCACAGGGCGGAGGAGGGGTTTCTCGTCCTTGCAGCGGGTCTGGGCGCGCGGGCAGCGGGAGGCGAAGGCGCAGCCCCTGGGCAGGTTCATCGGCGAGGGCGGGTCGCCCTTCACCGCGCCGGCGCGCGAATAGCCCGCCGACTTGCGCCGCGCGAGCGAGGGCGCGGCGTCCAGAAGCGCCGAGGTGTAGGGGTGGCGCGGGGTGGCGAAGAGGGTGGGGCGGTCGGCGTATTCCACGATCTCGCCCAGATACATCACCGCGATGTCGTCGCAGATGAACTGCACAACCCCGAGGTCGTGGGAGATGAAGAGGTAGGACAGCCCGAACTGGTCCTGCAGGCGGCGCAGGAGGTTCAGCACCTGGGCCTGAATGGCGACGTCGAGCGCCGAGACCGGCTCGTCGCAGACGATCAGCTTGGGGTTGGTCGCGAGCGCCCGGGCGATGGAGATGCGTTGGCGCTGGCCGCCCGAGAACTGGTGGGGGAAGAGCGTCATCTGGTCGGGGCGCAGGCCGACGAGCGAGAACAGCTCCTTCACCCGGTCGGCGCGGTCGGCCTTCTCGCCCACGTCCATAAGGTCCAGCGGCTCGCGCACGATGGCGCCGACGCGGTCGCGGGGGTTGAGCGAGGAATAGGGGTCCTGGAAGATCACCTGCATGTCGCGGCGCTGCTGGCGCAGGGCTTCGGGGCCCATCTGCAGGACGTCGCGGCCCTCGAACAGCACGGCGCCGTCGTGGGCCTCGGTCAGGCGCACGGCGGCCATGGCGGTGGTGGTCTTGCCCGAGCCGCTCTCGCCCACGATGCCCAGCGTGCGGCCGGCGTGGACCTTGAAGTTCACGCCGCGCACGGCGTGGAGATAGTCGCGCTCGGCCAGGAGCGATTTCTTGGGCATCGCGAAGCGGACCGAGAGGTCGACGGCTTCCAGCAGGGGCCGCTCGGTCGTGGGGGCGCCGCCGGGGGCCGCGGCGGGGTGTCCGTCGAAGCTCATGCGGCGATCTCCGTCTCGGCGGCGTGGCAGGCGACCGCGTGGCCGTTGGCCATGCCGTGGGGGTCGAGCGGCGGGCGCTGGGCGCGGCAGCGGTCGTGCACCAGCGCGCAGCGGTCGGCGAAGGCGCAGCCGGCGCCCAGCAGGTGCAGGGGAGGGACGACGCCGGGGATCTCGGCCAATGGGGGCAGGCGGTCGGTCGAGGCGGCGGCCCGGCCCAGCGCCGGGATGCAGCCGATCAGGCCGGCGGTGTAGGGGTGGCGGGGGTCGTCGAGGATGTCGTCGGCGAGCCCCTGCTCGATCACCCGGCCGGCGTACATGACGGCGACGCGGTCGGCCATTTCGGCGATGGCGCCCATGTCGTGGGTGATCATCACGATGGCCACGCCGAACTTGGCTTGGATGTCGCGCATCAGGTCGAAGATCTGCGCCTGCACGGTGACGTCGAGCGCGGTGGTCGGCTCGTCGGCGATCAGCACCTTGGGGCGGCAGGAGAGGGCCATGGCGATCATCACGCGCTGGCGCATGCCGCCCGACATCTCGTGAGGGTAGGAGGAGGCCCGGCGCCGCGCCTCGGGGATGCCGACGATGCGCAGCAGCTCGACCGCCTCCTCCCACGCCTCGCGCTTGGAGACGTCCTGGTGGAGCATGATCGCCTCGGCGATCTGGTCGCCCGCCGTGAACACGGGGTTCAGGGAGGTCATCGGCTCCTGGAAGATCATCGAGATGTCGCGGCCGCGGAGCTGGCGCATCCGCTTGGGGCTGGCGCGGGTGATGTCCTCGCCCTCGAACAGGATCTGGCCGGCGGTGAGGTGGCCCGGCGGGTTGGGGATCAGGCCCATCATCGCGAGGGCGGTGATCGACTTGCCGCAGCCGGATTCGCCGACGATGCCAAGCGTCTCGCCGGGCATCACGTCGAGGCTGATGCCCGCGAGCGCGGTGACGCGGCCGTGGCGGGTGTCGAACTCGACCTTCAGGTCGCGGACGGAGAGGAGGGGGTCGGTAGACGTCTTCATGGGGGCGCTCACCTCGACCGGAGTTTCGGGTTGAAGGCGTCGTTCAGGCCGTCGCCGATCAGGGAGATGGCGAAGACGGTCAGGAAGATCGCGAGGCCGGGGATGGTGACGGGCCACCAGGCCTCGAGCATGTAGCCGCGGTTCTGGCCGATCATCAGGCCCCAGGACATGGTGTTGGGATCCCCGAGGCCGAGGAACGACAGGCCCGCCTCGAACAGGATCGCGACGCCCACGGTCAGGGTGGCCGAGACGATCAGCGGCGGCAGCGCGTTGGGCAGCACCACGCGGAAGATGATCCGGCTGTTCTTCGCGCCGATCGAGCGGGCGGCGGCGACGTATTCGAGCTCGCGGATGCGCAGGAACTCGGCCCGCGTCAGGCGGGCGGTCTGGGGCCAGGAGACCACGCCGATGGCGATGGCGATGGTGGCGAGCGAGGGGGAGAACAGCGTCACCAGCACCATGGCGAAGAGGAGGGCGGGCAGGACCTGGAAGAACTCGGTCACCCGCATCAGCAGGTCGTCGACCCAGCCGCCGAAGAAGCCCGAGAGGGCGCCGACCAGGATGCCGATGCCCACCGTCAGCAGGGCCGCCGCGGCGCCCACGGCGAGCGTCGGCCAGCCGCCGGTCAGCAGCCCCGCGAGGATGTCGCGGCCGAGGTAGTCGGTGCCGAGCAGGGCGTATTCGGGTTCCTCGAACGGCGCGGTCATCGGGGCCCAGACGATCTCGTAGGGATCGGCGGTGACGAAGAACGTGCCGTAGAGGAGCGCCAGCAGGATTGCGGCCAGGATCGCCGTGCCGACCAGCGCGGGGCGGTTGCGCAGGAAGATGCCGAAGCTCTCGCGCAGGGGGCTGACGGCCTCGACCGGGCCGGCGGAGGCGGAGGGCGCGGCGGCGGCGGCAGGCGCGGCGGGGGGAGGGTTGGTCGCGACGTCGGTCACTTGCGGGCGCCTCCGGTGCGGATGCGGGGATCGGCCAGGCGATAGCCGAGATCGGTCAGAAGGTTGGCGACCACCACCATCAGGGCGGCGAAGAACAGCACCCCCAGCAGGGTCGGGTAGTCGCGGCGCAGCACGCTGTCGAAGGCGAGCCGGCCCATGCCGGGCCAGTTGAACACCGTCTCGACCAGCAGCGCGCCCGAGATCAGGTTGCCGAACTGGATGCCGGCGACCGTCATGATCGGCAGCACCGCGTTGCGCAGCGCGTGCTTGAAGGTGACCTTGCGCTCGGAAAGCCCCTTGGCGCGCGCGGTGCGCACGTAGTCGGCCCCCAGCACGTCGATCATCGAGGCGCGCGACAGCCGCGCATACTGGGCCAGGAAGATGATCCCCAGCGTCAGCGCGGGCAGGAACAGGTGGTGGAGCACGTCGAAGACATAGGCGACGGGGCCGCCCGAGAAGCGCGCGCTCTCCATCCCCTCGACCGGGAAGATCGGGATGATCGAGGCGAACAGGATGATCAGCATCAGCCCGGTCCAGAACACCGGCGCGGCGTAGCCGATGGTCGAGAACACCGAGACGAAGGCCGACCAGGCGCCCTGGGGCTTGCGCGCGGCGAGCACGCCCATGCCCACGCCCAGGACGATGGCGATCATCTGGGCGGCGACCACCAGCAGGATGGTCGGCACGATGCGCGCGCCGATCAGCTCGATCACCGGCTGGTTGAAGAAGTAGCTCTCGCCCAGATCGCCGGTCATCACGCCGCCGAGGTAGAGGCCGAGCTGCACGATCAGCGGCTGGTCGAGGCCGTAGTCGGCCCGGATCCTGGCCATCATCTCCTCGGTCGCGCCGCCCATCTCGCCCGCGATCACCTCGGCCGGGTCGCCCGGCGCGGCGTGGATCAGCAGGAAGTTCAGGACAACCACGCCCAGAAGCAGGATCACGCCGTAGCCGAGGCGCCTGAGGATGTAGCCGGATGCGCCCATCGTGGGGGTCCTCCGCGGGGGTCTTGGCTGGGTCGGCGGTCCGCGTCTGGGCCGCCGGTTGGCTGGCGCGCGCCGCGGCCTCGAGGGGCGCGGCGCGCGGGGGCGCCGGGGCTCAGCGCGGCTCGGTCCAGTAGACCTCGTCAAACGACTGCATCGGACCCCAGATCGAGACCGGCACGTTGCCCAGCCGCGAGTCGTAGGCGGTGTGGTAGGGCAGCGCGTTGATCCAGTAGACGGGCAGATCCTCGCCCACGATCATCTGGAACTCGTCGTAGAGGGCCTTGCGCTTGGCCTCGTCGAGCTCGATGGCGGCGGCGGTCAGGATCTCGTCGACCTTGGGGTTGGAATAGCCCTGCGTGTTCGCCCACACCACGGGGCGGATGTTGTCGGTCAGGTAGGTGCGGTGCACGCCGATCACCGGGTCGCCCCAGTTGAACACCGAGTCCATCGACATCTCGAAGTCGCCCGCGGCCATGCGCTTGGCCCAGGTGGGGAAGTCGGCCGAGGCGCGGACCTCGATGCCGATGCCGACCTTGCCCAGCGCCGAGCGCAGGTATTCGGCCACGTTGCGCTGCTGCTCGTCGTTGCCGGGGATGTAGTCCACGGTCAGCGAGAAGCGCTGGTCGCCGTCCATCGGGAAGCCGGCCTCGTCGAGCAGGGCGTTGGCCTTGTCGAGATCGAAGTCATAGGCCGGGATGTCTTCGTTGAAGAACGGCGAGCTTTCGACGATGGGGCTGCGCTGGGGCGCGGAGACGCCGCGCATCAGCGCCTTGGTGATGAAGTTGCGGTCGATGGCGTAGCCGATGGCCTGGCGCACCGCCTTCTCGGCCAGCGGGCCCTGGCGCATGTTGAAGGCCAGCCAGTTGATCGGGCCGACGGCGGCGTAGCCCTTGTCGGTGACCTCGATCCCGTCGGCCTCGGTCAGGCGCGAGATCCCCTGCGAGGTGGTCAGGAAGGGCAGCATGTCGCCCTCGCCCGCCTCCATCGAGAGCAGCGAGGCGGAGGTGTCGCGCACCAGCCGGATGATGATCCGGTCGAGGTAGGGGCGGCCCTCGATGAAGAAGTCCTCGTTGCGGACCATCACGATCTGCTCGCCCGGCGCGAAGCTTTCCAGCTTGAAGGGGCCCGAGCCGACGGGGGCGGCGTTGGCGGGGTGGGAGGCCACGTCCTGGCCGTCGCCGTAGATGTGCTCGGGGATGATCGGGCACAGCGCGCCCGACAGCGCCAGGATCAGCGCCGGGTGGGGCTGGGAGAGGTTGATCACCGCGGTCAGGTCGTCGGGGGTGTCGATGCTCTCGACCGGGGCGAACATGGTCTTGAAGGGGTGGTTGGCCTTGATCGTCTCGATCGAGAAGGCGACGTCGGCCGAGGTGATCGGGTGGCCGTCGTGGAAGGTGGCGCCCTCGACCAGCTTCAGGGTCAGGGAGAGGCCGTCCTCGGCCCACTCCCACGACTCCGCGAGGTAGGGCTGGGCGTTCCAGTTCTCGTCCATGCGCAGGGGCGAGGCGAAGATCTGGGTGCCGGGCATGGCGGTGGCGATGCCCGACTGCACGGCCGGATTCAGGTGGCGGGGCGTCTGGGTGGAGATCATCACCAGGTCGCCGCCCTGCGTGGGCTGCTGGGCCGCGGCGGGCTGCAGGCCCAGGGCGAGGGCGAGGGACGCCGCGGTTGCGATCAGGGTCCGGCGCGTGATGCTCATGTTCTGGCCTCGTGTCGGTGTTTGCCTAAAGCGAAGTCAGCCCGTGTTGGCGCGCGAACGCAAACCCCAAACCGCCTGCCCAAGCGACTGGCGCCAAGAGTTCTCCGCATCTGGTCCTAAGGTCCGGACCACCGAGCGGCGAGGGTGTATGAAGACGCCCTGCGCGCGCCCGCCGCCCGCGCCGCCCTCCGCCCCCTGCGTCCCCCAGAGGAGCCCCGATCAGCCCATGCCCGCACAGCCCGCTTCCCAGACTGTCGTCTATCGCGCCCGCAAGATCGTCACCATGGACCCCAACAAGCCCGAGGCGACCCATGTGGCGGTCCGCGACGGGCGGATCCTGGCCGTCGGCGGCCCCGACTGCGCCGCGCCCTGGGGCGGCGGCGCGCTGGACGAGCGGTTCGGCGACGCGGTGCTGCTGCCGGGCTTTGTCGAGGGCCACGGCCACATGATGACCGGCGCGATGTGGCGCTATGTCTACGCGGGCGACCAGGACCGGGTCGATCCCGACGGCAACCTGCACGAGGGCATGCCCTCGGTCGAGGCGGTGGTGGCCCGGCTCAAGCAGGCCGCGGCAGAGATCCCCGAGGGCGAGCCGATCGTCGCCTGGGGCTTCGATCCGATCTTCCTGACCACCGAGCGGCTGAACTGCCGCCACCTCGACGAGGTCTCGAAGGATCGCCCGGTGGCGGTGGTGCATTCCAACTTCCACCTGCTGACGGTGAACTCGAAGGCCCTCGAGATGGCGGGCTATTCGCGCGACACCAATGTCGAGGGCGTGGCGCGGTTCTCGAACGGCGAGCCCAATGGCGAGCTGCAGGAGATGGCCGCCATGTTCCCGATCCTGCGCCGCTGCAAGATCGACTTCCGCGAGCTGTCGCGCCGCGAGCCTGCGGTGCGCGCCTATGCCAAGTCGGCCATGCGCTGCGGGGTGACCACGGCCACGGACCTGGCTGCGATGCTGGAAGACGAGGACGTGGACGGGCTGCTGCGGATCACCGGCTCGGACGACTTCTGCCTGCGCATCGTGCCCACTTTGGTGTTCCGCGAGATGGCGCCGGCCGATTTCGTGGCCCGCGCGCAGGCGCTGGGCAAGCGGTCCTCGGACATGCTGCGGCTGGGCTCGGTCAAGATCGTGACCGACGGGTCGATCCAGGGGTTCACGGCGCGGCTGAAGTGGCCGGGGCACCTGGGCGGGCAGCCCAACGGCATCTGGAACGTGCCGCCCGCGCAGCTGTTCGAGGTGATCGAGGCGCTGAACGCCGCGCGCGTGCAGATGCACATCCACACCAACGGGGACGAGGCATCCGAGGTGACGCTCGACGCGCTCGAGGCGGCGCTGGTCAAGTCGCCCTGGCCCGACCATCGCCACACGCTGCAGCATGTGCAGATGGCGGGCGAGGACCAGTTCGCGCGGATGGCCGCGCTGGGGGTCTGCGCCAACCTGTTTGCCAACCACATGTGGTACTTCGGGGACGCGCACTATGAGCTGTCGATCGGGCCGGACCGGGCGAGGCGGATGGACGCCTGCCGCTCGGCGCTGAACCACGGGGTGACGCTGGCGATCCATTCGGACACGCCGGTGACGCCGATGGGGCCGCTGACGGTGGCCTGGTGCGCGGTCAACCGCATCACCCCCAAGGGCCGGGTGCTGGGCGAGGCCCAGCGGATCACGGTGGCCGAGGCGCTGCACGCGATCACGCTGGGCCCGGCGAAGACGCTGAAGATGGACCGCGACATCGGCTCGATCGAGACCGGCAAGAAGGCCGATTTCGCGGTGCTGGCCGACGATCCGCTGAGCGTCGCGCCCTATGAGCTGCGCAACATCGAGGTGCTGGGCACCGTCTCGGGCGGCCGGGTGTTCCTGGCGTGAGCGGGGGCGATGACACCCGGGGGGGCGGGCCCGCCCCCCTGCCCGTGCCCCCTCTGCCCGTGACCGTGATCTCGGGGTATCTGGGCGCGGGCAAGACCACGCTGGTCAACCGCCTGCTGAGCGAGGCGCATGGCCGGCGGATCACCGTGCTGGTCAACGACTTCGGCGAGATCCCGCTGGACGAGAGCCTGATCCTCAACCGCGACGGCGACACGCTGAGCCTCGCCAACGGCTGCATGTGCTGCTCGATCGGGGGGGATCTGTTCGACGCCATCGACCGGATCCTCGAGGCGCGCCCGCGGGCCGAGCATCTGGTGATCGAGACCTCGGGCGTGGCCGACCCCGCCAAGGTCGCCCAGATCGCGATGGCCGAGCCGGAGATGGCGCTGGCGCTGACCGCGACCCTGGTGGACGCGGCGAATTTCGAGGCGGGGCTCGCCGATCCGCTGCTTGCCGACACGCTCATCCGCCAGGTGCGGGCGGCGGGGCTGGCGGTGATCTCGAAGGCCGACCATGCGGGGGCGGAGGCGACCGCGGCGCTGGCCGCGAAGCTCGAGGCGATGGCCCCCGGCGTGCCGCGGATCGAGGCGGCCTTCGGGGCGCTGCCGATCGAGATGCTGCTCGACCCCGCAGAGATCGCCCCCGTCGCCGCCGATCATGTCTGCGGACCGGACTGCGGTCATGACCCTGCCCACGATCACGGCGCCCACTACCGGAGCTGGTCGTGGAGCGGCGCGCAGGCGCTGGATGCGGCGGGCGCGGAGGCGCTGATCGGGGCGCAGGATCTGGGCCTCTACCGGCTGAAGGGCGTGGCGCGCACGGGTCAGGGGTGGGTGGAGTTCCACCGCGCCGGCCGCCAGGTCTCGTGGCGGGGGGCGCAGGCGCCGGCGGACGGGGTGTCGCGCGCGGTCGCCATTGGCTTCGCGGCGCGTTTCGATGCGGACGCTCTGGATGCGCGCTGGCGGGCTCTGCTAGTCTGAGGCCGGCCGCGGCGCCGCCCCTCCAGGCGGGCGGGGCGGCCCGGCGGCGCCTGCCGCCTCGGAGGCCGCATGCGCGATACGTTGATCCATGTCGAACGGGCCGAGGGCGTCTCCCTCCAGGCCCAGATCCGGGAGCGGCTGGTCTCGGCGATCCTCGCGGGGCAGTTCCGCGCCGGGGCGGCGATGCCCTCGACCCGGGCGATGGCCCAGCGGCTGGGGGTGTCGCGCAACACGGTGATGCTGGCCTACCAGGCGATGGCCGACGACGGCTGGCTTGCGGCGCGGGAGCGCTCGGGGTTCTACGTCTCGCAGACCCCGCCCGAGACGGCGGCCGCGGCCGAGCCCGATGCGGGCCACGCGGCCCGGCGCCCGGACTGGGCGGCGCGGTTCCATGTGGCCCCCACCGCCCAGCGCAACATCGTCAAGCCGGCGGACTGGCGGAAATACCCCTATCCGTTCCTCTATGGGCAGCTCGATTCCGACCTGTTTCCGCTCGCCGCCTGGCGCGACTGCATGCGCCAGTCGATGGCCCGCAAGAGCTTCGACGCCTGGACCGACGACCGCTTCGCCGAGGACGATCCGATGCTGGTCGAGCAGATCCGCCAGCGGCTGCTGCCTCGCCGCGGGATCACCGCGCGCCCCGACGAGGTGCTGGTGACGCTGGGGGCGCAGAACGCGCTGTATCTGATCGCCCAGCTGCTGGTGGGGCGCGAGACGCCGGTGGCGATCGAGAACCCCGGCTATGCGGATGCGCGCAACATCCTCGGGCTGGCCTCGGACCGGGTGACGCCGATCCCGGTGGACGCCGAGGGGCTGGTGGTCGACCGCCTGCCCCGCGCGCCGTCGCTGGCCTTCGTGACGCCCTCGCACCAGTCGCCGACCTCTGTGACCATGAGCGTGGCGCGGCGGCACGCGCTGCTGGACTGGGCCGAGGCCCATGACGGGCTGGTGATCGAGGACGACTACGAGTTCGAGTTCAACTACCGCGGCCAGCCGACCCCGGCGCTGAAGTCGATGGATCGCTCGGACCGGGTGATCTATGTGGGCAGCCTGTCGAAGTCGCTGATGCCGGGGCTGCGGATGGGCTTCATCGTGGGCCCGGCCGAGTTCGTGGCCGAGGCCCGCGCCCTGCGCCGCCTGATGCTGCGCCACCCGCCGGGCAACAACCAGCGCGCGGTGGCGCTGTTCCTGGCGCTGGGGGCGCATGACGCGCTGATCGGGCGGCTGCACCGCAGCTTTGCGGGGCGGTGGGAGGCGATGCACGGCGCGCTCGACGCGCATCTGCCCGGCTGGTCGCAGGGGGCGGTCTTTGGCGGCACCTGTTTCTGGGTGCGCGGGCCCGAGGGGATGGACGCCGCGGATCTGGCCGCAGAGGCCCGCGCCGAGGGCGTGCTGATCGAACCGGGCGGGGTGCTGTTCGCCGATCCCGGCCCCGACGGCGAGGCCCGGCCGACGAATTTCTTCCGCATGGCCTTCTCCTCGATCGCCGAGGCGCGCATCCCCGAGGGGGTCGAGCGTCTGGCCCTCGCCGCCCGGCGCATCGGGGCGCTGTGAGGGCGTCCGCGCCGGTCGGCACGAAACCCGCATGGATCGCCGCGAGACCAGCAAGGAGCCTGCGATGACCGCCCTGCCCGAGATCGACGCCGCGCGCCTGTGGACCCGCCACATGGACTTCGCCCGCATCGGCGCGACGCCCGAGGGCGGGGTCCGGCGCCTGGCCTTCGACGCGGCCGAGATCGCCGCCCACCGTCATCTGGCCGACCTGGCGCTGGCCCGCGGCTTCGCGCTGTCGCTGGATCCCGCCGGCAACCTGTTCGTGCGGCGCGAGGGGACCGAGCCCGGCGCGGCCCCCGTGGTCGCGGGCTCGCATCTCGACAGCCAGCCCTCCGGGGGCCGGTTCGACGGCGTGTTCGGCGTGCTGGCCGCCTTCGAGGCGCTGGAGATCGCCGAGGATCGGGGGATCGTCACCCGGCGCCCGATGGAGGTGGTGGTCTGGGCCAACGAGGAGGGCTCGCGCTTTCGCCCCGGGTGTCTGGGCTCGGCCGTGCATGCCGGCGAGACGGCGCTGGAGGAGGCCCTCGCGGTGGTGGGCGACGACGGCGCGCTCTATGGCGAGGGGGTCGCGGCGCTGGCCGCCGCCCTGCCCGAGGCCGCGCCTGCGCCCCTCGATCGAAGCTTCGCCGCGCTGCTCGAGGCGCATATCGAGCAGGGGCCGGTGCTGGAGGCCGAGGGCAAGCTGATCGGCGTGGTGGACCGGGTGCAGGGCCACCGGCGGCTCGACATCTCCGTCATCGGGCGGGAGGACCACTCCGGCGGCGCGCCGCTGAGCCTGCGCCGGGACGCGTTCGTGGACGCGATCGAGGTGTGCCGGGGGCTGGCCGAGCTGTGCCGGGACGAGACCGACGTGCTGCGCTTCACCTTCGGGCGGTTCGTGGTGAGCCCCAATGCGGTGTCGGTGGTGCCGGGGCGCGTGGACATGGTGCTGGACCTGCGCCACCCCTCGCAGGCCGAGCTGATCCGGCTGGGCGACCTGGTGCACGCCCGCGCGCAGGGGCTGGCGCGGCTGTGCGAGGTGAGCGTGGCCGACAGCTCCTGGCACGCGCCGGTCGTCTTCACGCCGGAGGTGCGCGAGATCTTCGCCCGCGCCGCCGACCGCCGCGGCTATGCGCGGCGCGAGATCTATTCGGGCGGCGGGCACGATGCGCGCTGGTTTCCCGGGCGCTGCCCCACGGGCATGGTGTTCATCCCCTGCGAGAAGGGCGTCAGCCATCACCCCGCCGAGAACGTGGACCCCGCCCATGCCGCCGCCGGCGCGCAGGTGATCGCCGACGCGATGCTGGAGCTGGCCGGGGCGGGCTGAGGGCGCTGGCGCGGGAAGCGGCGCCGGGGCGCCCGGAACTTCGGCAATCGCAGACTCATCTCCAAACTTGGAGTGGAATCCATTGACGGCGCGGCCTGGCTGCGGCGTCATGCGGGCAACCCCATCGCGCGGCCGCATGCAGGAGGCTCCCCATGGCGACGCTCACCCAGGATCAGCACGACCGCGCGGTCCGCTTCATCGCGGCCAACCGGTTCCCGTTCCCCGACCAGCCGCACCCCAGCTGGCCGCTGCACTACCGCACCTGGTTCAACGCGCCGACGCATCCGCGCATCGCCATCGACCTGCCCGAGGGGCCGCACTATCCCGACATCGTCATCGTCGACGGCGAGGGCCGCCTGCGCGAGATCGCCGAGGTCGAGACGGACCTGAACCCCGAGATGATCCCCCGCTGGCAGGCCGCCTCGCTCGCGGCCGACGACACCACCGAGACCGGCGACCGCCACCTCTTGATCTACGTCCCCCAGGGCCGCGAGGACGAGGCGCTGGCGATGCTGGAGGGGGCCGGCATCAGCTATCACGCGCTGCGCGGCGTGCGGGTGGACGAGGACGGCACGGTCCACGTCCTGCCCCACCGGACGCTGGGCAATTCCAAGGACCACCGCCCCGATAGCCCGCCCCCGGCCGATCAGGACCCGGTGCGTGCGCATCTAGACGACGACGCCCGCGAGGCGGTGATCCGCTTCCTGCTGGCCGAGCGGTTTCCGTTTCCCGGAGAGGGGACCGAGAAGTGGGGCCTCGACCTCTACTGCCTGACCAACACCCGCCTGCACGCCCGCCGCGCCATCCCCGGCCCCTCGGGAGACCTGTTCCCCTCGGTGGTGGTGGTCGACGCCGAAGGTCGCCCCTGCAAGATCGCGATGGTCGAGACCGAGGTCTCTGAGACCCGCCTCCCTTTCTGGCGCGCCTGCTCGGAGGCCGCGGTCTATGAGGGCCACTACACCGACCCCGACACCGGCCGCCCGGCGAAACACTTCCTCCTCTACGTCCCCCTCGGCCAGGAGGAGACCGCCCGCGCGATGCTGATCGACGCCGGCATCTCCTGCGCCGGCGTGCGCGGCTACGAGGTGACGCAGGCGCTGCGCGTGCGGATGCCGGCGATCCTGCCGCCGGTGGCGCGGGGCACATCCTAGCCAAGGCAGCCGGCAGCGCTCGAGCGCTTTCTGCCAGTGTAGCTCGGATACCGGCCTCAGTAGCGGGCGATCAGGGCGTCGAGATCATACCTCGCACGCGTCAGCTTTGAGCGCTCGGGATAGACAAGATCGGCTGCGCGCAAAGCCCATATCCCGACTTGTGCGCAGAGCCGGAACCAGTAGTCGAGCGGGACGCCATTCTGGTGGAGGTAAATCGTGTCGAAAGACATGTCGCCTTTCTCGCTCTCCGCAACTGTCGTGCTGAGCATCGCTCCGAATTCATTTGGGTGTGCGCCCGCATCAATCAGCTTTTCATAGAGCTTGTCGTAGATCGCAGCCAGCGTGGTGTCATCAGACTTAAGGACGTTGAAGATCTTTCGCGCCTGAAACTCTGTGCGAACGGCTTTCCGAGCGGCCTCGCTCTCCCCCCGACGCATCCAGACCTCGTAGCGGTTCTCGTCCCGAGCTATGTAGTGCCCGTAAGCAGCCTGCTCCAGCGATAGCCTCAGAACGGCGGATGCCTCGATAAGTTGCCCCGCAGCGACCATGCTAACCGCCGAAAGGTATGCAGAATGGGAGCGTAGAAAAAACCCTACAGGCCGGAGCGGGCGCGGATTGACGGCCTTATCGAACATTGCCCTAAAGACTCGATCGACGGCGGCAAGGTCTCGGAATACCGTCCGCTTGCCGTGAAACGAAGCAAACTGGTTGCTCCGGCATTTTTCCAGATATTCCGTCAGCATGTCGTCACCCCATCCGGGGGGAGGTTCGCTGCTTGGCATGTCGAATGGCTCCGGCTGCACTGGACGCCGAAACTCTGGCACCGCCTCTGTCGGCTATCAACGACGTAGGGCTTGCCCCTACTCCCGCCCCGCCACCGAGCGGATGAAGTTGCGGGTCCGCTCCTCCTGCGGGTCGTCCATCAGCGCCTGGGCGGAGCCGGTCTCGACCACGCGGCCCTGGTCCATGAACACCACGCGGTCGGCGACCTCGCGGGCGAAGCCGAGCTCGTGGGTGACCACCACCATCGTCATGCCGGCGCGGGCGAGGTCCTTCATGACGGAGAGGACCTCGCCGACGAGTTCGGGGTCGAGGGCGGAGGTGGGCTCGTCGAAGAGCATCACCTTGGGGTTCATCGCGAGCGCGCGGGCGATGGCCACGCGCTGCTGCTGGCCGCCGGAGAGGTCCTTGGGGTAGCTCGAGGCCTTTTCGGCGAGGCCCACGCGGGAGAGGAGGCGGCGGCCGCGGTCCTCGGCCTGGCCGCGGGGCTCGCGCAGGACCTGGACCGGGCCTTCCGTGATGTTCTGAAGGGCGGTCATGTGGGGGAACAGGTTGAAACGCTGGAAGACCATGCCGGTCTTGCGGCGCTGACGGGCGATCTCGGCCTCGGGGAGGGGGTGGAGGCGGTCGGACTCGAGGCGCCAGCCGAGGAGCTCTCCGTCGAGCCAGAGGGCGCCCTCGTCGATGCGCTCGAGCTGGTTGAGGCAGCGCAGGAAGGTGGTCTTGCCGGAACCCGAGGGGCCGATGATGCAGACCACCTCGCCCTCGGCGACGTCGATCGAGACCTCCGACAGGGCGCGGAAGTCGCCGAACAGCTTGCCCACCCGCTGGCCGGAAACGATGGGCAGGCCGGGGGCGAGGGTCGCCTCGGGCGCGGCGGGGGCGGCGGGGTCCATGGCGGTCTCCATCCGGGTCATCGGTCGCGCACCCCCGAGGCGAAGCCGCGTCCGAAGCGGCGCTCGAGCCGGGCCTGGCCGAGACTGAGGATCGTGACCACCGCCAGATACCAGGCGGCGGCGACCATCAGCAGCTCGATGACGCGGGCGTTGACGTAGTAGATGTCCTGGCTGGTGCGCAGGACGTCGGCGAAGCCGATGATCGAGGCCAGCGAGGTCATCTTCACCAGGCCGATGAACTCGTTGCCGAGCGGCGGGATCACCACCCGCATCGCCTGGGGCAGGATGATGCGCTTGAGGCTCGCCCAGTAGCTCATGCCGATGGCCTGGGCGGCCTCGTACTGGCCGCGGTCGACCGAGAGGAGGCCCGCGCGCATCACCTCGGAGGTGTAGGCGCCCTGGTTGAGGCCGAGGCCCAGCAGGGTGGCCATGGCGGGCGTGATCACGTCGACGGTGCGGGCCTGGAACAGGCCCGGGATGCCGAGATAGGGGAAGACGAGGGCGAGGTTGAACCAGATCAGCAGCTGCAGGATCACCGGCGTGCCGCGGAAGAACCACTGATAGCCCACCGCGACCGAGCGCAGCACCGGGTTCGGAGAGCCGCGCATGACGGCGACCAGCACCCCGATGACGATGCCGATGATCATGCAGGCGATGGACATCCAGATGGTGTTGACCACGCCCATCAGGATCGTGGGCCAGAACATGTACTGGCCGGTGATCGCCCAGGCGATCTTGCCCTCGGCGAAGGCCTTGATCAGCCAGGCGATGACCAGAAGCATCAGGACCACCGCCGCGATCCGGCCCCAGCGACGGGGCCGAACCACGGTCATGGCGGAGACGTCGACCACCGGCACGGCCTCGCGCCGCGCCGGAGCGATCGCGGAGCCGGCCGCGGCCATCAGGGCTGCGGGCCCTGGTTGACGGTGAACTCATCGAGCGAGGAGAGGCCCAGCTTCCACTTGGCGATCAGTTCGGCGTAGACGCCCTCCTCCTTCAGCTCGGTGAGGGCGGCGAGGAAGGC
Source organism: uncultured Albimonas sp. (assembly GCF_963977235.1). Classification (NCBI taxonomy): domain Bacteria; kingdom Pseudomonadati; phylum Pseudomonadota; class Alphaproteobacteria; order Rhodobacterales; family Paracoccaceae; genus Albimonas; species uncultured Albimonas sp. The sequence goes on from NZ_CAXBOD010000004.1 coordinate 30,763, forward strand.
CTCGCGAAGCTGCTCCTCCTCCTTGGGGAAGGCGATGCCCATCAGGGCCGAGGAGATCGGCTCGCCCAGGGCCATGAACTCGTCGGGGTAGTCCTCGAGGATGGTGGGCACGGACTCGAGCCCCTGCACGGCGGCGACGGCGCGGCCGGTGCGCAGGTTGGTCAACTGCTGGCCGCGGTCGGTGTCGACGATCACGGTGATCGGCTCGGCGCCGTTGGCCACGCAGTTCTCCTCGGACCACTTCTCGACCGTGGCGGGGTAGGAGGTGCCGCGCGAGGTGGTGACGGTCTGGCCGCAGAGGTCGGCCTGGGTCTCGATCCCCGCGGCGAGGGGGGCGTAGAACTGGGCGCCGGCGCGCAGGTAGTCGATGAAGTCGAACATCTCGCGACGCGCGGGCGTGTCGTAGAAGCCCGACCAGATGATGTCGACGCGGCCCGACTGCAGGGCCGGGATCATCGCCTCGAACGAGCCGTTGAGGTATTCGACCTCGAAGCCCAGCTTGTCGCCGACGGCGGCCAGCAGATCGACGTCGAAGCCGGTGAACTCGTTGGTGGCGGGGTCGAGCATCTCCATCGGCGCGTAGCCGGCGTTGAGCGCCGACTTCAGCACGCCGGAGCTGGCGATGCGTTCGGGAAGCGCCTGCGCGCCGGCGGCCGTCGCGGCGCCGAGAGCGAGGGTCGCGGCCAGGGCCGCCTGGGTGATCCGTTTCATCATGACCTCCATGTCGGTGCGCGGCGTCCCTGTTGCCGGGGCGTCCGTCGCGGGCTGGTCGGCGCGGGTTCCCCGGTCGGGGGCCTGCGTCGCGGGGGACCGGCGGACGGGAGCCGCCCGGCCGGATGGCGGAGCGCCTCAGCGGCTGGGATGAACCAGCTGCTCGACGGCGCCGTCGTAGAAGGGCAGCGTCTCCTCGGGCGGGGTCCACGCGCCGCGGGCGATCAGGCCCTCGACGTGCGCGGCGATCTCGGCGCAGGTGGCGAACCAGACGTCGCCCTTGGCCATCATGTGCTCGATCAGGCGCACCTGCTCCTCGGCCCGCGCGAGGCGGCCGGAGACGAACGGGTGCCAGACCGCGGTCCACAGGCCGCCATGCTCCCAGGCCGCGTCGAAATCGGCCTGGAAGACCTCGCGGGCCACGGCGGGGGCGCGGGGCTGCATGGTCCAGCCGGAGGGGGGCAGGTTGACGTACTGGTTCCAGTCGTCGGCCGTCGCCTCGTGCGGGAGTTCGACCAGCCCGCGGCCGTCGGGGCGCTTGATCAGGTAGGGCACGTCGTAGCCCGAGAGCGAGGCGTCGTAGCGCAGCCCGTGCTCGACCAGAAGGTCGAGCGTGTGTTCGGAGAACGCGCCCGAGGGGCAGCGGTAGCCGACGGGGGGGGCGCCGGTGGCCTTCTCGATGGCCTGGATGCCGGCGATCAGGACCTTTTCCTCGTCCTCGCGGGAGAACTGGTTGATCCGCTCGTGCAGCCAGCCGTGGTGGCCGATCTCGTGCCCGCCCTCGACCAGCAGGGCGATGGCCTCGGGGTATCTTTCGAGGCACCAGCCGGGGGTGAACACGGTCTGGCGGATGCCGAAGTGGTTCCAGATCTTCGCGATCCGCGGGATGGCGACCGTGGCGCCGTAGCGCAGGCTCTGGGCGAGCGCCACGCGGCGGCGCACGTCGTCGGAGGGGTAATAGAGGTGCAGCAGGCTCTCGGCGTCGAAGTCGTAGGCGAAGCACACCGCGCAGCGGGCGCCGTCGGGCCAGGGCGGCGGGTTGTCGATCAGGCTCAGCATCCGGACGCCTGCGGGGCGGCGGCGCGAAGGGCCGGGACGCGAGGGCTGGCGGCTGGGGTCATGCCGGACGGTCTCCGTTATGCTGCGATGCGGAAAACGCTGCGGCCGGCCGTTTCTAATGTCAACTCCATTTTTGGAGTTTCATCTATGTAGGCCCTTTCCGCCCGGTCTGGTATGGCTGCGCGGAAGGCGATTTCACGCGGGAGGCGAATCGGTGGCGTCAGGCGGCCTGAGGCAGAAACACAAGCGGCGCAGGCTGCAGCAGGTGCTCGACGCGGCCGAAGAGCTGTTCTTCCGGGACGGCTACGAGGCGACCCGGATCGAGGCGATCGCCGACAGCGCCTCGGTGGCGCCGGCGACGGTCTACAATTACTTCGCGACCAAGCCCAACCTGTTGATGGCGCTGGCGATTCGCCACGTGCGCACGGCCCTGCCGGACCGTCGGGCCTATCTGGCCGACCTGCCGGAGGACCCGCTGGCCGCGATTCTGGGGTTCGAGCGGCTGCTGGCCGAGCAGGCGATGCGCCACCTGTCGCGGGAGTGCTGGCGGGTGATCCTCTCGGCCCAGCAGATGGAGCCCGGCGCCCGGCCCAGCCGCACGGGCGCGCGGCTCAACAACCTGATCCGGGGGCATTATGTGCGCCTGCTGACCACCTATCGCGACCGCGGGCTGCTGCGCCGGGACATCGACCTGGGGCACCTGGCGGACCTGATCGTGGGCATCACCACCTGGGATTTCAGCCGCTTCGTGGCCACCGAGGCGGGCACGATCGAGGACCTGCTGCGGATGGGCGTGCCCCATGTCCGGCTGATCCTCGAGGGGCTGACGACCGAGCAGGGGACGCGCCGGCTCGCCGCCTCGACCGCCGAGGGCGATGCGCCGCGGGCCGTGGGCGTGGCGCCGGAACCGGCCCCCGCCTGAGGCGAAACGTGATTCGGCTCCAACTTTGGAGCACACTCCATTTCCGTCTTGCCGCGGCGCCGAAGGCGCGTCTACGATGACGCCCGCGGCCCCGCCTGGCGCGGCGGCCCGCTCCCCCTCCGCGCCCGGCCTGAAGGAGCAGCCCCCCGTGTCCGCGATCACCGAGAACGAGTGGCGTTACAACCAGACCATCAAGCGCTTCCCCTCCGAGCCGGAGCCCGCCTTCGAGGCGCCCGACCAGCTGGAGCGCTGGTGGGGCCGCGCCTGGGGCTGCACCAATGACGTGGGGAAACTGCGGGTGGTGCTGATGCACCGGCCCGGAGACGAGCTGCTGCAGGTGGACGCCTCCAAGAAGCTCGATTTCAATTCCTATGGCGACGAGCAGGCGGGCTGGTACTGGCGCGGCGACATGCCCCCGGACCTGCCCGCGATGCAGGCCCAGCATGACGCCTATGTCGAGCTGCTGCGCGCCGAGGGGGTGGAGGTCGTGTTCATCGACCGCGCCGCCAAGGACCGGATGAAGACCTGCTACACCCGCGATTCCGTGGTGGGGATCGGCGGCGGCGCCATCGTCACCCGCCTCGGGCCCCGCATCCGGCGCGGCGAGGAGCTGCCGGCGACCCGCACGCTCGCCTCGCTCGGCTGCCCGATCCTGCGCACGATCAACGGCACGGGCGTGTTCGAGGGCGGCAGCTTCGCCTGGCTGAACGCGAAGACCGCGGTGGTGGGCGTCTCGTCCCGCGTCAACGAGGAGGGCGCGCGGCAGGTCGGCGAGGTGCTGGCCGCGCAGGGGGTCGAGCTGCTGCGCGTGCAGCTGACCGGCTACCGGCTGCATATCGACGGGCTGTTCGTGATGCTGCAGCCGGATCTGGCGCTGGTGAACTCGACCCTGCTGCCGTGGTGGTTTCTGCAGGAGCTGGAGGCGAAGGGGATCCGCATCGTCGAGGTGTGCCCGGAGGACGACGGCTCGATCATCAACAGCCTCGCCATCGCGCCGGGGCGGGTGATCATGCCCGACGGCCTCTCGACCCGCACCGAGCGCGAGCTGCGCGGCGCGGGGGTCGAGATCCTGCAGATCCCCTATGACCAGGTGATCCTCGGCGGCGGCGGGCTGCACTGCTCGACCGCCCCCCTGATCCGCGACGAGGTGTGAGCATGAGCGACTGGACCGACGCCCAGGCCGCGGCCCTGGACTGGCTGAAGGCCAACCATGAGGGCCTGAGCCGCGATCACATGACGATCTGGCATTTCCATGAGCCGTCGTGGCGCGAGTACAAGTCCTCGGCCTGGTACATGGACCGGCTGGAGGCCGAGGGGTTCGCGGTCGAGCGTGGGACGGGGGGCATGCCCACCGCCTTCCGCGCCACCTGGTCGAACGGCGAGGGCCCGACCATCGCGGGCTATGCCGAATACGACGCCGTGCCGGGCCAGAGCCAGGCGCCGGTTCCCCGACGCCAGCCGCGGGAGGGGACCTCGCGCCACGCGGCCGGACACACCGACCCGCATTCGGCGCTGGGGATCGGGGCGTTCGCGGGGTTTCTGGCCGCCAAGCAGGCGATGGAGGCGCACGGCCTCGGCGGCACGCTGGTGTTCTTCGGGGAGCCGGCCGAGAAGCTGTGCGGCTCGAAGCCGATCCATGCGGCGAAGGGGTTCTACGACGGGCTCGACGCCGCGATCAGTTTTCACCCCCACAGCTTCCCCGCGCTGACCAACGGCTGCTTCTGGGAGACGACCTCCGCCCCGCTGTGGAGCCGGATGTACACGTTCGAATGCGAGCACCCCGAGACCTGGCAGCAGGGCCACTCGGCCGGGGGCGCCACCCACCAGCACGCCTCGGCCCGCGCGCCGGGGGCGATCGACGCGGTGTGCATGATGTACACCACCTCGAAGATGATGAAGGAGTCGATGCTGCCCCACACCGGCTCCTGGGCGATGAACGAGTTCATTCCGGTGGCGGGCCAGGCGACCTCGGACAACATCGCGCCGGCCTTCGGGCAGGTGCAGTTCACCCTGCGCGCGCCCTCGATCGAGATGTGCGAGGCGGCCTATGCCGTGCTTGACCGCAACGCCGAGCAGGTGGCGGGCATGACCCACTGCACCTGGCGGGCGGACTGGGTGGCGCGCACGCGCGCGGGCCTGCCCAACAAGGCGATGGCCGAGATCACTTTCCGGAATTTCGAGAAGCTGGGGCCGCCCAGGTGGTCCGACGAGGCGAAGGATTTCGCCCGCGCGCTTCAGAAGGAGCTGGGGACGCCAGAGACCGAGGCGCCCCTGCTGGCCGGCATGGAGAAGCTGACCCCGCCGTGGGAGGCCGAGGAGAGCTTTCGCGAGCAGCTTCCCGCCTGGCAGCTGAACTACGCCGCCGACGATTATGTCGACTACACCTGGCACGCGCCGACCGTGCGCCTTTATGTGGCCCGGCCGACGATGGAGGCCCGCCCCGACGGCGCCCGCTGGCCCGAGTGGGTGCGTCACGCCATGGGCGGCGTGCCCGCCTGCATCGACCCGATGTGGTCGAAGGCCGCCGAGGTGATCGCGACCACCGTGCTCGACCTGATGACCGACGCCGAGGCGCTGGCCCGCGCGAAGGCCGAGTTCGAGGAGCGCACCGGCGGCGGGATCGGCGGAACGCAATGGGTGGCCCCCCTGCTGCCGGCCGATTTCGAGCCGCCGATCCACTACCGCTGGCCGGAGTATGTCGAGACGCCGCGCGGCCCGGAATGGACCCTGCCCTCTTGAGCGCAGGGCGGCAGGGACCCGCGGGGACCTCGGTCTCGGCGGTCGTGAACGCGCGCCGCTCGGTGCGCGCGTTCCTCGAGGCGCCGGTGGAGCGGGGGCTGGTCGAGGACGTGGTGCGGCGTGCGGCCCGTGCGCCCTCGGGCTCGAACGTGCAGCCCTGGTCGGCGCGGATCGTGGACGGGGCGCGGATGGGCGAGCTGCGGGCGATCATGCGCGCGCTGCGCGCCGCCGAGCCCGGCGGCGAGAGCGTGGACCCGCCGTTTCAGCCCGAGGGCGGCCCCCTGCCGGACTGGCGCCGGCGGCAGGTGCGCAACGGAGAGATCCTCTATGGCGCGCTCGGCATCGACCGCGCCGACGCGGCCGCCCGGGCGGCCTGGAACGAGGAGAACTTCCAGTTCTTCGGCGCCCCCGTGGGCGTGTTCCTGCTGATGCCGCGCGAGGCGGTGGCCTGGCAGTGGCTGGATCTGGGCATCTACCTCCAGACCCTGATGCTGCTGTTCGAGGAGGCGGGGCTGGGGACCTGCCCCCAGGCCGACTGGGCGATGCACGGCGAAGCGGTGGCCCGGTTCCTGGGCGCCGACCCCGGCCTGCGCCTGCCCGTCGGCGTCGCCGTGGGCCATCCCGACCGCGACGCCCCCGTGAACCGCACCCGGACCGAGCGGGACGACCCGCTGGCCGACGAGCCGACCGCCTCGCCTCCCCCTCCCGGAGCCTTCCGATGCTGAATTCGCAGAACCTGCCCGCGACCCTCCCCCAGCCGCCCGGCCCCGACCACGTCCCCACCGAGCGGGAGCTGCGCGAGGACCTGGCCGCCGCCTACCGGCTGATCGCGCATTTCGGGATGACCGACACGGTGTTCACCCACCTCTCGGTCCGGGTGCCGGGGGCCGGGCATCAGTTCCTGGTCAACCCCTATGGGCTGCTGTTCGAGGAGATCACGGCGAGTTCCCTGGTGCTGGTCGACGCGGAGGGCGAGCCGAAGCAGGAGACCGCCTGGCCGGTGAACCCGGCGGGCTTCGTGATCCACTCGGCCGTTCACCGCGAGGCGCCGAACGCCGCCTGCGTGATGCACACCCACACCCAGGCCGGGATGACGGTGTGCGCCCAGGCCGGCGGGCTGCTGATGCTCAACCAGATGTCGATGGAGTTCCACGGCCGCGTGGCGATCCACGACTACGAGGGGATCGCGGCGGACGACAACCTCTCGGAGCGGGAGCGGATCGTGCGGGATCTGGGGACCGCGACCTGCCTGCTGCTGCGCAACCACGGCCTGCTGACCGTGGGCCGCAACGTGCCCGAGGCCTTCTACAACATGTATTACCTCGAGCAGGTCTGCCGCCTGCAGGTCGCCGCCCAGTCGACGGGGGCGGAGCTGTCGATCCCGCCCACGCAGGTGGTCGAGCGCACCGCGGCCCAGTTCACGCCGGGCCCCAACAAGGGCTGGCTGCCCTGGCAGGCCCTGCGCCGCAAGCTGGACCGCGAGCAGCCGGACTATCGCCATTGAGCCCTCCCCCGGGAGCGCCCCGCGGACCGGCGCCCAGCGGCCCGCAGATTCTTGGGGGCCCCGGACCGGCCGCAGCCGGACCGGGGACTTCGGACATGGCCGGACCGGGAACTTCGGGCATGGCCGGATCGGCCGGGCGCCCGGGCTCAGGCGCGCCGGCGCAGCAGCACGAGACCGCCGAGGCCCGCCGCCAGCAGCGGCAGCGCCCCGGGAAGCGGCACGGCGGAGGTCGCGGCAGGCTCGTCGAAGGTCATCGAGTCGAACCACAGCGCCTCGTCCCCGATGCGCGAGAGCACGATGCGCACCTGGTCGACCGGCGCGGAGAAGCCGGACGCGACGACCGTCGAGAGACCCGGGCCGGCCGCCGTCAGGCCCAGCAACTCCTCGGTCACGCTTCCGCCGACCAGGCCGAAGATGTCGATGGAGTCGAAGTTCGTGGCCCCCGTCCCCGGCCCGACCAGAACGAACGAGTCGAAGGTGAAGGTTTCGCCCCCGTCCCGGTGGATCCGGACCGTGTCCCCCACGAAGGGAAGCGGGAGGATGCCGAGGGAGAGGATCGTGTAGGGATTGCTGTTCACCAGCTGGGCTTGCGACCCGACAACCTGGGTGAACCAGAAGCCGCCCTCGGCGTAGGGGAGAGCGAGCGTGTCGCCATCCGCAAGGCCTGCGTCGAACTCGACGGAAACCGCGCTCGCCGCCTGCGCGCCAAGCGCGAGCGGCACGGCCAGCGCCGCGGCCATGATATGAAACCTGATCGCCATCTTGCGTTTCCCCCTGCAAGTTACGTGGCGACACTACCCCGGCAACAGATGCCAAGCACACGGTGACCCCAAGTCAGATCGTTGCGGCCTTCTGGGCGCCGGCCCGTCGCCGGGCCCGGAAGGCCCGCCCCGGCATGACCCCACCGCAGGAAGGACCCGGAAGATGACCGCCGCCCCCAGCTCCGCCCCGCAGACCTCCGCCAATGCTCCCACCGGGGGCGAGGTCGCGGTCGAGAGCCTGATCGCCAACGGGGTCGACACGCTGTTCGCCCTGCCCGGCGTGCAGCTCGACCATCTGATGAACGCGCTGCATGGCGCCACCGACCGGATCCGGGTGATCCATCCCCGCCACGAGCAGGGCGCGGCCTACATGGCGCTGGGCTATGCGATGGCGAGCGGGCGGGTCGGCGCCTATGCGGTGGTGCCCGGGCCGGGGTTCCTGAACACGACCGCGGCGCTGTCCACGGCCTATGCGGTGCATGCGCCGGTGCTGGCGGTGATCGGGCAGATCGTCTCGAAGGCCATCGGCCTGGGCGGGGGCGAGCTGCACGAGCTGCCCGACCAGTCCGCGATTCTCGACGGGCTGACCCGCAGCCACGGCATCGCGAGCGAGGCCGGCGAGGTGGCGGGCGTGATGCAGGACGCCTTCGCCGCGCTCGCCTCCGGCCGCGCGCCCGCGGGGGTGGAGCTGCCCGCCGACGTGTTGCGCAAGCCGGCCGAGGGGGCCTCGGTCGAGGCCGCCGCGCGCTCGGTTCCCGCGCCGGACTCGGTGGCGATGGACCAGGCCGCCGCCCTGCTGGCGGGGGCGACGCGTCCGCTGATCTGGATCGGCTCGGGCGCGCTGGCCTGCGGCGAGGGGCTCGCCGCCATCGCAGAGCGCATCGGCGCCCCGGTCGTCAGCCATCTGACCGGCGTCGGCGTGCTGCCCACCGATCACCCCTGGGCGGTCGGAACCTGGGAGGGGCGGGAGCTGTGGCGCGAGGCCGACGTGATCCTCGCCGTGGGCACCCGCCTGCACGATCCTCGCCGCCGCTGGGGGCTGGAGGAGGGGCAGGCGGTGATCCGCATCGACCTCGACCCCGCCCAGTTCTCCCGCGGGGCGCCGCCGACCGTGGCGCTGGAGGCCGACGCGGCCGAGGCGATCCCGGCGCTCGCCGCAGCCCTCGCCGGGGGCGAGATCGCCGCCGACGCGCCCGCCCGGGCCGAGCGCACGGCGGCGCTGAAGGCCCGCAAGGCCGCCCTCTTCGAGGAGCGTCTGGCCCCGCAGATGGCGTATCTGCGGGCCATCCGGGCCGCCCTGCCGATGGAGGCGGCGGTGGTCTGCGACTACACCCAGATCGGCTATGCGGCGACCGCCGCCCTGCCCATGGACCGGCCGCGGCGGCTGATCACGCCGGGTTACCAGGGCACGCTGGGCTTCGCCTATGCCACGGCGCTGGGGGTGAAGACCGCCCTGCCCGAGGCGCCGGTGGTGGCGCTCTGCGGCGACGGCGGCTTCCTGTTCACGGCCAACGAGATGGCGACGGCCGTGCAGCACGGGATCAACGCGGTGGCGGTGGTGTTCTCGGATGGCGCCTACGGCAACGTGCGCCGGATGCAGGACCAGATCCACGGCGGCAAGCTGATCGCGACCGAGCTGCGCAACCCCGACTTCGTGGCCTATGCGCAGAGCTTCGGCGCCGAGGCGCGCCTGGCCGAGGGCCCCGAGGCCCTCGGCGGGGCGCTGACCTGGGCGATCTCCCGCCCCGGCCCGACGCTGATCGAATGCCCGATGCCGGTGCTCCCCGACCCGTGGGAGCTGCTCGAGCCTCGCTGAGGCGCCCGCCGCCGGGTTTCGCCGCCTGACGGCGGCGACCCGCGCGCGCCTTCGGCGCGCGCCCCCGGCCGCCCCTGCCAGCCCTGCGCTCCGGCCGATCGGTTCAGGGCTTTGCGCTCAAGGCCCTGGTCGTCGGGCCATGCGCCGCAGATCCGGCGCCCCGGCGGACCGGCGCCGCACGCTCCCCGCCCGCCTTCGTCTCGATCCGCCCGCCAAGGGGCCCTCCGGCGTCAGCCGGGCGGCCGACGGGGGCTCGACGCCCCCTGAGGACGCATCCGGCGCCGGCCGCCCGAACGGCGGCCGGCGCGCGAGCATCGGCGGCGGCAACAGGGAGGGGAAACGCCTTCGGCGCCGCGGCGCAGGCGCGCCTGCGGCGCGCCTTCCGGCCTTCGGCCGGACCCGCGCGACGCGGACGGCGGGGCCCCGGCGCAAGCCGGGCGGCCAAGGGGGGCTCGACGCCCCCCGAGGACGGCACGCGGCCCGACGCTCAGACCAGGCCGGGCTCGGTGATCTGGTGGTCGTACTGGTCGCCGGCGGTGTGGAAGGGGACGATGCGGAAGCCCGCCTCGGTCGCCTCGAAACCGCGCACGCCGGCGTAGGAGATCCCCGCCTCCTCCAGCATCGCCTTGGCCTCCGCCTCCAGCCCCATCGGCACATAGAGGAAGAAGTGGCGCACCTTGGTGGGCGTGCGGTCGTCGGCGGTCTCGGAACCCAGGCGCATCATCGGGATCTTCGAGGGGTCGATGGTCATCTCGACCTCGCCGACCTCGCGCACCTCGTCCTTGGGCGAGACGATGATGATGTCGGGATAGTAGATCCCGCCGTCCGCGGTCTCGATCCCGCGCTTCGGATCGCCGGCGTTGCAGATCGCGTAATAGCCCTCGGGCCAGTCCTGCTGGCCGGGGAAAGGATAGCGGGTGCGCGAGATGTAGAGCGCGACCTGATCGTGGACGTCCTGGGTCATCGGAAACCTCTCTGTCGGGGGGCGGAAACGGGCGGCCGTGAACTCGACTCTTGTTTTGTAGTTAACTCCACGTTTTGCGGTGCGTCAAACGGAAACCCCCGCCGGAGGGCGACTCCGGCGGGGGTTCGAGAGACCCGGGACGGGAGAGCCCTCAGCCCCGGCGGCGGTCGTCGCGCGCGTCCTGCCAGGCGTGCCAGCGGGTCAGCGCCACGGCGGCCCAGGGGGCGAAGGGGCGGAACGGGATCTTGGGGAAGGGGAGGTCGTCGAAGGCGGTCCCGGCGTCGGGCTTTCCAAGAATCCGGCGCGCGATCTTGTCGGCGAAGTAGACGCTGCGGGTGACGCCCGAGCCGCAGTAGCCGCCCGCGAACCACACCCCGTCGATGCGCCCCAGATGCGGCGCGTGATCCTGGGTGTAGGCGATCCGCCCGGTCCACAGGTGCGAGAAGCGCACGTCCGAAAGCTGCGGGAACACCCGCGAGGCCGAGGCGCGCACGGCCCGCGCGCGCGTTTCGCGCGAGCCGTTCATCGGCCCGATGCGGCCCCCGAAGATGAAGCGTTTGCCGTCGGGCGTGGGGCGGAACCACGTGAAGACTCGGCGGTTCTCGCCGAAATTGTTCCCCGCGGGCGTCAGGTCGCGCATCAGGTTGGGCGACAGCTCCTCGGTCGCCGCCACGCCGGTCAGCATCGGCACCACGCGCGGGCCCAGCGGCGCCGTTGCGCCCGGGGCGCCGTAGCCGTTGGTGGCGACCACCACGTCGCGGGCCAGCAGCGTGCCGGAGGGGAGGCGCAGGGCGACGCGCTCACCCTCGCGGCGGAGGCCGGAGACGGGAGTGGTCTCGAACAGCATCGCGCCGGCGGCCTCGGCGCGCTCGGCCAGCGCCTCGACCAGCAGGCGGGGCTGGATGCCGCCGTCGCGCAGGTAGAGGACGCCGCCCTGGTAGAAGTCCGAGCCGATGTGATCGCGCTGGCGCGCCTTGGGGATCATCTCGAAGGGCAGGCCCACGGCCTTCGAGATGCGCTCGCATTCGCGGGCGGTCGCCTCATAGCTGGCGGCGGTGGGGGCGCCGCGGAAGCGGCCGGGGAGGGTCAGGGCGCAGTCGATGCCCTCCTCGGCCACGAAGCTCTCGAAATGGTCGAGGGCGAGCATCCCCTCGCGCATGATTGCGGCGGCCTTCGCCTCGCCATAGGCCGAGGTGAGGCCCGCCATGCCCAGCTTGTGGAAGCTGGGGCCGACCATGCCGCCGTTGCGGGACGAGGCGCCATGACCGATGTCGCGCGCCTCGAGCACCGCGACCGAGCGGCCGGCGCGGGCGAGCTCCAGCGCCGTGCGCAACCCGGTGAAGCCGGCGCCGATCACGGCGACGTCGACCTCGGCCGGCATCTGCGCGGGGCGCGGGATGTAGGGCGGGCGGCCGTCGCGCCAGTAGTTCTCCCCGTCGCCGGGGGCGATGGGGGCGGCGCTCATTCGGTCAGGGTCCAGGCCTGGCGGCGACGCTCGGTCGGGAAGCGGTCGGTGAGGTCGAGGGCCTTGATGCGGGCGATGGAGGCCTCGAAGAGGGCGCGGTTCACCGGCACGCCGTCGGGGGAGAGGGCGACCTTGCGGATCGCCTCGCCCCGCCCGCCCCAGGCCTCGTAGAGGCGGTGCAGCTGGTGGACCGCATCGCCGTCGGCGATGTCGATGCGCAGGTCGCAGAGGTCGATCTCGTGGGGGCCCGAGACGCGCAGGGCGGCCGAAAGGAGGCGGTCGCCGACCTCTCCGCCGGCTTCGCGGCCGGCTTCGAGGCCCGCCAGCAGGCGCTCGGCCAGCGGCGCTTGGGGCTGCCCGGCGAAGGCCTCGGCCATGGCGACCGGAACCTCGGGGTTGTCGAGGATGTTGCCGAGCGCCAGGCAGTCGGGGACCACCGCGTGGGAATAGATCGAATACATCGAGCGGCCGTGGTGGACGGCGATCCGGCCCTGGGCGTCGATCACGCCGACCTGGCGCCACTCGATGTCCGGCGTCGAGCCGCAGATCTCGGTCAGCACCGCGTCGGCCGAGGCCCCTTCTGCGAGCAGGCGCACGCCGAGGTCGCGCAGGCGGGGGTCGGTGCGGTGCTGGCTGAGCACCCCGCCCTTGCCGTGCGCGAGCCCCACGCAGCGCGAGCCCACCGCGAGGTCCGAGGTGGTGATCGCCGCGCCATAGGCGCCGGTGCGCGCGCAGCGGCCGACAAGCGAGAAGGTCATGCAGGGTCTCCGGTCGTCAGGGCGTCGAAGCGGGGGACGGGGACGTCGTGCCCCTCGGCCTCGAACTTGGTCCACATCGAGCGCGTGGCGGCCTGCGCCTCGGCGACGGCGGCGGGCTCGTCGATTGTGGTCAGGCGACGGTCGCGCATCAGGAAGCGGCCGGCGACCATGGTATCCGTGACGAGGCCAGGGTGGCCATAGTGCACGAGGTTGGAGATGGCCGAGACGGTGGGGGCCATGCTCGCCTGCGTCAGGTCGATCATGGCGAGGTCGGCGGCCGCGCCCGGCGCGATGCGGCCGAGGTCGGGGCGGTCCAGCGCTCTGGCGGGGTTGACGGTGGCGTAGTCGAAGACCCGGCCCGGGGAGGGGCGGACCGAGCGCCCCCAGGCCCCGCGATGCAGGACCAGCGCGGTCTTCATCGACTGGAACATGTCCTCGGTCATGTTGTCGGAGCCGAGCGCGATATTGATCCCGGCCTCCTGGATGGCGCGGACCGGGGCCGGGTGAGGCCCCTTGGCCGACATCGAGGCGGGGGAGTGGATGAAGTGGACGCCGTGCTCGGCGAGGATGCCGACGTCCTTCTCGGTGCAGAAGGTCCAGTGGACGGCCAGCAGATCGTCGCCCAGAAACCCGTTGCGGGCGAGGTATTCGGTGGAGGTGCAGCCGTGCAGCGCCTCGACCTGGGTCTTTTCCGAGATGATCTGGGAGAGGTGGATGGTGCGGCGCAGGCCGTGGCGGGCGGCGAGCTCGCTCACCTGCTCCAGCATCCACGGGGAGCAGTTGTCGGGGCCGTGGGCGGCGGCCATGACCTGCACGCGGCCGTCCTCGGAGTTGTGGAAGCGCTCGATCAGCGCCTCTGTCCGGTCGAGGAAGGTCTGCCCGAAGGCGCGGTCGAAGCGGTATTGGCCCTTGCCCACTTCGGTCGTGACCGCATCCGCGCAGCTTTCGGCCAGCCACAGGCGCAGGCCGGAGGCGGCCATGGCGGGGGCGTAGTCGGCGACGTGGCGCAGCGGATCGACGAGGGTGGTCGTGCCGGAGCGGATCGCCTCGGCGCAGGCGAGGCGGGCGATGGCGGCACGCTCGGGGCCCGTCAGCAGGTAGGAGACGGGGACCATGTACTGGTAGACGAGGTTGCCCTCGACGTCCTCGATGGTGCCGCGCAGGGCCAGCAGGACCGCGTGGGTGTGGGCGTTGACCAGACCGGGGATGATGAGGCGGCCAGAGCAGTCGATGGGCTCGAAATCCGCGAAGTCGGTTCCGGCGGGGGGGTCTTCCAGCACGGCGGCGATGCGGCCGTGCTCGATGGCGAGCGTGGCCGGCGCGATGCGGGGGCCGTCGGTTCCGGGCGCGCCGGGGAGGGCGCAGGCGGCGTTCTTCAGGAGCAGGCGGGTCATGTGCGGCGCAGGCCCGAGATCACGGCGACGATCAGGGAGATCACCACGAGGATCGTGGCGACGGCCGCGATCGTGGGGTCGATGTTGTCCTGGATGCCCTCCCAGATCAGCTTGGGCAGGGTCTCGACCCGGCGGACGGTGATGAAGAGGACGCCGACGATCTCGTCGAAGCTGACGATGAAGGCGAAGACGGCGCCGGTGATCATGCCGGGACGGGCGGCGGGGACGACGACCTCCCACACCGTGCGCCAGATGTTGGCGCCGAGCGAGCGCGCCGCCTGGGGCAGCTTGGGGTCGAGGTTCGCCAGCGCCGCGAACACGGAGATCGAGACGTAGGGCAGCGCCAGCAGCGTGTGGGCGAGGATCACCCCGGTCCAGGTGTCGATCAGGCCGAGCTGCACCCAGAACCGGTAGAAGCCCAAGGATTGCACCACCGGCGGCACCAGGATCGGCACGATCAGCACCCAGCGCGCGATGGTCGCGGCTCGTCCGCCCAGGAACCAAACGCCGATCGAGAAGGCGGTCCCCAGCACGGTCGCGAAGAAGGCCACCGCCAGCCCCACCAGGATCGAGGCCAGCGTCCCCCCCAGCCAGCGGGCGGAGGTGAAGTAGGACTCGTAGTGCTGGAGGCTGAGACCCTCCTTCGGGAGGCCGATATAGGAGGTGTCGGTCAGCGAGACCGGGATCACCACCAGGATCGGCAGGGCGAGGAAGGCCGCCACCAGCCAGCCGCCGGTGGACATGGCGATGCGGAAGGGGGTGGCGCGGGCGGTCTCGCCGACAGTCTGGGGGGCGGTGGATCCGGCCATGTCAGTTCCGCTCCAGCAGGGCGTTCTTCAGGTTCAGGAACCGGCCCGCGATCACCAGCACCAGGGCCGTGGCGACCAGCAGGGCGACCGAGAGGGCCGAGCCGAGGCCCCAGTTCAGGAACTCCTGGATCTGGTAGGTGATGTATTCGGAGACCATCAGCACCCGGCCCCCGCCCAGCAGCGCGGGCGTGATGTAGAAGCCGAGCGACAGCACGAAGACCAGCAGCGCGGCCGAGCCGATGCCGGGCAGCGTCTGGGGCATGTAGACGAGGCGAAAGGCGGTCAGCTCGCTCGCCCCCAGGCCGCGGGCGGCGTCGGTGTAGGCCGGCGAGATGCCGCGCATGTTGGCCAGCAGCGGCAGCACCGCAAACGGCAGCATCACGTGGACCATGGCCAGCACCACGCCGAATTCGTTGTGCATCAGGCGCAGCGGGCGCTCGATGACGCCCACGTCGCGCAGCGCGTCGTTGACGATGCCCGAGCGGCCCAGCAGCACGATCCACGAGAAGCTGCGGATCAGCACCGAGACCCAGAACGGCAGCAGCACCAGCGCGATCAGCAGGGGCTTGGCGCGCCGGATCGTGTTGGCGATGGCGTAGGCGCAGATGTAGCCCAGGATCACGCAGAACACGGTGGTCAGGGCGGCGACGCGGAAGGTGATCACGAAGGAGGTGGTCACGGCCTGGGACTCGGCGCCCCGGACGTAGTTGCCAAAGCCGAGCTCGGGCTCGGTCACCGAGATCGCCCAGATGCTCGCCAGGGGCCAGATGTAGAAGATCACCATCACCGCGAGCGCGGGGAGGGCGAGCAGCCAGTATCGGGCCTTGTCGGAGGTCATGGCGTGATCCGCGTCGGGGGCCTGCGCGCGCCGCGCGGTCAGGCCGGAAATCAGGGGGCGGCCGGCGCGCGCGGAGGGCGCGCGCCGGCCCTGTGCCCCGCCCCGCGCGGCAGGCGGGGGGCGGGGCGAGGGGCGTCTCGCCTCAGTTGATCAGGGCGTTGACGTATTTCTCTTCCGCGGCGATCTGGTTCGCGGCGTACCACTCGTCGTTGTAGAGGATCTGGGTGGCCACGTTCTCGGGCGAGGTCGGGTTCCAGGCGGCCATCGACTCGGGCACCAGCGGGGCCGCGGCGGGGTTGATCGGGGCCGAGCCGATCAGCTCGAACCACTTCACCTGCAGCGCGGGATCCTGGGCGTGGGCGATGAACTTCATCGCCTCCTCGGCGCCGGCGGGGTTGTTCTTGGGAACGACCCAGGTGCCGGGCGACATCACGCCGCCGTCGAAGGAGACGGCGAAGGTCCCCTCGTCCATCTCGTCCTTCAGAAGGTGCGCGCGGGTCGACCAGATGTTGCCCATCACCACCTCTTCCTGGAGGAACAGGTTCTGGGATTCAGAGCCCGAGCCCCAGACGATGACGTTGTCGCGGATCTTGCGGAACTGGTCGATGGCCGCGTCGATCCCGTCCTGGGTGGAGAGGACGTCGTAGACCTCCTCGAGCGGCACGCCCTGGGCCATGGTCGCGCATTCCAGCTGGCCGCGGACGGCCTTGCGGAAGGTGCGCATGCCGGGGAAGTTCTTGACGTCGAACACGTCGGCCCAGCTGGTCGGGACCCCGCCCTCGGAGAGCTTGGGGTTGTAGGCCAGCACGTAGGAATAGACGTAGTTGCCCGCGCCGTATTCCCAGTCGGTGCCTTCCATCATCTTGGAGCGGTCGATGATGTCGTAGTTCATCGGCTCGGTCACGCCGGCCTCGCCCAGGATGATCGCCGAGCCGGGGCCCGAGTCGCACACGTCCCAGACCACCGCGCCGCTCTCGACCATGGCGCGGATGCGCCCGGCCGAGGGGCCCGAGCCGTCGATGACGACGTCCATGCCGGTGGCCGCCTTGTAGGTGTCGCCGAGCACTTCCTTGATCACGTCGGCGGCGGTGCCGCCCCAGTTGACGATCACCAGCTCGGAGGCCTGGGCGAAGGCCGGGCGGGCGCCCAGGCCCACCATCGGGATCACGCCCAGCGCGCCCATGGCCTGGAGGAAGCCGCGCTTGGTGATGCGGCCTTCGCGCAGCTTGTGCGCGGCGATCTCTGCGAGGTCGCGCTTGAAGTCGTTGTCGTGGGACATCGGTCGCTCCTTGTCGGACGGGTCTGCGAGGGCTTTGGGGCGCGGCTTCTGTCGGCCGCTGGTTCTTGGATCCGGGGCCGGCCCGGACGGGCGCGCCCCGGAGTTGCGTTGGCGCGCGGCGGGCGCGCCCGGGAGTTGCGCGGCGGCGCTCAGGGCGCCTGCAGGAACACGCAGGCGTCGCGGTCCCAGCGCAGCGTCACGGGCAGGCCCGCGTCGGGGTGGATCGCGGCCTTCCAGGTGGGGCGGGAGACGAGCAGCGGGCCCAGGCGCTCGGTCTCCACGATCAGCTGGGCGCGCTCGCCGAGGTAGGAGACCTGGGCGATGCGGCCGGCCACGCCCTCGCCGCCCGCAGGCCCCAGCGCGATGCGCTCGGGGCGCAGCGCCACGCGGGCGGCGGCGCCGACGGGGGGCGGGGCGGAGGAGGCGATCTCGATCGGGACGCCGCCCATGTCGCAGGCGGCGCCGCCGGGGACGTGGCCCGCGACCGTCACCTCGAGGAAGTTCGACTTGCCCAGGAAGTTCGCCACGAAGTCGGTGCGCGGCGCGTCATAGAGGGCTTCGGGCGCCCCCTCCTGCTGGATCCGGCCGCCCTCGAGGATGACGATCCTGTCGGACATCGACAGGGCCTCTTCCTGGTCGTGGGTGACGTAGATGAAGGTCACGCCCAGCTTCTCGTGCAGGGCCTTGAGCTCCCACTGCAGGTCGGCGCGCAGCTTCTTGTCGAGCGCCGAGAGCGGCTCGTCGAGCAGCAGCACCGGCGGGTTGAAGCTGAGCGCGCGGGCCAGCGCCACGCGCTGCTGCTGGCCGCCGGACAACTGCTGGGGCATGCGGTCGGCGAAGGCGCCCATCTGCACGAGGTCGAGGCATTCGGCCACCCGCGCGGCGATCTCGGATTTCGGCCGGCCGCGGACCTTGAGGGGGAAGCCGACGTTCTGGCCCACGGTCATGGTGGGAAACAGCGCGTAGCCCTGGAAGACCATGCCGAAGCCG
The DNA here is from genome assembly GCF_963977235.1 of uncultured Albimonas sp. Classification (NCBI taxonomy): domain Bacteria; kingdom Pseudomonadati; phylum Pseudomonadota; class Alphaproteobacteria; order Rhodobacterales; family Paracoccaceae; genus Albimonas; species uncultured Albimonas sp. The sequence goes on from NZ_CAXBOD010000004.1 coordinate 48,772, forward strand.
CGCTTCTCGGGCGGCAGCGAGGTGATGTCGGTCCCGCGCAGCGCCACCTTGCCTGCGGTCAGCTGGGTGAAGCCCGCGACCGCGGTCAGCAGCGTGGTCTTGCCCGAGCCGGAGGGGCCCAGAAGGGTCAGGAACTCCCCCTCCGCCACGTCGAGGTCGACGCGGTCCAGCGCATGGGTCTCGCCATAGCGTTTCACCGCGTCGCGAATGGAGAGGATCACGTCGGTCATGGGGCTCCGGGTCCGGCAGGTCGGGCGAGGCGTGCGACGCCTCCGACATGTCCAGACGACCACGGTCGCCCATCATTGGGAAATCAAAAGATCGCCGAGTTCTATAGTTGCAGGTTATATCCTGGGCGCCGCGCCGACGAACTCGGAGAAGTGGCGCTGGAACAGCAGCGCCAGGTTCGGCGTGGGGAACAGGGTGGAGGTCAGGGCGTAGATCTTGAGCGGCACCTCGGGCGTGGCGGGGCGGGCGACGACGCCGGGCGGCAGGCCGCCGATCAGGGCGAAATCGTCGACCAGCGCCGCCCCCAGCCCGCCCTTGACCAGGTCGAGCGCGGTGGAGGTGTGGCGCACCTCGCAGAAATGCCGCCGCTCGAGCCCCTCGGCCGAGAACACCGCGTCGACGGCCCGGCCCAGCGGCGTCTCGACCGCGTAGGAGATGTGGGGGACGTGGTTGAGGTCGGTGATGCGCACCCGCTCCGAGAGCGCCAGCTCATGCCCCTCGGGCAGCACGCAGACCAGCCGGCCGTCGGCCAGCGGATGGGTCGAGAGCGCCGACTGCCGCGGCCGGGTGATCGAGAGGCCCAGGTCGGCCTCGCCCGCGATCAGGCGGGCCGCGATCTCGTCGACCGTGCCCACCTCGAAGGAGATGCGGACCTTGGAGCGGCCCTTGAGGAAGGCGCTGAGCGCGCGGGGCACGATGCCGTGGCCGAGCGAGGGCGTGGCGATGATCGAGAGGCGGCCCGCGACGCCGCCCTTGAGCTCCTCGACCATGCCGGCGATGCGCTTCTGCTGGCGGAACAGGTGGCGGGCCTCGTCGGCGAGGTGCAGCGCCTCGCGCGTGGGGGTCAGGCGGCCGCGCTCGCGCAGGAACAGGGGGAAGCCGATCAGGTCCTCGGTGTGGCGGATCATGTTCGAGACGGCGGGCTGGCTGACGCCCAGCGCGTCGGCGGCCCGCGCGGTGGTGCCCATCTCGATCACGGCGCAGAGGACTTCGAGGTTGCGGGCCTTGAGCATGGGTTAATAACCCTGAATTATAGACGGGGGCGCATTCGTGATTTCAGGCTAATGTCGCGGAGGGCTATCCGTAAAGCGAGGAAGCGAAAGGATTGCCTGGAATGAGCCGCAAGGAAGTCTTCGCCGTCGCCCAGATGGGCCCGGTGCACCTGGCCGACAGCAAGCAGGCGACCGTCGCCCGGCTGATCGAGATGCTGCGCGAGGCGCACGCCCGCGGCGCCCGCTGGGTGACCTTTCCGGAACTGGCGCTGACCACCTTCTTCCCGCGCTACGTCTACGATGACCCCGCCGACTACGACCGCTTCTACGAGGAGGGGCTGCCCTCGCCGGCCATGGTCCCGCTGTTCGAGGTCGCGAAGGACCTGGGCGTCGGCTTCTACCTCGGCTATGCCGAGAAGGTGGTCGAGGGGGGCGAGACGCGCCGCTTCAACACCTCGGTGCTGGTGGGCCCGGACGGGGCGATCCTGGGGAAATATCGAAAGATCCACCTGCCGGGCACGAAGGATCCGATCGGGGATCCGGAGTTCGAGCACCTTGAGAAGCGGTATTTCGAGGTGGGGAACCTCGGGTTTCCCAGCTTCGCCACCCCCTCGGGCCGGTTCGGGATGTGCATCTGCAACGACCGCCGCTGGCCGGAGACGTTCCGCACCATGGCGCTGCGGGGGGCGGAGGTGTTCATGCTGGGCTACAACACCCCTACCCGCAACATTCACCACCCCGAGCCCGCCCACCTGCGCGAGTTCCACAACCGCCTGTCGCTGGAATCGGCCGCCTACCAGAACGGCGCCTGGGTGATGGCGGCGGCGAAATGCGGGTCCGAGGACGGGTTCGCGATGATCGGCGGCAGCGCCATCGTGGCGCCCACGGGCGAGACGGCGGCGAAGTGCATGTCCGAGGACGACGAGGTGATCACGGTCGACTGCGACCTGGATCTGGGCGCCTACATCCGCCGCTCGGTCTTCGACTTCGCCCGCCACCGGCGGCCCGAGCACTACGGGCCGATCACCGCGCAGGTGGGGGTGGAGATCCCCGAGTGAGCCAGCCTCCGGCGTCCGCCCCGACCTCGGCCCCGGGGCGCGCGCCTGTCGCCTGCGGCGGCGACGGACGGGGAGGGGCCGCTCGTCTCCGCGTCTTTCCCTGCGCTCAGGCGGCGCCGGCGCGCAGGCCGTCCTCGCTGGCGGCGGTGGGGACCAGGGCGCGGACCAGGTCCTGCATGTGCAGGACGCCGGTCTGCTCGCCGTCCCGCATCACCCGGTAGTTCAGGCCCGTGTCGCCGCCCGAGAGGGCGATCACCGATTCCAGCGTGGCGTTCTCGGCGATGTCGCCGGCCGAGACCTGCGGCGGGGCCGTCGTGCGCTCCATCACCGAGCGGACGCGCAGGACCCGGGCGCGGTTGATGTCGGAGATGAAGTCGATGATGTAGGGGTCGTTGGGGTGCAGCAGGATCTCCTGCGGCTCGCCCTGCTGGACCACGCGGCCGTCCTTGAGGATCACCAGATGGTCGGCGAGCTTCAGGGCCTCGTCGAGGTCGTGGGTGATGAAGACCACGGTCTTGTGCAGCTCTGTCTGAAGCTCCAGCAGCAGGTCCTGCATGTCGGTGCGGATCAGCGGGTCGAGCGCCGAGAACGCCTCGTCCATCAGCATGATGTCGCTGTCGGAGGCGAGCGCGCGCGCGATCCCCACGCGCTGCTGCATGCCGCCCGAAAGCTGGGCGGGATAGGCGTTCTCGTAGCCCGCGAGGCCCACCCGCTCGAGCCAGCGCTGGCCCTCGCGGCGGGCGATCTCGGCGCTCTCGCCGCGGATCCGGCGGGAGGCGCCGGCGTTCTCGAGCACCGTGCGGTGGGGGAACAGGGCGAACTTCTGGAACACCATCGACATGCGGGTCTTGCGCATCTCGAGCAGGGCCTTGGGGCCCAGCTTCATCACGTCCTCGCCGTCGACCAGGATCTCGCCCGCCGTGGGCTCGATCAGGCGGTTGAGGTGGCGGATCAGGGTGGACTTGCCCGAGCCCGAGAGGCCCATGATCACCGTGATCCGGCCGGGCTGCATGTCGACGTTGATGTCCTGCAGGCCGAGCACATGGCCCTGCGTCTCCAGCAGCTCGGTCTTGCCCATGCCGCGCTTGACGGCGCCCAGCGCCCGCTCGGGGTCGCCGCCGAAGATCTTGTAGAGGCCGCGGATCGAAACCTTGGGTTGGGTCATGGTCGCGGCCTCCTCAGCGCTCGGACTTGTCGATGCGCTCGAGCGCGGCCTTGGTGGACCGGTCGAGGACGATGGCCAGCAGCACGATGCACAGGCCCGAGACGAGGCCCACCCCCAGCTCGAGGTTGCGGATGCCGCGCAGCACCAGCACGCCGAGCCCCGGCGCCGAGACCAGCGAGGCGATGACCACCATCGCGAGGCTCATCATGATGGTCTGGTTCACGCCGGCCATGATGTTGGGCAGCGCCAGCGGGATCTGCACGCCCCACAGCTTCTGGCGCGAGGTCATGCCGAAGGCGTCGGCGGCCTCGATCACGTCCTTGTCCACCAGGCGGATGCCGAGGTTGGTCAGCCGGATCACCGGCACGATGGCGTAGAGGATGATGGCGATGCCGTAGAGCTTCGATTCCGTCACCGAGAACAGGAAGATCAGCGGGATCAGGTAGACGAAGGTCGGCAGGGTCTGGAGCATGTCCAGCACCGGGATCAGCCCGCCCTGCAGCCGGTCGTTGCGCGCCATGGCGATGCCGATGGGCACGCCCAGCAGCACGCAGAAGATCGTGCACACGAAGATGATCGAAAGGGTCTGCACCGCGTAGTCGTAGTGGTCGATGAAGGCCATGCCGAGGAAGCTGACCGCCACCAGCGCCAGCACCTTCCACGACCGCGTCGCCCACCAGGCCAGCGCGATCAGCAGCGGGATCAGCACGAACCACGGCAGCCACATGAACAGCTCGAGCGCGTTGTCGAGCAGGAAGCTCAGCGGCTGGGTGATCGGATCGAGGACCACCTTCAGCGGGTCCTTGATGTCGAGGAACAGCTGCTCGGCGCCCGAGGTGAAGTCGCGCGCCCGCGGGACGGCGTCGCAGGCGCGGTGCAGCTCGTCGAGCGAGGGGAAGGGGACGGTCCCCAGGCCCGCGTCGGCGGTCTCGCCGCCGCCGCCGCCTCCGGCCTGCTCGGCCTTCCTGCGGGCCAGCAGCTGCGCCATGCTCAGCGGCGCCTCCTGCTTGTCGGCGTCGCACCACTCGCGCAGCCCCAGGCCGTCGAACGCGCCCGTGTAAAATGCCATGCCGCCCCTCGTGTCCGCTTGCGCGCGTGCGCCCCGGCCGCGCGCTGGCTCCGACGCCTGCGCGATGTCGTTCCGATGATGCCCTCGCGCGCGCGAGCGCGCGAGGGCCTTGTCTTGCCGTGTCGCGGCCGCGCGCAAGCGCGCGAGAGCCTTGCCGTGGCGCGCAAAGGCCCGCCCCCGCCCGGTCAGGCGGAGGCGGGCCCCTTGCGCGCGCGGTCGCGGATCAGAAGAAGCCGCCCAGGGTGGCCTTCACGTCCTCCTCGGGGATCCAGCTCATCCACAGGTCCTTCTCGGTGGTCAGGAAGTGGACGGCGGCCTCCTCGGCGGTGGCCTCGTTCTCGTCCATCCAGGCCAGCAGGCCGTTCATCTGGTCGTTGGTGAACGAGAGCTTCGACATGAAGGCGGCGGCCTGGGGCTGCTCCTCGGCGAAGGTGGTGGTGACGATCGTCTTCACCGGGCCGACGGGGTATTCCGACAGGCCCTGGCCGCGGGTCGGACACTCGGGATCGGTGTCGCACATGTGGATCTCTTCGTTGTACTCGCCCAGCGAGATCTTGTGCATCGGGTACTTGCCCAGGATCGCGGTCGGACCCCAGTAGTAGCCGAACCACGGCTCCTCGTTCTGGAAGGCCGAGGCGATCGAGGCGGCCAGCGTCTCGCCCGAGCCGTGCTGGAAGATCTCGATCCCGGCCTCCTCGAGCCCCGCGGCCTCGCCCTTGGAGGCGTTGGCCCGCTGGCAGCCCCAGCCCTCGGGGCACTGGTGGAAGCGGTTGCCGACCAGTTCGGGGTTGGCGAGGATGCCCTCCAGCGTCGCCGCCTCGGGGTGCGCGTCGACCACGTACTGGGGGATCCACCAGCCCTCGATGCCGCCGTCCGAGAGGACGTCGGTCAGGGTCTCGATCTTGCCGGCCTCCTGCATCGCGCCGTAGGTGGGGGCGCCGTTGATCCACAGTTCGGTGACGATGTCGGGCTTGCCGGTCTCGGCCACCGAGGCGAGCGCGGGGACGGTCGAGGAGGCGACCATCTTCACGTCGCAGCCATAGCCCTGTTCGAGCACGAATTCGGCGACCGCGGTGACGACCTGGGAGGATTTCCAGTTCATCTCGGTCATCACCACCTCGCCGCACTGGGCGGCGGCGGCGGTGGGCAGGGCGAGGACGGGCAGTGCGGCTGCGCCGATGGCGGCGGCCATGAACTTGTTCATCGAAGGCGTCTCCCTGAGGCTTCCCGGGCGGCTCGGCTTTCTGGCGCCTCCCGAAGGGTCGGGCGGCGCACGTCGTTGACGTCGAAGGAGATTAGGTTTCATTCATCCGCGGATTTCAACCCCGCAGGCGCGTTTCCGACGCGCGCCCGTCGCAAACCAACGTTTTCGGCGGGGGCCCCGCCCGAAGGCACGCCGGTTCGCCAAGGGGGGCTGACGGTTTCCGCGCGCAGGCTATCCCGCGGGCCGGCCGCGCCCCCCGCAGGGCGGCGCCGGGCCGGCCCCGGGAGGGGGGCGGGAGGGGGGGCGGGAGGTCTGGCGCTCAGGCGGCGGCGCGCGGCGTGGATTTCAGGCGCTCGGCCAGCCACTCGCCGATCATCACGCAGGTCATGTGGGTGTTGGCCCGGCAGTCCATCGGCATCACCGAGGCGTCGGCGACCCGCAGCCCCGGCACGCCCTTCACGCCCAGGTCCGGGTTCACCACCCCCTGGGGATCGCGGAAGGCGCTCATCCGGCAGGTTCCGGCCGCGTGCTGGATGTCGCCGACATGGGCCAGGATCAGGGCGTCGAGCTCGGCGTCGGGGAGGTCGGCCGCGGTCTCGAGGTCGACGCCGGACTCGGCCACCTCGATCCGCTCGGCGATGCCGCGCAGGGCCGGCTGGCGGGCCATCTCGCGCACCCGGCGCAGCCCGTCGCGCATCCGCAGCAGGTCGCGGGGGTCGGAGAGCATGTTCTCCTCGATCCGGGGATCGTCCTCGGGGCGGGCGGAGGTCAGGCTCACTTCCCCGCGGGAGAAGGCGTCGAACAGGCCGATCCCCACCGCGCCGAGCGCGTTGGGCGCGTCCAGACCCTCGATGTTGCGATGGTTGAAGCCGATCAGGATCATGTCGCGCGCGCCGCCCTCGCCCAGCCCGGAGGAGTAGGTGACGCAGCAGTTGGTGTGCCGGAAGTCGCGGTGGGCGGTGGCGTGGGCGGGGTCGAGGTGCACGGCGACGCGCAGCATCGGGTGGTCCATGAAGTTGCGGCCCACGTCGGGCATCTCGCGCGCGACGGCGATGCCGTGGGCGCGCAGCTGCATCGAGGGGCCGAGGCCCGAGCGCATCAGGATCGCGGGCGAGTGGACCGCGCCCGCGCAGAGCACGATCTCGCGGCCGTGGAAGCGGCGCGCCTGGCCGTCCACGCGGGCGAGGACGCCCGTGGCGCGGCCGTCCTCGAGCAGCACCCGGTCGACCAGCGCGCCGCCCAGGATGGTCAGGTTGGGCCGCGCGCGGGCCGGCTCGAGATAGGCGTCGTTGGTGGTCACCCGCTCGAGGTTGCGGCTGTTGATCGGGTAGCAGGAGACGCCCTCGCCGTCGGGCGCGTTGAGGTCGGGGTTCCAGGGGTGGCCGCAGGCGAGCGCGGCGTCGCGCAGGGCTTTGTCGAGCGGGCCCCAGCTGTCCTGCGGGGCGCGGTAGATCGGCAGCGGGCCGCCCTGGCCATGGTGGTTGGCGTGGGCCATCTCGGGGTCGTGCTCCATCCGCGCGAACAGCGGCAGGACGTCCTGGGCGCTCCAGCCCTCGCAGCCGGCGGCGGCCCAGGCGTCGAAGGCCGCGCCCACGCCCCAGATGGCGATCTGGGCGTTGACCAGCGAGCTGCCGCCCAGGCCCCGGCCGCGCCAGTAGTGGCGGGGCTGCTGGACGGCGGTGCGGCGGCTCCAGACGCCGGGCCACTGCCATTCGGCCTGGTGGCCGGGCTGCATCATGAAGGGGAAGATGTTGGCCGAGCGGGCGGCCCGGGGCGCCTGCGCCGCGCGCCAGTCGGCGCCGGCCTCGAGCAGCAGCACGCGGGTCTCGGGATCCTCGGAGAGGCGCCCGGCCAGCGCCGCCCCCGCCGAGCCCGCCCCCACCACGATGACGTCATGGATCTCGCTCATCGCCACATGCTCCTTGCCGCGCCCTCAGGCGCGCATCCTGGCCGCGGCCGGCGGCGCGGGGCCAGAGGCCAAGAGGGCGCAGGCGGGGACGGCCCGGGGGAGTCGGTCGCGGAGGCCGGGCGGCGGGACCGGAGCGGGAGGGGGGCCGGAGGGGGAGGAGGGCCGGAGGGGGAGGAGGGCCGGAGGGGAAGGGGGCGCGAAACTGCGGGCCGCGGACAGGGGCTTGGCCGGCGCCGGGCGCGCCCCGGACACGTCCCGGACAGGCGGCGGGCCGACGGCGGGCCGGCGGCGGGCCCCGGGACTGAATGGCGGCTGACGACGGTTGACTTGGCGGGCGCCGCCTGTCTCTCCTGACACGTGGACAGGGCGCATCGCCGCCCTTCAGCGCATCCAAGGCGCCGCAAGAGCGCCCAAACACGACACAGGGAGGTGTCATGACCAACCGCCGCATCCTGCGGAAGGGCGCGCAAGGCGTGCTCGCCGCCGCCGTCCTCGGCCTCGTCGCGCCCTCGGTCGCCTCGGCGGCCAACGTCGAGGGGCCCAGCGTGTTCTGGAAGTTCTCCTTCTGGGGCAATCCGCGGGCCTTCACCTCGGGCATCGAGCACCTGGCCAAGCGGCTCGACGAGGAGACCGACGGCAACTTCCAGCTGCGCGTGTTCTTCGGCGAGCAGATCTCGAAGGCCAAGGAGAACCTCGACGGCCTGAAGGCCGGCGCCTTCGAGGGCGCGGCCTTCTGCAACTTCTACCATCCGGGCAAGAACCCCGCCCTGATGGTGATGACCATGCCGTTCCTGCCGATCCCGGACTTCGACACCGCCTGGGACGTGCGCACGGGCCTTTACGAGGACCCGATCCTGGCCGACGAGATGGCGGCCTGGAACGCGATGTACTACGTCACCACCAACCTGCCGCAGTACGAGTTCATGGGCGTGGGCGACGCGCCGACCAAGCCCGAGGACTTCAACGGTCTGCGCGTGCGGGCCGGCGGCGGCGTGGGCGTGGCGATGGAGAAGATGGGCGCCACCCGCCAGTCGATGCCCGCCACCGAGGTCTACACCGCCCTGCAGCGCGGCACGATCGACGCGGAGTCGCTGCCCTACACCTACGCTCACGCCTCCTACAAGATCCACGAGGTGGCCGACTGGTTCACCTCGAACATGAGCCCGGGGACCTCGGATTGTCCGGTGGTGTTCTCGCAGACCGCCTATGACGCCCTGCCCGACCAGTACAAGCAGCTGCTCGAGGATCTCAAGCCCGAGGTGAAGCAGGTCTACAAGGAGGCCTACGAGGCCGCCGACGCCAAGAACCTGCCGATGTTCCGCGAGGCGATGGAGGAGGTGGTCTACACCGACGAGCAGCTCGCCGCCTTCCGCGAGGCCGCCGGCAAGCCCGTCTGGGACGAGTGGGTGGCCGAGAACAAGGACAAGTTCGACGCCCAGGCGGTGCTCGACAAGACCCTGTCGCTGGCCGGCGGCGGCAGCTGATCGCCTGAGCCGATCCGATCGGGCGGCGGCGCGCATCCGTCGCCGCCCGACGCCGGCCTGCCGGGCCGGCCCTATTTCCAACATCGCCGGATCGACCGCCCCCGGCGTCGCGTGTTGAGCGGCGCCCGCGGGGGCGGCGTCGCCTCCGGCAAGCAGGCGAGGGGGGTGCCGCGATGGCGGGCCTAGGAACGGCCGGGACCCATCCCGGCGGACCGAGCGAGGGGGGCGGCGCGCTGGGCGCGGTCTCGGGGCTGCTGGGGCGGCTCGAGAACGGGCTGAACGTCGTGGCGGCGGTGACGATCTTCGTGCTGATGATCGGCACCACGATCTCGATCGCGAGCCGCATCTCGGGCTTCCCGATCCTGGGATACCTCGACATCTCCGAGCAGGCGATCGCGATCTTCGCCTTCTTCGGCGCCGCCTACGCCCAGCGCCTGGGCTCCCACATCCGCATGGAGCTGATCATCGGCAAGCTGCCGGGCCGCCTGCGCTGGGCGGTCGAGGCGCTGGCCACCTTCGCGGGCCTGTGCCTGGTGGTGGTGCTGATCCGCTATTCCTGGGAATTCTTCCTCAACGCCTACCAGATCGGCGATTCCACCGTGGACATCGAGTTCCCGACCTGGCCCGCCAAGCTGCTGGTGCCGCTGGCCTTCGCCGTCTGGGCCGCGCGCCTGGCCGTCGAGACCGCGGGCTATGTGCGCCTGACCATCTGGCCCGACGCCGAGCCCGTCGCCGTGCCCCTGCAGCTGACGCCCGCCGAGGAGGCCGAGCGCGAGATCCGCGAGGCCGGCATCCAGCAGGAGAACGACGCGCAGGACCAGCGCGCCGGCCGCGCGCAGGATCCGGGCCAGAGCCAGAGCGAGGGCCAGAGCGCCGCGAAGGGACGTGACGGGGAGGGCCGGGCATGAACATCCAGGCGCTGATCGACGGCCGGCCGGAGGCGATCTTCGGCATCGGCTACATGAACCCGACCGAGGTCGGCATCCTGTGCATGGGCCTGCTGCTGGTGCTGGTGCTGCTGGGCGTGCGGGTGGTCTTCGCCGCCGGCATCGTCGGGCTGGTGGGGCTGGTCGAGCTGATCGGCTGGAACGGCGCGGCCTCGGCCGTGGGGCAGATCCCGTTCTCGAAGTCGGTCAGCTTCGTGCTCGGGCTGCTGCCGATGTTCATCCTGATCGGGTTCCTGGCCTTCCACGCCGGCATGACGCGGCAGCTGTTCGCCGCGGCGCGGGCCTGGATCGGCTGGGTGCCGGGGGGGCTGGCGGTCGCCTCGGTGTTCGCGGCCGCAGGGTTTGCGGCGGTGTCGGGCGCCTCGGTCGCCACGGCGGCGGTGTTCTCGCGCGTGGCGATCCCCGAGATGCTGGCCGCGGGCTACAACAAGCGGCTCGCCGCGGGGGTGGTGGCCGCGGCCGGCACGCTCGCCTCGCTGATCCCGCCCTCGACGATCCTGGTGATCTACGCGGTCATCGTCGAGGAATCGGTGGGCGCGCTGCTGCTGGCGGGCTTCCTGCCCGGCATCTTCTCGGCGGTGGTCTACGCGGGCATCATCATCGTCTGGTCGATCATGAACCCCGACGCCGGGCCGCCCGTGCGCGGCGTGAGCTGGGGGGAGCGGTTCCGCTCCCTGCCCGGGCTGTTCCCGATCTTCGCGGTGGTGGTGATCATCGTCTCGGCCGTCTACGGCGGCTGGGCGACGCCCACCGAGGCCGGCGCGCTGGGCGCCTTCGTGGTGCTGGTGGTGGCGTGGATCAACGGCTTGCGCTGGCCCTCGCTGAAGGCCGCGCTGATGGAGACCTCGAAGCTGGTCGTGATGATCTTCTCGCTGATCTGGGGCGTGCTGATCTTCGGGCGGTTCCTGGGCTTCTCGGGCCTGCCCGAGACCTTCGCGACCTGGATCCTGAGCTTCGACACCGACCCCTACCTGATCCTGTGCGGGATCCTGATGGGCTATGTGGTGCTGGGCATGTTCATGGACGCCATCGGGCTGCTGCTGCTGACGCTGCCGGTGGTCTATCCGGCGGTGATGGCGCTGAACGGAGGGCCCGACGTGACGGCCGCCGACAGCGCCTTCGGGATGAACGGGGCGCAGGCCTCGGTCTGGTTCGGGATCATCGTGGTGAAGATGGCCGAGGTCTGCCTGATCACCCCGCCCATCGGGCTGAACTGCTTCGTGGTCAACGGCGTGCGGCCCGACATTCCGCTCTCGGACGTGTTCAAGGGCATCACGCTGTTCTTCATCGCCGACGCGCTGACCATCGTGCTGCTGATCATGTTCCCGCAGATCATCACCTGGCTGCCGGGCCTGATGTACAACTGATGGAGCGTCCGCAGATGCAGGCCGGCCCCGCCGCAGGGCGGCGGGGCGCGGGGCCGGCCGGGGAGCCCCCGGCCGGCCCTTCCGAGTTCGAGGGGCGGGAGATGGCGGGCGCCGGCCTCGCCGTCATTGCGCTGTGCTTCGGGATGAACATGCTCGCCCGCGGCCTGGGCGAGAGCTTCGCGGTGTTCCTGCTGCCGGTGACCGAGGATCTGGGCTGGAGCCGCAGCGCCTTCTCGTCGATCTACGCGGTCTACATGATCGCGCAGGGGCTGGCGGCGCCGCTGGCGGGCGCGCTGTTTGATCGTCACGGCGCGCGGGCGGTGTGGATTCCTGCGCTGATGCTGTTCGGGGCGGGGCTGCTGGTCGCCTCGGTGATGACGCAGTGGTGGATGGCGGTGATCGGGCCGGGCGTGATGGTGGGCTTTGGCGTCGCGGGCACCGGCATGGCGGTCGGCGCCGGCCTGATCGCGCGCTGGTTCCGGGGCGAGCTGACCATGGCCATGGCCGGCGCCTATGCGGGGCTGTCGGTGGGGATGATCACCGTCGCCCCGCTCGCCGCCGCGATCATCGAGGCCGAGGGCTGGCGGTTCGCCTACCGGCTGATGGGCGGGACCCTGCTGGTGGCGGGGCCGGTGCTGCTGGTCGCGCTGCCGTGGGCGCGGATCGGGGCGGGGCGCTGGCCCTCGGCCCCGCGCTCGCGCTCGTTGTTCCCGCCGCGGCGGATCCTGCTGGAAAAGGAGTTCCTGGGCCTGTTCGTCGCGCTGATGATGACGGCGGTGTGCACCTGGTCGGTGCTGCTGCAGCTGGTCGCCTACCTGACCGAGCTCGGCTATTCGCCGCTGTCGGCGGCCACCGCCTACGGGGTGGTGGGGGGCCTCTCGATCGTGGGGATCCTGGCGACGGGCTGGCTGGCCGACCGCTTCGGGCGGCGGCCGGTGCTGACCGCCAGCTTCACGATGAGCGCGCTGGGGGTGGCCGTGCTGTGGGCCCTGCAGCTTGCGCCGGGGTTCGCGCTGCTGGTGGGGTTCGTGGCGATCTTCGGGTGCAACATGGGCTCGCGCGGGCCGGTGGTCACGGCGCTGGTGGCGCGGCTCTATCCGCAGAACGTGGGCGCGGTGTTCGGGATGATCACCATCGGGCTCGGGATCGGCTCGGCCGTGGGGGGCTTCGCCTCGGGGCTGCTGCACGACCTGACGGGCGGCTACGGGGCGAGCTTCGTGCTGGCCATGGTCTCGGCCGGGCTGGGGCTGGCGCCGTTCTGGCTGGTGCGCTCGATCGCCACCGGGCGGCGCGACGAGGATCGCGCGGCGGAAGACGGAGCCTGATCCCCGCTTACTGACCGGACGACAGGCTTGACCGATCCGGCCGGCTCGGCCTAGCGTCCTGACGCCTGTCAGCCGGAGCCGCCGGCGGCGACGAGGATCGCCGGACCGCGACGGGCCAAGGGGAGGAGACCGACCGCCATCCATGCCGGAGGGCGGGAGAGCCGTGCGCCTGCGGCGCCCCCCGCACCCTGTATTCCGCCTCGCGCGCCGCCGTCCCCGGCCCCCGCGCGAGGCCCCCGATGGAGCCCTGCCCATGACCGTCGAATCCCTCACCGCGCCCGATCCCGACAAGGCCGCGCTGTCCGCCTACATCGCCGAGGCCGGCCGCAAGACCTGGAAGATCGACGGCCTGCCCGCGGGCCTGCCCCTGCGCGAGGTCCGCAAGGTCGGCGTCATCGGCGCGGGCACCATGGGGGGCGGCATCGCGATGAACTTCGCCTCGGCCGGGATGCCGGTGACGATCCTCGAGACCAAGCAGGAGGCGCTCGACCGCGGCCTGAAGGTGGTGCGCACCAACTACCAGCGCAGCGCCGACCGCGGCCGCTTCCCCCAGGAGGAGGTCGAGGAGCGGATGGGCCGCCTGACCGGCACGCTGGAGATGGCCGACTTCGCCGACTGCGACCTGATCATCGAGGCGGTGTTCGAGGATCTGGAACTGAAGAAGAAGATCTTCGCCAGCCTCGACACGGTGGCGAAATCGGGCGCGATCCTGGGGACCAACACCTCGGGCCTGGATATCGACGCCATCGCGGCCCAGACCTCGCGCCCCGCGGACGTGATCGGGCTGCACTTCTTCTCGCCCGCCAACGTGATGAAACTGCTCGAGATCGTGCGCGCGGACGAGACCGCCGACGACGTGGTCGCGACCTGCATGGAGATCTCCCGGCAGATCGGCAAGGTCGCCTCGCTGGTGGGCGTGTGCCCGGGGTTCGTGGGCAACCGGATCCTGCGCGCGCGCCAGCTGCAGGCCAACAAGCTGGTCTACCAGGGCGTGATGCCCTGGGACGTGGACGCGGCGCTGAACGAGTTCGGCTTCAAGATGGGGCCCTACCAGATGTCGGACCTCGCGGGGCTCGACATCGGCTGGAGCAAGGGCGCCGCGACCGCCAACCCGATCCGCGACGCGCTGTGCGAGATGGACCGCCGCGGCCAGAAGACCGGCGCGGGCTATTACGATTATGACGAGAGCCGCAAGGGCTCGCCCTCGGAGGTCACCGCGAAGGTGATCCGGGATGTGACGGGGGTCGAGCCCTCCTCGATGTCGCGCGACGAGATCATCGAGACCTGCATCTTCCCGATGATCAACCAGGGGGTCCGCATCCTCGAGGACTGCAAGACCCAGCGGCCCAGCGACATCGATGTGATCTGGCTCAACGGCTATGGCTGGCCGTCGGACAAGGGCGGGCCGATGTGGTTCGGCGACATGGTGGGCGCGAAGGCCGTGCTCGCGCGGATGGAGAAGCTGGGCGCGGACGATCCCGAGTTCGCCCCCGCGGAGACGCTGAAGAAACTCGCCGCCGAGGGGGGCCGCTTCGTGGACCTCGACCTGGGCGGGCTCAAAGTCGGCAAGGAGAAGCGCGCCTGATGACCTACGAATTCTGCAAGACCGAGCGGCAGGGCAATATCCTGGTGGTGACCCTGAACCGCCCCGAGGTCTACAACGCCATGCACGGCCCCATGCATGACGAGCTGGCCAAGGTCTGGGACGACTTCCAGGCCGACCCCGAGCTGTGGGTCGCGGTGCTGACCGGCGCCGGCGAGAAGGCGTTCTCGGCGGGCAACGACCTCAAGGCCACCGCCTCGGGCGCGCCGCTGAGCCAGAACCCCGCGGGGTTTGCCGGGCTCGCCACACGCTATGACCGCACCAAGCCGATCGTGGCGGCGGTGAACGGGTTCGCCATGGGCGGCGGCTTCGAGACGGCGCTCGCCTGCGACGTGATCATCGCGGCGGATACCGCCACCTTCGCCCTGCCCGAGGTCAAGGTCGGCCTCTTTGCCGGCGCGGGCGGCGTGCAGCGCCTGTCGCGCCAGATCGGCCGCAAGCTCGCCGTCGAGATGATGCTGACCGGGCGCCACGTCTCGGCCGAGGAGGGCGCGCGGCTCGGCTTCGTCAACCAGGTGGTGCCGAAGGCCGATCTGATGGACGCGGCCATGGCCAAGGCCAAGGAGATCGCCTCGGTCTCGCCGTCCTCGGTCCGCGCGACCATGGAGGTGCTGGTGGCGATGGACGAGATCGAGCGGTTCAAGGAGGCCATGGCCGCCTCCAAGCCGGTGATGAACTCGCTCAAGGACACCGAGGATTTCGTCGAGGGCGTGAAGGCCTTCGTCGAGAAGCGCGCCCCGCAGTGGAAGAACCGCTGAGGCGAACCCGCTGAGGCGGAGAAGGAGACCCCCATGGCCATCCACCTGCGCCAGGTCGCCCTGGTCGCGCGGGAGCTTGCTCCCGTCATCGACGACCTCTGCGCGGTCTTCTCGCTGAAACCCGGGCATGTCGACCCCGAGGTCGGCAAGTACGGGCTGGAGAATACCCTGATCGCCGTGGGCGCCCGCTTCCTCGAAGTGGTCGCCCCGGTGAAGGAGGGGACGGCCGGGGGGCGCTACCTCGAGCGTCGCGGCGGCGACGGGGGCTACATGGTGATCTGCCAGGTGCCCACGCTGGAGGAGCAGGCGGCGGTCCGCGCGCGGGCCGCCGAGGCCGGCGTGCGCGTCGCCCACGAGATCGACCGCCAGACCTGGAACATCATGCAGCTGCACCCCGCCGACATGGGCGCGGCGTTCCTGGAGGTCGACTGGGACGAGAAGGCCGACGTCGCCGGCAACTGGATGCCCGCGGGCGGCGAGAGCTGGCGCGAGGACGTGGCGACCGAGGTCGTCTCGGACATCACCGGCGTCGAGCTTCAGTCCGAGGACCCCGAGGCGCTGGCCGCCAGATGGGCCGCGGTCTGCGGTCTGCCGGTGGAGCATGAGGGCGGCCGGCCGGTGATCCGGCTGGCCGACGCGCTGATCCGCTTCGCCGAGGCCGCCGACGGGCGCGGCCCCGGCCTCTCGGCCGTGCGCCTGCGCGCCGAGGACCCCGAGCGCGCCATGGCCGAGGCGAAGGCCCGCGGCCTGCTGACGCCCGAGGGCGAGATCATGATCGGCGGCGTGCGCTTCGCCCTGCGGGACTGACGCGCGCCGGCACGGGGGCGCGACCGGCGCGAAGACCGGCCGCCCGTTTTATGGGAGGAGACGCCGCTATGGTGGAGACCCGACTTTTCGATCTGACGGGCAAGGTGGCGCTGCTGACCGGCGCCTCGAAGGGCATGGGCCGCGCGATGGCCGCGGGGCTGGCGGCCCACGGCGCAACGGTGGTGATCTCCTCGCGCAAGCAGGACCAGCTCGACGCCGCCGCCGCCGGGATCAACGGCGAGATCGGCGCCGAGCGGGTGCATGCGGTCGCCGCCAACGCCGGGCGTCACGGGGACCTCGAGAACCTGGTCGCGAAGACGCGGGAGATCGCGGGCCCGATCGACATCGTGGTCGGCAACGCGGGCGTGAACATCTTCTACGGCAAGATCTCCGAGATCCCGGATGCGGCCTATGAGAAGACCATGGCGACCAACGTGCAGTCCAACCTGTGGCTGGCGCGCCTGGTGGCGCCGGACATGATCGCCAAGGGCTCGGGCTCGATGATGTTCACGGCCTCGGTGGGGGCGTTCAAGCCCTCGGCGACGCTGGGGCTTTACGGGGTGTCGAAGCTGGCGCTGATCGGGCTGGTGCGCAATCTGGCCGCCGAGTTCGGCCCCCAGGGCGTGCGCGCCAACGCCATCTGCCCCGGCCTGATCCGCACCGATTTCGCCAAGGCCCTGTGGGACAACCCCGAGGCCGAGGCGCGCGCCAACTCCGAGATCCCGCTGCGCCGGCTGGGCGAGCCCGACGATTTCGCGGGGCTGGCGGTGTATCTGGCCTCCGACGCCAGCCGCTACATGACCGGGCAGGCGCTGACCGTCTGCGGCGGCACCAATATGTGGACCTGACGGGTCCTCGACAGGGAGAGACGACATGGACGTGAAGGACCGCATCGTGGTCGTCACCGGCGCCGCCGGGGGCATCGGCAAGGCGCTGGCCGAGCGTTTCGCCAGGGCCGGCGCGAAGACCGTGGTCTGCGCCGACCTCGACGAGGCCGGCGCAAAGGCCACGGCCGAGGGCATCGGCGGCGTGGGGCGGCGCTGCGACGTCTCGAAGGAAGCGGACATCCAGGCGCTGATCGAGGAGGTCGAGGACGAGATCGGCCCCATCGACCTGTTCTGCGCCAACGCCGGGATCATCCAGCGCGGCGGGCTCGAGATCTCCAACCAGGACTGGCAGAAGATCTGGGAGGTCAACGTGATGCATCACGTCTGGGCCGCCCGGCACCTGGTCCCGCGGATGGCCGCGCGGGGCGGCGGGCATTTCCTCAACACCGCCTCCGCCGCGGGTCTGCTGAGCCAGGTCGGCTCGGCCTCCTACGCCGTGACCAAGCATGCGGCGGTGGGGTTCAACGAGTGGCTGGCCCTCACCCATGGCGACGACGGGATCCGGGTGTCGCTGCTGTGTCCGCAGGCGGTGGACACGGACATGGTGCGCAGCGGGTCGTCGGGCGTCGCCTCGATGGACGGGCTGCTGACGCCCGAGGCGGTCGCGGACGAGTGCCTGCGCTGCATCGAGGCGGAGACCTTCCTGGTCCTCCCCCACCCCGAGGTCCTGGAGTACATGCGCAACAAGACCGCGAACTACGACCGCTGGATCGGCGGCATGAAGAAGCTCAACCGCCGATTCAACTCCAAGGCGGCGGCCGAGTAGGCCCCCGCCGGGGGCAGGCCCCCGGGAGGCCGCCGCGCACGTTCGCCCCACGCGGGGGGCGCGCCCCGGGCCTGTCCCGGGGCCCCTCCCTCCGTCGGCCCGAGGCGATGGCCGGCGGGGGAGGGAGGCCGGGCTCAGGCCGGGGCGACGGCGCCGCCGATGGAATAGGCCTTCTCCTCGCGCATCTTCTTCATCATCTTCACGAAGGTGATGCCCTCGATCGCCTGGTTCTTCTTGAGCTTCTCGGCCTTCTGGATCTGCACGTACTGGCGCAGGGCGTCGTTGTCCTTGGCGACATGGGCGAGGATCATGTCGCTGAGCGCCTTGAGGTCCGCCTCCTTCGTGACCAGCGTGTAGCCGCAGGCCTTCAGCTTCTCCTTGTTGAAGGTCACCTGCAGGCCGGCGACGTCGGCGATCTGCGGCTCGCCGGTGTCGGGGTCGAGAGGGGCGGGCGCGTCGAGCGGGTCGATCTCGGTCTCGACCGCGCGGGGGTCCTTTTCGAGGTCGGCGGGTTTGCGGGCGTAGCCCTCCCGCACCAGCATCCGGTTGAACAGGTAGGGGTCCAGGCGCATGCCCTCGGACTTCAGCATCTTGCGGCAGGCGCCCATGGTCAGCGTCTCGCCCTTCGCCTCGAAGGCGGCGATGTAGGCCTGCATCAGTTGGGGGTTCTTGAAGCTGAAGGCCGAGGCGGCGCGCTGCCAGGCCGGGGGCGGGGGCGGGTCGGCGACGTCCTGGGCCGCGTCGTCGCGCGAGCCGCCCCGTTTCTCGTGGTGGCGCAGGAAGACGTCGGACTTCCAGAACCGCGGCAGCGCGTCCTGGGTGAGCAGGTTGTAGATTTCGAGCCGGGCGGCGGCGATGTTCGACACCCACTCGACGCTGTCCCAGTCGCCGGCGTTGGCGAGGTCGATCATCGGCTGGCGCTGCGCGCTGCTGATGTTGATCTGGTGCTTCGCGTCGGGCGCGAGGAACATCGGGTAGGCGGTCCGCGGATCGAAGCCGCCCATGTAGAACAGCAGGTTCTCGCTGTTCAGCTCCTTGACGAGGTGGGAAAAGAACACCTTCACGAAGGCGCGGTCCGCCACGATGGCGTCGATCGTGTCGGGGTAGGTGAGCGTGCCGAAGCGCTTCATGTGGGGGCTCCCTCGGGCTGGGTTGTTCGATGCCCGTAGGTGCGCGCGGCGGCCGGAGGGGTTCACGGGCCGCCGCGGATTTTCCGCCCCCCCGTCTACGGGAGGTAGGCCATGCGGGAGCGGCCGAGCTGGCGGGCCAGCACCCGCTGCGCCTCCTCGACGAATTCGCACAGGCGCGCGCGGGTGTCGCGGGGGTCGATGATGTCCTGGCCGGTGGCCTCGGCGGTGCGCAGGGGGTTGGCGATGGCGTTCAGGCGGGCCTCGATCTCGGCGCGCTTGGCCTCGGGGTCGGGGGCCGCCTCGATCTCGGCGCGGTAGGCGGCCGAGACGCCGCCCGCGATATGCATCGAGCCCCAGTTGGCCGAGGGCCAGGCCATGCGCTGGAACATGCCCGAGGCGCGGTGGTGGCACTGGCCGGCGACGCCGTAGAGGCGGCCCATGACCACCGTGCACCAGGGCATCGTGGTGAGACACACCGTCGAGACCATGCGCGCCCCTGCCCGCTCGATCCCCTGCTTCTCGCTTTCCAGGCCGACCAGGAAGCCGGGTTCGTCGGCGAGCGAGATCAGCGGCAGGTTGAACAGGTCGCACAGCTGCATCAGCCGCATCGACTTCGAGCCCGCCGCCGCGTCCGTCGCCCCGCCCAGCGCGCGGGGGTTGTTGATCATGATCCCCACCGGGTAGCCGTTCAGCCGCGCGAGGCCGGTGATGCGGGATTTGCCATACATCGGCGCGATCTCGAAGAACGAGTCCCGGTCGACGATGGCGTTGAGGATCCTGCGCGCGTCATAGACCTTGCGGCGGTCGCGGGGCATCGCCTCGAGCAGCCAGTCCTCGCGGCGCTCGGGGTCGTCGCCGGTCTCGTGGCGGGGGGCCATCTCCTCGCGCGAGGGGGGGAGGTAGGACAGCCAGGTCGCCACCATCTCCATCGCCTCGGCCTCGGTGGCTGCCACATTGTCGATGCAGCCGGAGACGCGGGTGTGGATCTGGTCGCCGCCCAGCTCCTCCTTGGTGATGTCGAGGCCGAAGGCCGCCTTCACCACCGGCGGGCCGCCGGGGAAGATCTGGGAGATGCCCTTCACCATCACCGAGAAATGCGACAGCGGCGCCTGCACCGCCGGCAGGCCGGCGACCGAGCCGAGCACGGCGGAGGCGACCGGCACCTCCTGCAGCAGCTCCACCTCGGGGGCGATGTAGTCGTTGCCGTCGGGCAGGTAGGTGCGGCCCAGCGCCTCGAACCCGCGGACCGAGCCGCCGACCGCGTCGAGCAGCCGGACATAGGGGAGGCGCCATTGCAGGGCCTTCTTGGCGGACCCGATCTCCTGGCCCAGCCCCCCGCGGGAGCCGCGGCCCGAGCCGCCCTTGACGGTGAAGTCGCCGGCGGTGACCACGACCTTGCGGCCGCGGACCTTGGCCGAGCCTTCGATCAGGCCCTTGGGGGTGAATTCGGCGAGCGTCTCGCCCTCATAGACCGCGTCGGCCGAGAAGGGGTGGATCTCGCGGAAGGAGCCGGGGTCGGCGAACATTTCCAGCCGCTCGCGGGCGGTCAGCTTGCCGCGGGCGTGGTGGCGGGCGATGTTGGCCTCGCCCCCCATCTCGCGCATCCGGGCGCGGCGGGCGTCCAGCGCCTCGACTTCCGGGCCCCAGCCGGGGGCCTCCTTGTCGTCTCTGGGCATGGTTTTCTCCCTCACCAGGCGTCCACGAAGGGGCGCTTGCGTCCCGACATCGGCGGGCGCAGGCGCGTGGCGCGCAGGCCGCCGAGGATCCACTGCCGCGTCTCCACCGGGTCGATCACGGCGTCGACCTCCAGCGTTTCGGCGACCTTGATGGCCTTGCCCTGCTGATACATCTCGTCCAGCAGACGGTCGTAGAGGGCCTGTTTCTCGTCCGGGTCCTCGACCGCATCCAGCTCCTTGCGGTAGCCCAGCCGCACGGCGCCTTCGAGGCCCATGGGCCCGAACTCGCCCGTCGGCCAGGCGACGGTGAAGAAGTCGTCGTAGGTGCCGCCCGCGAGCATCGCCTGGGCGCCCAGCCCGTAGCACTTGCGCAGCACCACGCCGAACAGCGGCACGCTGATCGAGCGGGCGGTGACGAACATCCGGCAGACATGTCGCACGAGGCCGGTCTTCTCCGCCTCGGGTCCCACCATGAAGCCGGGGCTGTCGCACAGGCTGATCAGCGGCACGTCGAAGGCGTCGCAGAGCTGCATGAAGCGGCTGGCCTTGTCGGCGGCGGGGCCGTCGATGGCGCCGCCCAGATGCTTGGGGTTGTTGGCGATGATGCCGAAGGGCTTGCCCTCGATGCGGATAAAGGCCGTCACGATGCCGATGCCGAACTCGGGGCGCAGCTCGAGGACCGAGTCCACGTCCGCCATGCCATGGATCGCGTCGCGCACCTCGTAGGAGCGCAGGCGGTTCTCAGGCACCACGTGGCGCAGGCGGCGGGGGTCGGGGGCCTCCCACTCCGCAATCGGACCCTGGAAGTAGGAGAGATACTTGCGCGCCATGGCGCAGGCCTCGGCCTCGTCCTTGACGCGGATGTCGACGACGCCGTTCTTCGACTGCACGTCGATGGGGCCGACTTCCTCGGGCGTGTAGACGCCCAGGCCCCCGCCCTCGATCATCGCGGGGCCGGCCATGCCGATGTTGGCGCTTTCGTCGGCGATGATCACGTCGCAGCAGCCGAGGAAGGCGGCGTTGCCCGCAAAGCAGCGGCCCGAGACCACGCCCACCAGCGGCACCTGGCCCGAGAGCTCGGCAAACGCGGTGAAGGTGCGCGAGGAGATGCCGGCGTAGGTGGCCCGCTCGGTGTCGCCGGGCCGGCCGCCGCCGCCCTCGGCGAAGAGCACGACGGGGATGCTCCACTCCTTGGCGAGGTGGAAGATCCGGTCGAGCTTGCGGTGGTGGCGCTGCCCCTGGGTGCCCGCCAGCACCATGTAGTCGGCCACCGCGAAGGCGCAGCGGCCGAGATCCTCGCCGACCTCGGCGCTGTTGACGAGGCCGATGCCGGTCAGGATGCCGTCGCCCGAGGTGTTCCTGCGCAGATCCTCGAGGCTGCGGCGCTGGCGCTGCGCGGCGATGGCCGTCTCGCCGTATTCGAGGAAGGTGCCGGGATCGCAGACCTGGGCGAGGTTCTCGCGCCCGGTCTGGTGGCCGCGGGCGTGGCGCTTGGCCACCGCCTCGGGGCGGCTTTCGTCGCGGCCGAAGGCGCGACGGTCCAGCGCCTCGGCGAGGTCGAGGCGGATCCGGTCGAGGTCGATCTCCTCCTCGGTCATCACCGCGTCGGCGGCGTCCTCGGCCCGCTCGATCACCAGGATCGGGGCGCCGTCCATCAGGGTGACCCCGGGCTGGGCCATCACCCGGCGCACCGTGCCGGTGTGGGGGGCGACGACGACGTGCTCCATCTTCATCGCCTCGAGGACCGCGACCTGCTGGCCGGCGGCCACCTGGTCCCCGGAGGCCACGTCGACCGAGAGGACGGTGGCCTGCATCGGAGCGGTGACGGCGCCCTCGGGGACCGAGCCGGGGGCGGAGTCGGCGGCGGCCTCGAGGCTGGTCTCGCTCTCGAAGAACAGGGCGGGGGCGATCTTGGCGGCGGCGGCGTGCAGGGCCGCGGCCTCGGCCTCGATGAAGCGGGTGGTGAGCGTGTTGGCCTTCACCTCCGGCCGCGCGAGCAGGGCGCGAAGCCAGCTGAGGTTGGTCTCGATCCCCTCGATGCGGAACTCCGCCGCCGCGCGCTCGGCCCGGGCCACGGCCGAGGCCCAGTCGCCGGGGGAGTGCACGATGACCTTGGCGAGCAGGCTGTCGAAGCCGGTCGAGGTCTTGAAGCCCGCGTAGGCGAAACCGTCGACCCGCACGCCCGCGCCCGCGGGCGGCTCATAGGCGCGCACGGTCCCCGAGGAGGGTTTGGCGGCGGCGGTGGCGTCCATCCGCTCCATGTTCACACGCAGCTGGATGGCGTGGCCGCGGGGGGCGGGGACGGCGGCTTGCGTCAGGCCGAGGTCGGCGAGCGTGCGGCCGCGGGCGATCTCGATCTGCAGGGCGACGAGGTCGAGGCCGGTGACGGCCTCGGTCACGGTATGCTCGACCTGGATGCGGGGGTTGGCCTCGATGAAGAAGATCTCGCCGGTCTCGGCGTCCATCAGGAACTCGAAGGTGCCGAGGCTGCGGTAGTTCGCGCTGGCCGCCAGTTTCAGGGCGTGGGCGCACAGCGCCTCGCGCGTCGCGGCCGGCAGGGTGGGCGAGGGGGCGATCTCGACCACCTTCTGGTGGCGGCGCTGGAGGGTGCACTCCCGCTCGCCGAGGTGGATGCAGGCGCCGGTCCCGTCGCCGAGCACCTGAACCTCGAGGTGGCGGGCGGCGGGCAGGAAGCGCTCGACATAGACGGCGGGGTCGCCGAAGGCGCCCTTGGCCTCGGAGCGGCAGCGGGTCCAGGAGTCCTCGATCTCCGCGGCCTCGCGGACCACGCGCATGCCGCGGCCGCCGCCGCCGGAGACGGCCTTGATCAGCATCGCGGCGCCGTCGGGCAGGTCGGCGAAGAAGGCGCGCGCGCCCTCGAGATCGGTGTCCTCGGCGGTGCCCGGCAGGGTGGGGACGCCCAGCTCCTGCGCCCGGCGCTTGGCCGAGACCTTGTCGCCCAGAAGGGCCAGCTGCTCGGGCGTGGGGCCGACGAAGATCAGGCCGGCCTCCTCCACCGCGCGGGCGAAGGCCGCGCTTTCAGAGAGGAACCCGTAGCCGGGATGCACCGCGTCGGCGCCGGCGGCCCGCGCCGCCTCGATCACCGCGCCGGCGTCGAGATAGGCGCGCGCGCCGATCCCCTCGAGCGCGGCGGAGGCGTCGGCGCGGCGCACGTGCAGGGACTTCGCGTCGTCCCGGGAATAGATCGCCACGCTCTCGACCCCCAGATCGGCGGCGGTGCGGGCGATGCGCAGGGCGATCTCGCCGCGGTTGGCGATCAGAAGGCGGGCGAGCGAGGTGGCGCGGGGGGCGGACGCGGGCTGCGCGGAGGGCATTCGGCGGGTTCTCCTGAAGAGGTCGGACGGCGCGCCCGCGACGGGCGCGCCGGAAGCGGGGTCAGGTCTTGCCCGAGGTGGGGTCCATCGCCTCGCGCAGGCTTTCGCCCAGCGTGTTGAAGGCGAGCGCGGTCGCCAGGATCGCGAGGCCGGGGGCGTACATCTGCTCGGGCGCGATCTGCATGTAGAGGTAGGCGCGCGCGATCATCCCGCCCCAGGAGGGCTCGGGCGGCTGCATGCCGAGGCCGAGGAACGACAGCGACGCCTCGGCCAGCAGGGCGACGGCCATCAGCAGGGTCATCTGCACCAGCACCGGCTGGATGGCGTTGGGCAGCACGTGCTTCCACAGGATCCGGGTGGGCGAGGCGCCAAAGCAGCGCGCGGCGTCCACATAGAGCTCCTGTTTCAGGACCAGGGTCCGGGCGCGGGCGAGGCGGGCGAGCTGCGGGGCGAAGACGATGCCCACCGAGATCATCGCGTTGGTCAGCCCGATCCCCAGCACGCCGGTGACCGCGATGGCCAGCACGATGGCGGGGAACGAGAGGAACGTGTCGATGATCCGGCTGATCACGTCGTCGACCCAGCCGCCGGCGTAGCCCGCGATCAGCCCCACGGGGATGCCCAGGAAGGCCGCGACCCCCACGGCGAGGAACGCCGCGTAGACCGAGGCCGAGGCCCCGTGGATCAGCCGGCTGAACACGTCGCGCCCCAGGTCGTCGGTGCCCAGCAGATAGTCCGCCGAGGGCGGCATCAGGATCACGTCGTAGTCCTGCAGCGTGGGATCGTAGGGCGAGATCCACGGCGCGAAGATCGAGCAGGCGACGATGGTCAGCAGCACGATCAGCGCCACCACCGCGAACGGGTCGTCCGAGGCCCAGTCGCGCGCCTTGAGCGCAAACGAGCGGCGCGCGGGCGCCACGTCGGCGATGTTGACCGCGGCAGGAGGCCGGGCGGCCGCCTGCGCGGTCGCGGCCGCATCGGGCGCGGCCGCGCGCGCGGCCGCCACCGCCGAGGGCGCGGGATCGACGCCGGGGGGGCCCTGCTCGGGCGGGGTCTCGCCGGCGTGGAGGGAACGGGGAGCGGAAGTCATTTCTGGCCGATCCTCGGGTCAAGCACGCTGTAGAGCATGTCGGTGATCAGGTTCACCGTGATCACGGTCAGCACCATCATCAGCACCACGCCCTGAACCACGGGGAAGTCCCGCTGCAGGGTGGCGTTGACCATGGTGGTGCCCATGCCGGGGATCGCGAACACCGCCTCGACCACCACGGTGGCGGCCAGCGTCCGGTTCACCAGCAGCGAGATCACGGTCAGCAGGTTGACCGAAACGTTGCGCAGCCCGTGCCGCCAGAGCATCGCGCGCGGGTGCAGGCCCTTGGCGTGCAGGGTGCGGAAGTGCTGCGACTGCAGGATCTCGACGAGGGACGAGCGCAGCTGGCGGGCCACCTCGGCCACGCCGGAGGCCGCGAGCGCAACGGCGGGAAGGGTGGAATGCGCGATCGCGGCCCACAGGTCTTCCTGGGGCGGCACGAAGCCGGTCGCGGGCAGCCAGGCGCGGTTCAGCGCGAAGGCGCCCACGAAGATCATCGCCAGCCAGAAGTTCGGCAGCGCCACGCCGACCGACGAGAAGGTCATCACGAACTTGTCGACCCAGGTGTTGGGCCGGCTTGCGGCCAGCACGCCCAGCGGCACGCCCAGCACGATCGAGATCAGGATCGCGTAGGCCACGATGAACATCGTGTTGGGGAACACCCGCGCGATGGTGGTCGAGATACTCTCGCCCGAGAGCAGCGACTGCGACAGGTCCCCCTGCAGCGCGTTCAGCACCCAGTCGCCGTACTGCACCAGCAGGGGGCGGTTGAGTCCGTAGATCTCGCGGATCTCGGCGATGCGTTCGTCTGTGGCCTGCTCTCCGGCCAGCACCACGGCGACGTCGCCGGGCAGCAGCTTCATCAGCATGAAGACGGAGAAGGTGGCCAGGAACAGCACCGGGATCGCCTGAAGCAGGCGGCGGCGCAACATCCGGCGCTGGAGCTGGTTGAGCACGTCTGGCCTTCCGGTCGGAGGAAAAGGGGGGAGACGCCGCGCGAAACCTCCGCGCGGCGCCGGGGCGGCGTCGGCCTCAGCCGACTTTCACGTCGCGGAACTTGGGCTTGCCCAGCAGGTTGGGCTCGAAGCCGGAGACCTTGTCGGTGGCCACGTTGACCTCGTAGCGAACCGACAGCGTGATCGCCAAAGCCTCGCGCATGACGATGGTCTGCAGCTTGTCGAAGGCGGCCTTGCGCTCCTCCTGCACCGAGGTGGCGCGGGTCTCGGCCAGCGCCTCGTCGAACCCCTCCGGCGGCGGCGTGCGGCCGGGGTTGTAGAAGGAGTTCTCGGAGAACAGCAGGTCGTAGGACTGGGTCGGATCGGGCCGCCCGGTCCAGGCCGAGAGCATCGAGTCCCCCGACTTCTCGGCGCCCATGAAGCGCGAGACGATGTCGGGGACCGGCCCGTTGCGGAAGGTGCCCGTCACCCCGATCTTGGAGAGCTGCTCGAGCACCACCTCCTGGCGCTGCACGAAGGCCTGGTCGGTGTAGGAGACGAAGTCGATCTCGAACCCGCTCTCGACGCCGGCCTCCTTCATCAGGGCCTTGGCGCGGTCGAGGTCGAAGTAGACGTGCTCGGCCGCGGCCTGCGAATAGGCCCAGTGGGCCTGGGGCAGGAACATCCGCGCGGGCTCGCCGACGCCGGCCTGGGTGGCCTGGACGTAGGCCTCCCGGTCGATGGCGAGCTGCAGGGCCTGGCGGACGCGCGCATCCTGCAGCGGCCCGCGGGAGCGGTTGAGATAGAGCTGGTAGATGTAGACCGTCGGCCCCTCGACCAGCTTCAGGTTCGGCAGCCGCTCGATCAGGGTCTTCTGGGTCTCGGCCAGCGAGTAGGCGAGGTCCGACTGCCCCGACTGCACCGCGCGCATGGCGGTGGCGCGCTCGGGCGTGATGGTCATCACCAGGTTGTCCATCGCAGGCAGGCCCTCGCGCCAGTAGCCCTCGTAGCGCGTGCCCTCGACCTTGTCGTGGTCGGTCCAGGAGACGAACTTCCAGGGGCCCGCGCCGACCGCGTTGCGGTTGACGTTGGCCTCGGGGTCGTTGCCGAGCGCGGTGGGCGAGACCATCATCCCGGCGCGGTCCGAGAGGATCAGCGGCAGCGCGGTGTCGGGCTTGTTGAGGCGGATGGTGACCTCGAGCTCGCCGGTCGCCTCGGTCGACTCGATGGTCGCGAGGTCGGGCTTCACGTTCGAGGTCTCGGCCCCGCGGTTGCGCTCGAGGTTGAAGACCACCGCCTCGGCGTTGAAGGGCGTGCCGTCGTGGAAGGTGACGCCCTCCTGCAGGGTCAGCACCAGGGTCTGGGGGTCGGTGAACTCCCACGCCTTGGCCAGGCCCGGGACCGGGGCCAGCGTCTGGAAGTCCCACTCGATCAGCGGGTCGTAGAAGTTCCACAGGTAGACGTGGTCGCCCCCGTTGCCGCCGATGGCCGGGTCCATGCTCGAGGGGTTGGTGTAGCTCGAGATCCGCAGCGTGTTGCCGGTCTGGGCGGCGGCCATGCGCGGCAGGCCCAGCGCGCCGACGCCGGCGGCCGCGGCGGCGCCGGCCAGGAACTGGCGGCGGCGCAGGGGCGGCAGGTGCGCCAGCAGCCCCTCGGTCTTCAGTTTGTTGCGCGTGTCGTCCATCGGTGATCCTCCCTGTGGGGCGCCCGTGCCGTCTTTGCGGCGGTTGCGGGCCGGATCCGCGCGCCCCGGGGCGCGCGGAATGCGGTTCGGACGGGGCCTCAGCCCAGCCCGACGTTCAGGAACTTCGGCTTGCCCAGCAGGTTCGCCTCGAAGCCCTGGACCTTGGTCGACATCGCGTCGACCTCGTATCGGATGCTCAGCGGGATGGTCAGCGCGGCGTCCATCACCAGCGCCTGCGCCCGCCCCAGCGCCGCGGCCCGCTCGCCCTGGTCGGCGGTGGCGCGGCTCTCGGCCATCGCCGCGTCGAAGCCCTCGGGCGGGGGCACCCGGCCGGGGTTGTAGTAGGAGCTTTCCGAATACAGCAGCGAGTAGGTGAGGCTCGGGTCCGGCCGCCCGGTCCAGGCCGAAAGCAGCACGTCGCCCGCCTTCTCGGCCGAGAAGAAGCGCGACGAGGTCTCGGCGATGGTGCCGTTGGTGAAGCGCCCCGAGATGTTGAGCGTCGAGAGCTGCTGGAGGATCACTTCGGCCCGCTGCACCGAGGCCTGGTCGGTGTAGCCGCGGAAGTCGAGTTCGAAGCCGCCCTCGACGCCCGCCTCCTTCATCAGCGCCTTTGCCCGGTCGGGGTCGTGCCGGGTGTGCTGCGCCGCCTCTTCCGACCAGGCCCAGTGGGCGCGGGGCAGGTTCATGTGCGCCGGCTCGCCGACGCCGGCCTGAGTGGCCTTCACCCAGGCGTCGCGATCGACCGCGAGCGTGATCGCCTTGCGCACCCGCGGGTCCGAGAGCGGCCCGCGCGAGGCGTTGAGATAGAGCTGGTAGACATAGAGCGTCGGCCCGAAGGCGAGCGCCAGGTTCGGCATCCGCTCGATCAGCACCTTCTGCTGCTCGGCGATCTGGTAGGCGATGTCGGCCTGGCCCGACTGCGCCGCGCGCAGGGCGGTGGCGCGCTCGGGGATGATCTGCAGCTCGATGCTCTCGACCTTGGGGATGCCCTCACGCCAGTGGTCGGGGTTGGCCTTGCCCTCGACCTTCTCGCCGTCGGTCCAGGCGACGAACGACCAGGGGCCGGTGCCCACCGGGGCGCGGTCGACGTTGGTCTCGGGGTCCTCGCCCAGCGCGGCGGGCGAGATCATCATGCCCGCGCGGTCCGAGAGGATCAGCGGCAGGGCGGTGTCGGGGGCCGAGAGCTTCAGCGTGACCTCATGCTCGCCCGTCGCCTCGATCGTCTCGACGTTGGCGAGGTCGCTCTTGACGTTGGACAGCGCCGCGGTGCGGTTGCGCTCGAGGTTGAAGACCACCGCGGCGGCGTCGAAGGGGGTCCCGTCGTGGAAGACGACGCCCTCGCGCAGCGTGAACACCAGGGTCTGGGGGTCGGCGAACGTCCACGACTCGGCCAGGCCGGGCTCGGGGGCGAGGGTGGCGAAGTTCCAGTCCACCAGCGTGTCGTAGAAGCAGTAGAGGAACACGTGGTCCGAGCCCGCGCCGCCGGTGGCGGGGTCGAGGCTCGAGGGATTGGCGTTGGCCACCACCCGCAGGTGGCCCGAGGGGGCGGCGCCCGCGCGCAGCGGCACGCCGGCCGCGCCCAGCGCCGAGAGCGCCGCGGCGCCGGCCAGGAACTGGCGTCGGCGCAGCGGCGGCAGGTGGGCGAGGACGCCCTGGGTTCCGATCCTGTCGGTCATCGTGTTCTTTCCTCCTCCGTGATCCGCTGCGGCGCCTTTTGCGGCGCTCTTGCGGGGGGGACGCGTCGGGGGGCCGCTCTCCCCCCGGCGACGTCAGCCGGGCGTCGGCCCGGTCGCCTGCGCCGGCATCGACTCGATCCCCTCGGGACCGGCGAAGTGGCAGGCGACGAAATGGTCGGGGCGCAGCTCGCGCCACTCGGGGACCTCGGCCGCGCAACGCTCCTGCGCCCAGGGGCAGCGGGTGCGGAAGCGGCAGCCCGAGGGCGGGTCCACGGGGCTGGGGATCTCGCCCTTCAGGTCGATGCGGCGCGCCTCGCGCAGGTGGGCGGGCAGCGGGCGCGGCTCGGCCGACAGAAGCGCTGTGGTGTAGGGGTGCAGGGGGCGCTCGGTCACCGCCTCGGCGGGGCCGACCTCCATGAACCGGCCGAGGTAGGTGACCGCGATCCGGTCCGAGACCTGGGCGACCACCGCGATGTCATGGGCGATGAAGGCGTAGGCGATGCCGAAGTCGCGTTGAAGATCGGCGAACAGGTTCAGCACCTCGCCCCGGATCGAGACGTCGAGGGCGGCCACCACCTCGTCGCAGACGATCAGGCGCGGGTTCAGCGGCAGCAGCCGGGCGATGTTGGCCCGCTGCTTCTGGCCGCCCGACAGCTCATGGGGATAGCGGGCCAGCATCTCGGCGCGCAGGCCCACCCGCTCGAGGCTCTCCTGCACCTTGCG
Organism: uncultured Albimonas sp.; assembly: GCF_963977235.1. Classification (NCBI taxonomy): domain Bacteria; kingdom Pseudomonadati; phylum Pseudomonadota; class Alphaproteobacteria; order Rhodobacterales; family Paracoccaceae; genus Albimonas; species uncultured Albimonas sp. The sequence goes on from NZ_CAXBOD010000004.1 coordinate 78,590, forward strand.
GCGCATCTCGTCCTCCGGGACGCCGCCGCGGATGCGCAGCGGCTCGGTCAGGCTCTCCATCAGGGTCATGCGCGGGTTGAGGGCCGCGTGGGGGTCCTGGAACACGATCTGATAGGCCTGGCGGACCTTGCGCCGGTCCCGCCGGGGGACCGAGGCCAGCGTGCGGCCGTCGAGCTCGATCACCCCTTCGGTGGCGTCGAGCAGCCCCACCAGCGCCCGGCCGATGGTCGACTTGCCCGAGCCGCTCTCGCCGATGATGCCGAAGGTCTCGGCGGGGCGGATCTCGAAGCTCACCCCGTCCACGGCCTTCACCGTGTCGACGCCGTCGAGCGAGGGGAACAGGATGCGCAGGTCCTCGACCCGCACCACGGGCGGTTCGGCCCGCGCGGAGGGGGAGAGGGCGGAGGGGGAAGGGGCGGCGGTCAATCGACGGCTCCCGGCAAGGTCAGTTCAGAGGTGCGGCGGCAGCGCGCCCGGCGCCCGGGCGCGACGTCGGTCAGGACCTGGGGGCGCTCGCAGCCGGCTTCGGCAAAGCTGCAGCGGTCGCGGAAGCGGCAGCCCTCGGGCATCGACATCGGCGAGGGCACGCGGCCGGGGATGAAGGCGAAGTTGCGCCGCCCGTCCGCGTCGAGCCCCCGGTTGAGCTGGGGGAGCGAGCGCAGCAGGCCCGAGGTGTAGGGGTGGCGCGGGCGCATCAGCGCCTCGTCCACCGGCGCGTCCTCGACCACCTGGCCCGCATACATGGTGATCATCCGGGTGCAGGTCTCGGCCACCACGCCGAGGTCGTGGGTGATGAACAGGAGCGCGGTGCCGGTGTCTTCCGAGAGGCGCGCCAGCAGGTCCATGATCTGGGCCTGGATGGTGACGTCGAGCGCGGTCGTCGGCTCGTCGGCGATGATCAGCTCGGGCCGGCAGACCAGCGCCATGGCGATCATCGCCCGCTGGCGCATGCCGCCCGAGAGCTGGTGGGGGAACTCGTTGGCGCGGCGCGCGGGGGCGGGGATGCCGACCTCGGCCAGCGCCTCGATCACCCGCTCGCGCTCCTCGGCCTTGGAGACGGGCTTGTGGATGCGCAGCGCCTCGCCGATCTGCTCGCCGATGGTGAAGACGGGGTCGAGCGCGGTCATCGGCTCCTGGAAGATCATCGCCACCTTGGCGCCGCGCAGCTTGCGCATCCGCGAGGCCGAGGCGCTGAGCAGGTTCTCGCCGTCGAGCGTCACCCGGCCGTCGATCCGCGCCGAGGGCGGCAGCAGGCGCATCAGCGCAAGGCCGGTGACGGTCTTGCCGCAGCCGCTTTCGCCGACGAGGCCGACGCGCTCGCCGCGGGCGATGTCGAAGCTGACGCCCTCGGTCACCCGCACGCCGCCGAAGCCGCGGCGCGGGCCAAACGCGATGCCGAGATCCTCGACCGAAAGCAGCGGGCCGGTGGCGGCGGCAGGGCGCGCCGCGGCGTCGGCCAGTCCAGCCTCGGCGCTCATCGGGCCGACCTGCCCCGGGGGCGCCGTTGCTGCTCGAAACGGCGTCCGCCGACGCCGGCGCCGGATTGGCGTCCGCCGACGCCGGTGTTCGCCGCGCCGCGGACCAGCCGCGCGCGGACGCGTGTCGCCACGCCCATGTCGTTCTCCTCCCGCAATCCGCGGGGTTGGCCCCCGTCTGGTTCGCGTCTGACGCCCGCCGCCTACCCCGGAACGATTCCTGACGGTCGACAGGCTGACGCTTGTCAGGCTACAGAGGGCGCCATGGAGCGTCAAGCCGCCTGCCGGCCGGTCGGGAAGTCCGCCGGCGCCTGCGGGTGGCGGCGCCGACGCCCGGCTTGCGCCGCCCCGGGGCGGCCCATACGGTCGGCCGCCGGGTCATCGGAGAGGGGTCGCGTGACCGCGAAGCAATCCAAGTTCGGAGCGAAATCCGGGGCCAGATCCGGGGCCAGATCCGGGGCCCGGAGCGGCGGCAAGCCGCCCGCCGAGCTTGCCGAGGCGGTGATCGAGGGCATCCAGAATCCCGATCTGGTGCAGATCCGGCGCGACCAGATCTGCGAGGCGGCGCTGGACCTGTTCCTGGAGAAGGGCTTCGCCTCGACCACGATCCGGGACATCTGCGCGCGCTCGGGCGTCAACCAGGCGAGCCTCTACGACTATGTCGCCAACAAGCACGACATCCTGCGCCGGCTGCTGAACAAGCTGTGGTTCCGCACCGACGCGCCCACCCTGCCCGAGATGCTGGACGCCCGCCCCGGCGCGCCGCTCGAGGATGTTCTGGTCGACTATCTGCGCCAGCTGTGGGGGACCAACCGGCAGGGAATCATGCTGTCCTACCGCGCCGTGCCGCACCTGCGCGACGAGGACCGCCGCGCCATGCACGCCCGCGAAAAGCGGATGCTGGGCGAGCTGGCGGTGCACCTGCGCCGCCTCGCCGGCGTGCCCGAGGACGATCCTCACCCCGAGCTGATGGCCAACCTGATCGTGTTCATGACGGCGTTCGGCCCGATGCGCGACTGGCTGAGCAAGGGCGCCGACCCCGAGTTGCTGCTGCGCACCGTCGCCATCTCGGTCGCGGCCATGGTCGAGCGTCTGGCCCGCGAGGCCGGCGCAGGGTCGACCGATTCCCCCGACGCCTCCCGGCTGGGCGCCAGGGCCCCCGCAGAGGGCGAGGCCTAGCCCGCCCCTCGACCGGCGAGCCGCCAGCAATCGACGAGGCCCGGCAAGCGCCAGGCGCGCCCCGGGCCTGACCCGGGGCCTCCGCCGCGGCCTCCCACGCGGCGCCCCCGCGGCCGGTTTCCGTCACCCGTCGCGCGTCGCGCCGGCCCCGCAGGGCGGTTCGCGTCCAGCACCCGAGCGGCGCCGGAGGGGCGCGGCCGCAGCGCCCCGGCCGCCGCCCGCCGCCCGATCGCAAGGAAGGCTGATCGGCGGCCTTGATTCCTGACAGCTGTCAGGCTTAGGCTCGCGCGGAAACCGCCCCCGGCCCGGACCCCGGCGCGAGAGGGCGGACGCAGACAAAGATCTGGGAGGATCCCCATGCCGCGGCCCGCACCGCAGGCGCGCCTTCAGGGCGCGCTCGATCGACTGACCGTCTCCGCGTTCCCTGGCCCCGCGCTCTCCGGCCCCGCGCTCTCCGACCGGGGACCCGTCCGATGAGCGGCCCGCTTTCGGGGCTGCGCGCCGTCGAGATCGGCGGCGGCGTGGGCGGCGCCTGGTGCGGGCGGATGCTCGCCGACCTGGGCGTCGAGGTGCTGCGCGTCGAGCCGCAGGGCGGCGATCCCCTGCGCCTGCGCCGCGAGGTTCCCGACGATCCCGCGACGCAGGGGCTGCTGCACGCCTGGCTCGATCACGGCAAGACGCCGCTGACCGGCGACCTCGCGGCCGCCATTGCCGAGGCCGACCTGCTGATCCTGGGCGAGGAGGCCCCCCGCCCCGCCCCCGCCGCGCAGCCCCGCGCCGCCACCGTCGACCTGCGCTGGTTCGCGGGCGGGGGCCCGCGCTCGGACTGGGCGGGCTCGGACGCGGTGGTGCAGGCGCTGATCGGCATGGTCCATGTCGTCGGCCCCACGGACGAGGCCCCCCAGCAGCTGGGCGACCTGCAGGCGGCCATGATCGGGGGCGTCCACGCCCTTCACGCGGGGCTCGCCGCGCTTTACGCCGGCGGCCGTCACCGGGCGTTCGAGGTGGGCATCCTCGAGGCCAACCTCTGCCTCTCGGAGCTCGCGATGGCCGACGCGGTCATCTACGACCGCAAGTGCGAGCGGCGGGGCGTGAACCGCTTCTTCCCGACCTGCCCCGTTTCGTCCCACCGCTGCGCGGACGGCAAGTGGCTGGGCATCACCGTGCTGACGCCCGCGCAATGGGCCGGCTTCTGCGAGATGCTGGAGCTGCCGGAGTGGGCGACCGACCCCGGGCTGGCCACCATCCAGCTCCGCGGCGAGCGGGTGGACGAGATCGAGCCGGTGATCGACGCCCGCCTCCGGACCCGCCCGGCCGAGGAATGGGCCGCGCTGGGCCGCAAGATGCGCGTGCCGATGGCCGTGGTGCCGGATGCGGAGATGCTGCTCGACCACCCGATCTTCGGCCCCCGCGGCCTGATGGGCGAGATCGAGGCCGACGGCCGCCGCCTGACCGCCCCGCGCTCGCCGATCCGCGTGGTCGACACCGGCGGCGGGGCGAGCCCGCTGGACACCTCCGCCGCCGCCGAGGCCGCGCCGGGCGAGCCGCTGACCGGGCTGCGGGTCGCCGATTTCTCGATGGGGTGGGCCGGGCCGCTGGTGACGCGGATCCTGGCCGATCTCGGGGCCGAGGTGATCAAGATCGAGGCCGGGCGCTATCCCGACTGGTGGCGCGGCACGCTGTGGGACGCCGAGTCGATCGCCCGCGGCCAGTACGAGGAATCGCGCCGCTTCACCGCCCTGAACCGCGGCAAGAAGAGCGTCAGCCTCGATCTGACCACCTCCGAGGGCAAGCGTCTGGCCAAGGCGCTGGTCGACGCCAGCCAGCTGACGGTCGAGAACCACGCCGCCACGGTGATGGAGCGGCTGGGCATGGGGTGGGAGGCGCTCTCGAAAGGGCGCGACGACCTGGTGATGATCTCGGCCTCGGCCTTCGGCACGGGGAACGCCTGGTCCGACACGCGGGCCTATGGCTCGACGCTCGAGCAGGCCTCGGGGCTGCCCTCGTTCCGGGGCGATCCCGCCTGGCCTCCGACGATGGGCCACATCGCCTATGGCGACCCGGTGGGCGGACTTTATGGCGCGGCGGCGGCGCTGGCCGCGCTGGTGCACCGGCGACGCGGCGGCAAGGGCCAGTGGCTGAACCTGAGCCAGGTGGAGTGCCTGGTGCCCTTCGCCGCCCCCGCCCTGCTGGCCCGCGGCGTCACCGGGCGCGAGCCGACCCGCCTGCGCAACCGCCATGTCGACATGGTCCCCCACGGCCTTTATCCCGGCCTTGGCGAGGATCGCTGGATCCATGTCGCGGCCCGCGACGAGGCCGCCTGGGCGAGCCTCGCGCGGACCATCGGGCGGCCGGATCTGGCCGATCTCGATCTTGAAGCCCGCCGCGCGCGGGAGGACGAGATCGACGCCGCGCTCTCCGAATGGACCGCCCCGCGCGACATCCATCAGACCGCCGAGGCGCTGCAGGCCGCGGGCGTCATCGCCGCCCCGGTGCAGACCCCCGAGGAGACGCTCGAGGACGCCCATTTCGCCGCCGTCGGCGCGCATCTGGACATCGAGCGGCCCCATGTCGGCCTGCAGCGCCAGTTCTCGCTGCCGATCCTCGAGGAGGGCCGGCGCAAGCCGCCCCGCGCGCCCGCCCCGCTGCTGGGCGCGGACACCCACGCGGTGCTGACCGGCGCCCTCGGCGTCGACGAGGCCGCCTATCAGGCGCTGGTCGCCTCGGGCGTGATCAGCCTGCGCCCCACCGCCCTGCGCGCCGCGGCCCCGGCCGCCGGCGCGCCGGTTCCCGCCGAATGACCCCCTCCCGTCCCCGCGCCCTGCCCGGCGCGGGGCGCCGACGCCGCCTGCAGGAGACGCTCCGATGAGCTTCCAGGAGATCCTGGTCTCGACCGCCGAGGACGTGACCACCATCACCCTCAACCGACCCGACCGGCTGAACGCCTACACCCCCACGCTGGCCAACGAGCTGCAGACCGCCGTGCAGCAGGCCGGCGTCGATCCCGCCTGCCGGGCGATCGTGATCACCGGCGCCGGGCGCGGCTTCTGCGCGGGCGCCGACATGGGGGTGCTGGAGAACGCGGTGTCCTCGAAGGGGACCTCCGAGAACAAGCCCGACGCGACCGCCCCCCAGGGCGATCCGCGCTTCTCGTCCGCGCCGGGGCCGGCGCTGGGCGACGTCTATGCCGGACGCTTCGGCTACCTCTACAGCTGCCCCAAGCCGGTGATCGCCAAGATCAACGGCCCCTGCGCGGGCATCGGCCTGATCCTCGCGCTCTACTGCGACCTGCGCTACGCGGCCGAGGAGGCCAAGTTCACCACCGCCTTCGCCGCCCGCGGCCTGGTGGCCGAGCATGGCATCGCCTGGCTGCTGCCGCGCCTGGTGGGCGAGGCCAACGCGCTCGACCTGCTGTTCTCGGCCCGCAAGTTCACCGGCGCCGAGGCGCAGGGCATGGGCCTGGTCAACCGCGCGGTCCCGGGCGAGAGCCTGGACGCGCTGGTCGCGGGCGTGGCGCAGAGCATGGCCAGGGAGGTCTCGCCCCGCTCCGTCGCGGTGATGAAGCGGCAGGTGCGGGCCTCGTATTTCCAGAGCTTCGGGGAATCGCTGGCCATCGCCGACGCCGAGATGAAGCGCAGCTTCGAGGCCCCCGACTTCGGCGAGGGCGTCAAGAGCTTCGTCGAGCGTCGCCCCCCCGCCTTCCCCGCGGTGTGAGGGCGCGCATGTCCGTGACGCAAGCCCCCAGGGCCTCCGGCTCCCCGCAGGGAGACGGCGACACGCCCCGCACCCAGGCGCCGAGCGAGGTGCATCGCTTTGACGCCGATGCGCTGGCCGCCTGGCTGGCGCCGCATCTGCCCGAGGCGGCGCAGGGTCTCGAGGTCGCCCAGTTCCAGGGCGGCATGTCGAACCCGACGTTCCTGCTGACCGGCGCGCAGGGCACGCGCTGGGTGCTGCGCAAGAAGCCGCCGGGCAAGCTGCTGCCCAAGGCCCACGCCGTCGATCGCGAATACCGCGCCATGGCGGCGATGGAGGGCACGCCCGTCCCCGCCCCGAAGATGATCGCCTACTGCGACGACCCGGCCGTGATCGGGGCCGAGTTCTATGTGATGGAGCATGTCGAGGGCCGGGTGATCCCCTCGGCCGCGCTGGCCCCGATGAAGCCCGAGCACCGGCGCGAGGCCGCCTTCGCGCTGGTCGACGCGCTGGCCGACCTGCACGCGGTCGACTGGCGCAAGGACCTCGAGGGGTTCGGCAAGCCCGACGGCTATGTGGTGCGCCAGACCGCCCGCTGGGCCGGTCAGGTCGAGGGGGCCAAGGACGTGCTGCCCGCCGATCTCGACTATTCCGACCTCGACTGGCTGCGGACCTGGCTGGAGACCCATGCCCCGGGCGCGCGCGACGAATCCACCGTCGTGCATGGCGACTACCGCCCCGGCAACGTGATCCTGCATCCCACCGAGCCGAAGCTGCTGGCGATCCTCGACTGGGAGCTGTGCACCATCGGGCACCCGCTGTCGGATCTGGCCTACCTGCTGCGGCCCTGGCGGATGCCCGAGGGCTCGCCCGACCGGGTCGACCCGCAGGCCGACGGCATGCCCACCGAGGCGGAGCTCGTCGAGCGCTATCGCCTGCGCTCGGGGCGCGAGCGGATCGAGGACTGGCCGATCTACATGGCCTTTTCGATGTTCCGCCTTGCCGCCATCGCCATGGGCGTGGCGGCCCGCGCCGCGCAGGGCAACGTCAGCTCGGCCGGCGTGGACCCGATCGCGATGTGCGAACGCGGCCGGGTGATGGCCGCCGCCGGCCGCCGCGTGGCCGAGGAGGCCGACGCGGAGGCGGGCCGCTGAGCCCGCGCGAGACCGGGCCGCCTGCGCAGCCCGGAGGCGTCCCGCGACCCGGCCCTGCGGCGGCTTGCCGACCGGCCGACAGGCAACTTGACGGAGGGGGCGACGCCCCCTAGCGTCGCACCCGACGTCCCCCGGGGCCCCTCGGCAGGGCCCGTCCAGGACCCGCCCCGCGGCGCGGTCCCAACACTTCGAAGGCGCCCCCGACGCGCCGTCTCTGGGAGGAGATCCGTGAAACATTCCCTGCCCCACCAGGACATGAACGACCTGACCATGTCCGAGAAGGTCCGCCCGCTGCTGGACAAGGTGATCCGGCACGTGCGCGACAACTGCGATCCCGTGCTCGAGGAATTCCAGAGCCTGGACGCGAAGAAGTCCGACCGCTGGAGCTGGCACCCCCGCCAGCTCGAGATCATGGAAGAGCTGAAGAACAAGGCCAAGAAAGACGGCCTGTGGAACTTCTTCCTGCCCAACTCCGAGACCGGCGAGGGTCTGTCGAACCTCGACTACACCTACATCGCGGTCGAGCTGGGCAAGAACCCGCTGGCCTCGAAGTCGCTGAACTGCTCGGCCCCCGACACCGGCAACATGGAAGTGCTGGAGCGCGTCGGCACGCCCGAGCAGAAAGAGAAGTGGCTCAAGCCGCTTCTGAACGGCGAGATCCGCTCCTGCTTCGGGATGACCGAGCCGGACGTGGCGTCCTCGGATGCGCGCAACATCCACACCACCGCCAAGCTCGAGGGCGACGAGTGGGTGATCAACGGCGAGAAGTACTACATCTCCGGCGCCGGCGATCCGCAGTGCAAGATCATGATCTGCATGGTCCTGACCGACCCCGAGGCCGAGCCCTTCCGCCAGCAGTCCCAGATCCTGGTGCCGATGGACACGCCCGGCGTGAACGTGCTGGGCCCGATGTGCGTCTTCGGCCATGACGACGCGCCCCACGGCCACATGCACATCAAGCTCGAGAACGTGCGCGTGCCCAAGGAGAACATCCTCTGGGGCGTGGGCAAGGGCTTCGAGATCTCCCAGGTCCGCCTGGGCCCGGGCCGGATCCATCACTGCATGCGCTCGATCGGCTCGGCCGAGAAGGCGCTGGACCTGATGATCTCGCGCGGGATCAACCGTCAGGCCTTCGGCAAGCGGATCATCGATCTCGGCAAGAACATGGAGACCATCTCCCGCGCCCGGATCGAGATCGAGGCGATGCGCCTGATGGTCCTCAAGGCCGCCAAGGCGATGGATGTGCTGGGCAACAAGGAGGCCCGGGTCTGGGTCTCGATGGTCAAGGCGATGGTGCCCGAGAAGTGCTGCCAGATCATCGACCAGGCGATGCAGGTGCATGGCGCGACCGGCGTCTCGCAGTGGTCGCCGCTCTCGGAGATGTACACCAAGCAGCGCACCCTGCGTTTGGCCGACGGCCCCGACGAGGTGCACCACAACGTCATCGCGCGGGCCGAGGTGAAGGACTTCCAGTCCTCCAACGACCGCCAGTCGGCGATGAAGAACACGCTCGGCGGCAAGATGTTCGAGGGTCCGTGAGGTCCCTCCGGGCGGCCTGAGCGCCGCCCCCGCCCGACCCTTCGACGCCCCGCCCGGTCCCGCCGGGCGGGGCGTTCTGCTGTGGATCGACCCCGGCGTGCGGACCGCTTTGCGGGGCCAGGCCGCCAGTCCGGCCGGGCGCGGCGCGTCACCTTCGCGAGGAGGCATCGGCGGCGGGATTGCCGCGCGCGCGCGTCTCGTGTTCGATGGCGCCGCAGGTTCGAGGCGCCGGACCTTCGATCCGAAGCCATCTGCATCCTGACCCCGAACCCCGGAGATATCGGCATGGGCACCACCGGCAAGCAGCTTTTCACCACGCTTGAAAGCAACGGCACGCTCACCGTCGCGATCGAGGACGTGACCTTTCCCGATCCGACCGGCAACCAGGTGCTGGTGAAGATGGAGGCGGCCCCGATCAACCCCTCGGACCTCGCCATCCTTGCCGGCGCGGCCGATCTCGAGACCGCCGAATACTCGCCCGGCAAATACGTCGCCACCATGCCCGAGCCGTTCAATTCCGGCTCCAAGGCGCGTCATGGGCTGAAGCTTCCCGCCGGCAACGAAGGCGCGGGCACGGTCGTGGCCACGGGCGAGGGCGACAAGGCCAGGGCGCTGATGGGGCAGCGCGTCGCCTGCGTGCCGGGCAACGCCTACAGCCAGTACTGCGTCGCCGACGCCGGCATGTGCCTGCCGCTGGGCGACTATACGGCCGAGGACGGCGCGAGCGGCTTCGTCAACCCGATGACCGCGCTCGGCTTCGTGGAGAACGCGAAGATGGACGGGCAGGACGCCATCCTGCACACGGTCGGGGCCTCGAACCTCGGTCAGATGCTGACCCGCATCTGCGAGGAAGACGGCCTCGGGCTGGTCAATCTGGTGCGGAAGCAGGAGCAGGTCGACCTGCTCGCGCAGCTTGGGTCTACCCATGTCGTCAATACTTCTGAGGACGGTTTCATGGACCGGCTCCGGACCGCGATCGACGAGACCGAGGCCTTCTACGGGTTCGATCCGATCGGCGGGGGGAAGTCGGTCGACAGCGTGTTCAAGGCCATGGAGCAGGTCGCGGTCGGCAAGATGACCGAGTATTCGCGCTACGGCTCGAACCAGAAGAAGCGGATGTTCATCTACGGCCGCCTGGATACGGGGGCGACGATCCTGACGCCCAGCTACGGCTTCGGCTGGACCCTGTCGGGCTGGCTCCTGTTCCCGTTCCTTCAGTCGGCCGGCGCGGAGACCGTCGCTCGGATGCGCAAGCGCGTGCTCGAGAGCCTGACGACGACCTTCGCCAGCACCTACAAGAAACGGGTCGATCTCGAAGAGATGCTGACCAAGGACGCCGTGACCGATTATCGCGCGATGAAGACGGGGGAAAAATACCTCGTCACGCCCTGGAAGTGAGGGGGCCCGGTCCGGGGCGGGGGCGGCCGCGCCCCCGGCAGGGCCGGGCGCCCCCGGCGGGGGCGGGAGCGCCGCGACGGAGGCCGCGCCCGGGCCCGGCGGTCCGCGCGCGGCGCGGGGTCGGCGGGGCGCCCGGGGCGGGCGTCTCCCGGGATCGGCGGCGAGGCGGCGCCCCAACGTCAGGCATTGTTTGAATTCGTTCCCGCCCTGCGCGATGCTCGCCCGCCGCGCGCCGCGCGGATGTCCGAGAGGCGATTTCAGATGAGCGACGCGTCTTCCCGACCCCCCGAGGGCAAACCCTTCCTGCTGGGGCTGACCCTGGCGGGCTCCGTCTCGGCGGGGGCCTACCTCGCGGGCGTGACGGATTTCCTGATCCGCGCGCTCGACGCCCATGCGACGGCCAACCCCGAGCGGCCGGTGGTGCTGAAGGTGATCAGCGGCACCTCGGGGGGCGGCACCTCGGCGAGCCTCGCGGTGGCCTCGCTGCTCGACGGCTCGCCCTCGGAGCTGCACGCGGGGACGTATCGGCTCGACCCCGAGGCGGGCCCGGGGGCGGCGAGCCCGCGCGACTACAGCTTCGCCCTCAGGCGCCTGCACGACATCTGGGTGACCGAGCTGAGCCTGACCGTCGATCCGCTCGACCGCGCGCGCGAGGCCGCGGCGGCGCGCCCCGCGACCCCGCCCCTGCCCGAGGACGAGACGACCCGCGAGGGCCTGCTGGACGTGGCCGACCTGAGCGCCGCCCGCGCCGCCCGGCTGCCCGCGCCCTCGCTGCTGAACGGGGTGGCCATCGACCGCGCCGCCAACCGGGCGCTGGCCGACGTGCGCTGGAACCGCGGCGCGCCCTATCCGTTCGTGGCCGAGCCGCTGGACCTGTTCATCACCACCACCAACGTGCAGGGCGTGGTCTACAAGGTCCGCTTCGACCGCAATTCGGCCCACCTGATGTCGCGCCACGCCATGGCCCGACACTTCGCCGTGCACGGGCTTGGGGGGCGGCCGATCGGCTCGCCGTGGCTCGAGGCCTATCACGACCGCGGGCTGCGTCTGCAGGCGCCCGAGCGCGGCGGCGCGGTGGACCTGCGCGCCCGCAGCCGCACGCGCGCGGCCACCGCCTGGACCCACCTGCGCGAGACGGCGATGGCCTCGGGCGCCTTTCCCGTCGGCCTGCCCCCGCGCTTCATCCATGCCACGATGGGCGAGCATCAGCCCTTCGAGGTCGACGGCGCCCCCCTCGCCGCGGGCGGCGCCTGGCCGCTGGACCTGCCCCGCGCCGACCTGCCCGGGCCCGACTGGGGCCGGGCCGAGGCGCGTCGCGACGGCGACGCCACCTATCTCGCCGTGGACGGCGGGGTCAGCAACAACGAACCGTTCGAGTTCGCCCGCTTCACATTGCGCCCCGAAGCGCCCGGCGGCGAGCGCGCGAGCGGCGCCGACTGGCTGGCCCCCAATCCGCGCGGCGCCGCCGAGGCCGACCGCGCGGTGATCATGATCGACGCCTTCCCCGAGGGCGGGGTCTTTGGCGCCGTGTCGCCCGACAACCCCGAGGACCTTGCCGCCGCCGGCCTGCCCGGCAGCCTGGGCAAGCTGTTCGGCGCGATGATCTCGCAGGCCCGCTTCAAGCCCGCCGAGCTCGCCGCCGCCGCCGAGACCGAGATCAAGTCCCGCTTCATGATCGCCCCCAGCCGCCCGGCGAGGGACGGGGCCGAGCCGCTGTCGAGCTCGAGCCTGCTGGCCTGCGGAGCGCTGGGCGGGTTCTCGGGCTTTCTCGACCTGCGCTTCCGGCAGCACGACTTCATCCTCGGCCAGCGCAACGCGCAGCGGTTCCTGCAGCAGCATTTCGCGCTCGACCCCGCCAACCCGGTGTTCGGCGACACGCAGGGCCCCCGGACCGAGCGCGGCGAGCGGCCGATCGTCGAACTCTCGCCCGAGCTGGCCCGGCCCATCGAGCAGCCCGACTGGCCGCGAATGACGGTGGCCGAGCTGCTGGCGCTGCGCGGCCCGATCCGCGGACGTCTGCAGGCGCTCTACGAGACGCAGGTCGCCGCGATGCGCCCGGGGCCGATCACGCGCGCGGTGGCCTGGGCGGTGTGGACCGGCGGCGGCAAGGGCAGGATCGCCGCCATCGGCCTGCGCGCGCTCGAGTCGGCGCTGATCGAGCACGGGCTGCTGGCGATGGAGCTGCCCGAGAGCCTCTACGCGCCCGAGGCCCGCCGGGTGATCGCCCGGCTGGTCGTCTCGGCGGGAGAGCCGCTGAGCGTCGAGGCCATCGCCGAGAGCTTCGCCCAGACCCGCCGCCGCAAGGGCGAGCCCGCCCGGACCGCCGCCCAGCTGGCCGCCGAGCGCGAGAGCATCGCCGCGACGCTGAGCGAGCTGAAGCGCCTGCGGCGCAGCGGCCACCGCTACCGCGTCACGACCACGACGCGCGAGGGCGCCGAGGCCTGGGTGCTGGAGCGGCACGCCGGCCTGCTCCGGGGCCTGCCGGGTCGGGTGTTCTCCTGAGCGGAGGGGCCCCGACGCTCGCCGGGGCCGGCGCCGGGGGATCGGTTCGACCCGGAACCGAGCCGCCCGTCGTCCGCGGAGAGGCGGGGCCGGAGCCGGCGGGAATCATTTCAAACTTGCCGAACGGCCGTTAAAAAAGTTGCCAACGACGGCCGGCGTTCCAGATCGGCCGCGCATCATGGGAGGGCCGCGCATGACCGACGGCTTCAACCGCGAGGCCGCCGCCGCGGCCGCCGCGCCGGGGGTGCTGCAGGGCATCCGGGTTCTGGATTTCAGCCGCTACATCGCGGGGCCCTACTGCGCCTCGATCCTCGGCGACCTCGGCGCGGAGGTGATCCGGATCGAGCCGCCCGGCGGCGCCGACGACCGCTTCCTGCTGAAGGTCGAGGGGTTCGACGACGGCGCCCAGTTCATGGCGCTGAACCGCAACAAGAAGTCCCTGACCATGGACCTTCGCAGCCCGCGCGGGCGCGAGGTGCTCAACCGCCTGGTCGCCAGCGCCGACGTGACGCTGACCAACATGCCCCCCGCGGCGCTGCCCAGGCTGGGGCTCGACTACGCCTCGTTGAAACAGGCCAACCCGGCGATCATCTCGGCCAACGTCTCGGCCTACGGGCCGCAGGGGCCGCTCTCGGGGCGCAACGGCTTCGACCTGATCGGCCAGGCGATGAGCGGCGCGACCTACATGAGCGGCTGGCCCGGCCAGCCGGTGCGCACCTCGTGCAACTATGTCGACTTCGGCACCGGGCTGGGCACGGCGCTGGGGATCATGGCCGCGATCATGCACCGACAGCAGACCGGCGAGGGGCAGGAGGTGCAGGCCTCGCTGCTGCAGACGGCGCTGACCTTCATGAACGCGGTGCTGCTGGAGGCCTCCACCGGCGTCGAACGCGCCCCGGGCGAGGGCCGCAGCCCCTACGCCGGCCCCGCCGAGCTGGCGCCCACGAAGGACGGCGCGGTGGTCGTGCAGGTCGTGGGACCGGCGATGTTCGCCCGGCTGGCGGAGGCCATCGGCCGGCCGGAACTGGCGCAGGATCCGCGCTTCGACACCGACGAGAAACGCGGCGAGGCCGGCGCCGAGCTCTCGGCGATCCTGGGCGAGTGGGCCGGCCCCCTGACCATGCAGGAGGCGATGGACGCGCTGGCGCAGGCGCGCATCCCCTCCGGCCCGGCCTTCAGTCCGATCCAGGCGATCAACGATCCGGGCGTGCGCGGGTCGGGCGTGTTCCAGGACCACCATCCGAAACCGGACGGGCCGGCGCTGCCGGTCGCGGGGTTCATCGCCCGCCTCTCGGCCAGCCCCGGCACGATCCGCGCCCCCGCCGCGGCGGCGGGCGCCGACACGCTCGCCACCCTGCGCGCGGCCGGCTTCTCGGACGACGAAATCGAGACGCTGACCGCCGAGGGCTGCGTGGTCCCGCCCGCCGCCTGATCCAGAGCCGCCGCGCCTGCCGGGCGCGGTGGCCGCGCGGGCGCCCCGGGCCGGGGGCCCTCAGGCGCCGCGGCCGCCTATCGGGTCGGCCTCGCCGGCGGCAGGCGCCGAGGGCGCAGGCGGGGTCGCGCTCCGCCCCTGCCAGCGATCGGCGAAGACCATCTCCGCGAGCGGTCGCCGGGCCGCCCAGCCGCGGGCCTGAAGCTCCGGCCCGTCGAAGAGCTCGCGCACATGGCCAAGGCACAGATAGGCCACCGGCGTGACCTCCGCCGGCAGATCCAGGATTTCGCGCAGGTCCCCCTCGCGGAAGATGCTGACCCAGCCGACCCCGATCCCTTCGGCCCGGGCGGCCAGCCAGAGGTTCTGCACCGCGCAGACAGTGGAATAGAGGTCGGTGTCCAGGTCATGCGTGCGCCCCAGCACGGTCGGCCCGCCCCGGGTCCGGTCGCAGGTGACGCAGAGGTTCAGCGGCGCCTCGCGGATGCCCTGCAGCTTGAGCTCGGAGTAGAGCGCCCGGCGCGCCTCGCCGAACATCTCCCGCGCCTCGGCGTTGGCGCGGTCGAACGCGGCGCGCACCGCCTCCCGCACGCCGGGGTCGCGGATCACGATGAAGTTCCACGGCTGCGACAGGCCGACCGAGGGCGCGGCGTGGGCGGCCTCGAGGATCCGGGTCAGCGCGGCGGGGTCGACCGGATCGGGCAGGAACTGGCCGCGCACGTCGCGACGCTCGCGGATGGCGCGGTAGACGGCGGCGCGCTCGGCGGGCGCGAAGGGCCCGGCCGGGCGGGTCTGGATCGGCTGCATGACATGTCCCCTGTCCGTGAAGCCAGCGGCCGCGGCGCCGTCCGCGCGCCTCGGTCAATGTCGTCCGGCCGGTCTTCTGACTTGGCATCCTCCCGAAGCGGCGCCTTCCCGGCCCGAGCCAGTGGCCTGTTGCCGCCCGGTCCGCCTCACAGCGCTGGGCACGTCGCGGATCTGCACCGCGTTCCCGATTATTCCCCCGCGCGTGGCGCGGCGGACACCGAACGCAACAGGGCTAGCCGCCTGCCGCCCCCGAGACAACCGCGTCCGAGGCGGGCGCCAGCGTCCGACGCCGCCGGCGACGGCGCGCCGGCGCCGGCCTCCCCTGGCCCGGGGGCGTCCGCCGGGCGCGCAATCGTCTCGCCAAGCGGGTATCGTCGGCCCAACCAATGATGCCCGGGACCCGAATCCCGGGCGCGAGGCGCATGGGAGGCGCACAATGACCGAGACCCGATCCCTCGACCGGCCGAGCGAGGCCGTGCAGGCCGCCGACGCCGCCGACGCCGCCGAGGCCCTGCGGGCGGCGCTGGCCGCCGAAGCCGAGGCCCGCGGCGGCGCCCTGCCCGCCGACCTGCTGGTCTTCGGCGCGGACATCCCCGAGCGGAACCTGCAGGACTGGTCCCGCCAGCCGCCGGTGCGCCCGCTGGCGCTGGCCCGGCCGCGCTCGACCGCCGAGGTCTCGGCCGTGCTCGCCGCCTGCGCCCGCGCCGGGCTGGCGGTGGTGCCCCAGGGCGGGCTGACGGGCCTCGTGCGCGGCGCCCACCCCGTCGCCGGCGGCGTCGCCCTGTCGATGGAGCGGCTGACCGGCGTCGAGGAGGTCGACCGCGAGGGCGCCACCATGATCGTGCGCGCCGGCACGCCCCTGCACGAGGTGCAGGCGGCGGCCGAGGCCGCGGGGCTGTTCTTCCCGCTCGATCTCGGCTCCCGCGGGTCCTGCTCGATCGGGGGCAACGTCTCGACCAACGCCGGGGGCAACCGGGTGATCCGCTACGGGACCGCCCGCGACCAGGTTCTGGGGCTGGAGGTCGCGCTGCCCGACGGGACCGTGGTCAACGCGCTCAACCGGCTGGTGAAGAACAACACCGGCTACGACATCAAGCACCTGTTCATCGGGGCCGAGGGCACGCTGGGCGCGATCACCCGCGTCGCCCTGCGCCTGCAGCCGAGGCCCGCGGCGCTGGACGTGGCGCTGTGCGCGCTGCCCGACTACGCCGCGCTGCTCTCGCTGCTGGCCGGGCTGCGCGCCCGCTTCGGCCCCGGCCTGACCAGCTTCGAGGCGATGTGGGACGAATACCTCGACACCATCACCTCGACCTTCGAGCTGCGCCGCCCCTTCGCCGCCGCCCACCGTTTCTATGCCATCGTCGAGATCTCCCGCTTCGGGGCCGGCGAGGACTCGCGTCTGCCCGACGCGCTGGGCGAGCTGATGGAGGAGGGCCTGATCGAGGACGCCCTGATCGCCCAGACCGAGCGCGAGGCCGCCGAGTTCTGGAAGATCCGTGAGATCGTGGGAGAGCTGCGCCAGAAGGCCGGGCCGCTGGTCTCCTACGACATCGGGCTGCCAGCCGGGGTCACCGACCGGTTCGTCGAGACCTCGGCCGCGCGGGTCCGCGCGCAGTGGCCCGACGCGATGCATCTCGCCTACGGGCATCTGGGGGACAACAACCTGCACCTGATCGTGCGCTCGGCCGCCTGCGGCGCCGCCCAGCCGCGCGACGGCTTCGACCGGGCGATCTACGACACGGTGCGGGAGTTCGGCGGCTCGATTTCGGCCGAGCACGGCATCGGCACGACCAAGCGCCCCTACCTCGCCCACAGCCGCAGCCCCGAGGAGATCGCGGTGATGCGCCTGGTCAAGCGCGCCCTCGACCCGCAGGGCCGGATGAACCCCGGCAAGGTCGTGGACCCCGAGGGCTGAGCGCCACGGCCGCCCGCGGGCTTGATTGACGTACCTCAGCCCGGCGACTAGGTTTCGGGGCGGAGGCGCCCCGATGAGACCGACGGTTCACGACATCGCGAAGGAGGCGGGCGTCAGCCTCGCCACGGTGGACCGCGTGCTCAACGCCCGCCCCGGCGTGCGCGAGAAGACCATCGCCCGGGTGCAGGAGGCGGTCGCCCGGCTGGGCTATGTGCGCGACGCCGCCGCGGCCAACCTTGCGCGCGGGCGGTTCTATCGCCTGGCCTTCGTGCTGCCCGAGGGGCCCAACCAGTTCGTCGAGACGCTGCGCGCCGCGCTGCTGGAGGCCTGCGCCACCCAGGTCGCCGACCGCGCCTCGGTAAAGGTGGTGACCACGCCCGCCCAGGACCCCCACGCCGTGGTCCGGGCCCTGCGCGCGCTGAACCCGCGGCGCCTCGACGGCGTGGCGATCATGGCGCCCGAGACCCCGCAGGTCCGCGACGCCGTCGCCCGCCTGAAGGAGGAGGGGCTGGCCGTGGTGGCGCTGGTCTCGGACCTGCCCAACGCCCCCCGCGACCGCTTCGTGGGCATCGACAACATGGCCGCCGGGCGCACCGCGGCGCTGCTGACGGGGCGGTTCGCGCCGCCCGAGGGGGAGGTGCTGGTGGTCACCAACTCCCTGCGATCGCGGGATTCTCTCGACCGGCGGTTGGGCTTCGACCAGGTGATGGCGCAGGATTTCCCGCGCCTGACTGTGTTGCCGACCGCCGAATCCTACGACGACCCCGCCCGGATGGAGCGCGTGGCGCTGGAGACCGCGCGCGCCCGCCCCCGCCTGGTCGGCGTCTATTCGATGGGGTCGGGGAACACGCCGCTGCTGCGGGCGCTGCGCCGCTCGGGCCGGCTGGACGAGCTGGTGGTGATCGGTCACGAGCTGACCCCCGTCACCCGCCGCGCGCTCCAGGACAACGAGATGGCCGCGGTGATCTCGCAGGACGTCGGGCACCTGGCGCGCAGCGCCCTGCGGGTGCTGCGCGCCGCCTGCGACGCCGCCCCGGTCTTCGAGGCGCAGGAGCGGATCCGCATCGAGATCGTGCTGCGCGAAAACCTCCCCTGATTCGCGTCGCGCGCGGGCCGCAGACCGCGCCGCGCCCGCGCCGAGGAGCGAAATCTCCCTGCCCCGGCGACCGCTCCCCGGCAGGGGATTCCGCCTTGCGGTCGAACCGCTTGCGCCCGCCCCCGCGGAATGACGCCGCGTCTCCAACCCCTCCCGAAATGAGGAACGTGCCTCAAAACAGTGGACGTGAGGCACGCCCCTCAACTACGACTCTTCCTGCACCCCGCGCGCAGGGAGGTGCGAACCACAAAACGCGCCTTCGTCCAGGGAGGACCCCATAATGAGACCCATCCCCGTCACCCTTGCCTCGGCCGTGGCCGTCGCCTCCGCGCTGGGCGCCGGCCAGGCCCGCGCCGCCGACCTGACCCTGTGCTGGGCCGCCTGGGACCCGGCCAACGCGCTGATCCAGCTCTCGAAGGATTTCGAGGCGGAGTCCGGCCACACGATGAACTTCGAGTTCGTGCCCTGGCCCAACTTCGCCGACCGGATGCTCAACGAGCTCAACTCCGGCGGGCAGCTCTGCGACCTGATGATCGGCGACAGCCAGTGGATCGGGCTGGGGGCCGAGGCCGGCCACTATGTGAAGCTCAACGACTTCTTCGAGGCCAACGGCATCGACATGGCCGACTTCATCCCCGCCACGGTGGCGGGCTATGCCGAGTGGCCCAAGGGCACGCCCAACTACTGGGCCCTGCCCGCGTTTGGCGACGTGGTTGGCTGGACCTATCGCAAGGACTGGTTCGAAAAGCCCGAGCTGCAGGCCGAGTTCTCGGAGAAATACGGCCGCGACCTGGCCCCGCCCGAAACCCTCGAAGACCTCAAGGACATCGCCGAGTTCTTCCAGGAGCGCGAGATCGACGGCAAGACCGTCTACGGCGCCGCGATCTATACCGAGCGCGGCTCGGAAGGCATCACCATGGGCGTGACCAACGCCCTCTACAACTACGGGTTCGAATACGGCTCCCCCGAGAACCCCTACATGCTCGACGGCTATGTGAACTCGCCGGGCGCGGTGGAGGGGCTGGAGTTCTACAAGGCGCTCTACGACTGCTGCACGCCGCCGGGATCTTCGGACTGGTACATGTCCGAGGACATCGACGCCTACAAGTCGGGCCAGGTGGCGCTGCAGATGAACTTCGCCTTCATCTGGCCGGGCGTCGAGGCCGACCCCAACGTCGGCGGCGGCAAGTCGGGCTACTTCGCCAACCCGGCCGGGCCCGCGGGGCACTTCGCCCAGCTCGGCGGCCAGGGGATCTCGGTGGTCAGCTACTCCGACGAGCAGGAGGCCGCGCTCGAGTATATCAAGTGGTTCGCCCAGCCCGAGGTGCAGAAGAAGTGGTGGAGCCTCGGCGGCTACTCGGCCCTGAAGGCCGTCGTCGAGGATCCGGGTTTCGGCGCCTCGCAGCCCTACGCGCAGACCTTCCTCGACAGCATGGCGATCGTGAAGGACTTCTGGGCCGAGCCCTCCTACGCCTCGCTGCTGCTGTCGATGCAGGACCGGGTGCACGCCTACGTGGTCGCGGGGCAAGGCACCGCGCAGGAGGCGCTGGACGCGCTGGTCGAGGACTGGACCGAGGTCTTCGAGGACGACGGCAAGATCTGAGCCCCGCAAGGCCGAACCGGGCGCCGGCCCGCCCGTCCACAGGGGCGGACCGGACCGGGCGGACGCAGGCCCCTCGCCCTGCGTCCGCCCCACCTGACGCCCCCGAAGGCGAACCGATGAAGGACCCCCGATGACCGACACGGCCCTGGGTCGCGTGGCCGAGGCGACCCCGCCCGGCGCGGCCCGCCGGATCCGCGGCCTCTCGGACCGGGCGATCGCCTGGATCTTCGTGGCCCCGACGATCTTCCTGCTGCTGGCGGTGAACATCTTCCCGCTGATCTGGACGATCCGGCTGAGCTTCACCAATTTCCGCGCCAACCGCCCCAACGCCGAGGTCGAGAACGTCGGCCTGCGCAATTACGAGCGCATCCTGACCGACTCCGACGTCTGGGCGACGATGCAGGCGACGGCGCATTTCCTGTTCTGGACGCTGTTTTTCCAGGTGCTGCTGGGCTTTGCGCTGGCCTGGCTGATCAACCGCAAGTTCCGCCACTCGGACCTGTGGACGACGATCATCGTGCTGCCGATGATGCTCTCGCCGGCGGTGGTGGGGAACTTCTGGACCTTCCTCTATCAACCCCAGATCGGCCTGTTCAATTATGCCATCGAGTTCCTGACCGGGGCGCCGGCCACCAGTTTTTCCATGATCGGCGAGGTCTCGCTCGCCCCCTGGGCAATCGTGATCGTCGACACCTGGATGTGGACGCCCTTCGTGATGCTGATCTGTCTCGCGGGGCTGAGGTCCATCCCGGAAAGCATCTACGAGGCCGCCGAGTGCGACCGCGCCTCCCCCTGGCGGCAGTTCTGGACGATCACCGTGCCGATGGTGCTGCCGTTCCTGATGCTGGCCGTGCTGTTCCGGGGCATCGAGAACTTCAAGATGTTCGACCTGGTGGTGCAGCTGACCGGCGGGGGCCCCGGCAACACCACCACGCTGACCTCGATCGACCTCAAGCGCGAGGCCTTCGAGAAGTGGCGCACGGGCTATTCCTCGGCCTACGCGATCGTCCTGTTCGTCACGGTGTTCGGGCTGGCCTCGATCTACGTGAAGGCGCTGAACAAGGTGAAGGAGCGATGAGTTTTTCCATTACCGATCCCTCGCCGCGGCAGAAGGCCGTCGCCGGAACGCTGGTGATCCTCTACGCGCTGGTCACGATGCTGCCGCTGATCTGGATCGTGTCGACGGGGTTCAAGACCTCGTCCGACGCCATCGCCTACCCGCCCAAGATCGCCTTCGAGCCGTCGCTGGAGGGCTATGTGAACCTGTTCACCGCCCAGACTCGGCAGACGCCGGAGTACCTGGCCGAGAACCCGCCGCAGACCTGGTACGAGGAGATCGTGCACGACAAGGGCATGGTCATCGCGGGGCCGAGCCGGTTCGGGGAGCGGTTCCTGAACTCGGTGATCATCGGCTTCGGCTCGACGTTCCTGTCGGTGTTTCTGGGGACGCTCGCGGCCTATGCGTTCTCGCGCTACCGGATCCCGCTGAAGGACGATCTGCTGTTCTTCATCCTTTCGACCCGGATGATGCCGCCCATCGCAGTGGCGATCCCGATCTTCCTGATGTTCCGCTCGCTGGGCCTGTCGGACACGCATCTCGGCATGATCCTGCTCTACACGGCGGTGAACCTCAGCCTGTCGGTGTGGCTGCTGAAGGGCTTCATCGACGAGATCCCGCGGGAGTATGAGGAGGCCGCGCTGATCGACGGCTACACCCGCTTTCAGGCGTTCCGGAAGGTGGTGCTGCCGCAGGCGGCGACCGGCATCGCGGCGACGGCGATCTTCTGCCTGATCTTCAGTTGGAACGAATACGCCTTCGCGGTGCTGCTGACCTCGGGCACCGCGCAGACCGCCCCGCCCTTCATCCCCACGATCATCGGCGTGGGCGGCCAGGACTGGCCCGCGGTGGCCGCCGGCGCGACCCTGTTCCTGCTGCCGGTCATGGTCTTCACCATCCTGCTGCGCAAGCACCTGCTGCGCGGCATCACCTTCGGAGCGGTGCGCAAATGACCGGGTTTCTCAAAGGCCTCGCCCGCCTGCGCCGCGGCCCGTGGGAGATGGTCGCCTCCATCGCCATCGGGCTGGGCGTGTTCATGCTGATGCAGCCGTTCTGGCTGGCGGCCTTCACCTGGTCGTTCCTGGTGCTGCTGACCGGCACGGTCCTGTTCATCGTCGTCAGCCATTTTCCGGAGGACCGCTGATGGCCGAGATCGTGATCCGCAACGTGCGCAAGGAGTTCGGCGAATTCACCGCCGTGCAGTCCTCCTCCTTCAAGGTCGAGGACGGCGAGTTCTTCATGCTGCTCGGCCCCTCGGGCTGCGGCAAGACCACCACGCTGCGCATGATCGCGGGGCTGGAGCTGCCGACCTCGGGCGAGATCCTGATCGGGGGGGAGGACGTGGCCCGCAAGCCCGCCTCGCAGCGCGACATCGCCTTCGTGTTCCAGATGTTCGCCCTCTACCCGCATCTGAACGTGCGCAAGAACATCGCCTATCCGCTGGTCTCGCAGGGGATGGGGCGGGCGCAGGTGCGCGAGAAGGTGGAGGAGGCCGCGCGGATCCTGGGGATCGAGGACATTCTCGACCGCCCCGTCGGCGGCCTCTCGGGCGGGGACCGTCAGCGGGTGGCGCTGGGGCGGGCCATCGTGCGCGACCCCGCCTGCTTCCTGATGGACGAGCCGCTGGGCGCGCTCGACGCCGAGTTCCGCGAGCGCATGGCCGAGGAGCTGCGCGCCCTGCACGACCGCATGGGCGCCACCACGATCTACGTCACCCACGACCAGCTCGAGGCGATGCAGATGGGCGACAAGATCGTGGTGATGAATCACGGCGTGATCGAACAGTTCGGCGTCCCCCAGGACATCTACGACAAGCCGGCGAGCCTTTTCGTGGCCGAGTTCATCGGCTCACCCCCGATGAATTTCCTGCGCTTCCACGGCGCCCTGGCCCCTGGCGCGACCGAGGCCCTGCTGGGCCACGTCCCCGCCGGCCTGCCCGCCCTGCGCGAGGCGTTCGAGGGCGATCTGGTCTACGGCGTGCGCCCCGAGCATGTGCGCCTGTCGGACGCCGCCCCCTACCGCGGCGAGGTGCTGGCGACCGAGTATCTGGGCACCACGCAGGTGGTGACGCTCGCCACCCCCAACGGCGAGATCAAGGCCCGCATTCCCGCCGACCAGCCCGCCCGGACGGGCGAAACCGTGGGCCTCGACTTCGACGGGCGCACCACCACGCTGTTCGACGCGCAATCGGGCCGCGCCCTGCGTTCGGCGCTCAACGAGGGGGTCCTGCATGGCTGAGATCCAACTGACCGGCGTCGGCAAGGCCTTCGGCGAGACCGCGGCGCTGGACGACGTGAGCCTGACCGTGCCGGACGGCGCCTTCGTGGTGCTGCTCGGCCCCACGGGCGCCGGCAAGACCACCACCCTGCGCCTGATCGCGGGGCTGGAGCGGCCGGACGCGGGGGACATCCGCATCGGCGGGCGATCCGTCCTCCACGACACGCCCGCCCAGCGCGACGTGGCGATGGTGTTCCAGCAATACTCGCTCTACCCCCACATGACGGTGCGCGAGAACCTGGCCTTCCCGCTCCGCTCCCCGATCCTGCGCACGCCCGAGGACCGGATCGCGCGCAAGATCGGCGAAGTGGCCGAGGTGCTGCGCATCGCCCACAAGCTCGACAACAAGGCGACCGCGCTGTCGGGGGGCGAGATGCAGCGCGTCTCGATCGGGCGGGCGCTGGTGCGCGACCCGGCGGCGCATCTGATGGACGAGCCGCTGAGCTCGCTCGACGCCAAGCTGCGGGCCGAGCTGCGCATCGAGCTCAAGCGCATCCAGGCGAGCCTGGGGGCCACGATGCTCTACGTCACCCATGACCAGGTCGAGGCGATGACCATGGCGACCCACGTGGGCGTGCTGGATCATGGGCGGCTGGTGCAGTTCGGAACCCCGCGGCAGATCTACGAGGATCCGGTCAGCCTCTATGTCGCCGGGCGCCTCGGCCTGCCGCGGATCAACGCCCTGCCGGCAGGCCTGTGGGCCGGCGCGCCCGCCGGCGCCGCCACCATCGGCCTGCGACCCGAGCATGTGGCCCACGATCACGGCCCCCCCGCGCAGGTGGTGCGGGTGGAGCGGCTGGGCGACCAGACCCGCCTGCATCTTGCGCTCGAGGGGCACGCGCTGGTCACGCTCGCCGATCCCCACACCGCGCTCGCGCCCGGCGACGCCGTGCCGGTCGCGCCGCGCAATCCGCTGTATTTCGACGCCGCCGGCGCGCGCATCGCCTGAAGGGAGAGGCCCCATGCCCCAGTTCATCAACGCGAAGGACCGCCTGGTCACGCAGGCCATCGACGGCGCCCTGCGCACCGCGGGCGGCCGGCTGGCGCGGCTCGACGGCTATCCGCACATCAAGGTGGTGGCGCGCACCGACTGGGATCGCTCCAGGGTGGCGCTGGTCTCGGGCGGCGGCTCGGGGCACGAGCCCAGCCACGCGGGCTTCGTCGGCCAGGGGATGCTGACCGCGGCCGTGTGCGGAGAGGTCTTCGCCTCCCCCTCCGTCGACGCGGTGCTGGCCGGGATCCTGGCGGTCACCGGCAAGCCGGGCTGCCTCTTGATCGTGAAGAACTACACCGGCGACCGGCTGAACTTCGGGCTTGCGGCCGAGCGCGCCCGCGCCCAGGGGCTCAAGGTCGG
This sequence comes from uncultured Albimonas sp., assembly GCF_963977235.1. NCBI lineage: Bacteria > Pseudomonadati > Pseudomonadota > Alphaproteobacteria > Rhodobacterales > Paracoccaceae > Albimonas > uncultured Albimonas sp. Next base: position 103,068 of record NZ_CAXBOD010000004.1, read on the forward strand.
CATGGTGATCGTGGACGACGACGTGGCCCTGCCCGACCTGCCCCAGGCCCGCGGCGTCGCCGGCACGCTTTTCGTGCACAAGATCGCCGGCGCGCTCGCCGAGCAGGGCGCCGACCTCGAGACCGTGCAGGCCGCGGCCGAGCGGGTGATCGGGGGGGTCGTCTCGATCGGCATGTCGCTCGACACCTGCACCATCCCGGGCTCCCCGAAGGAGACCCGGATCCCCCCCGGCAAGGCCGAGCTGGGCCTGGGCATCCACGGCGAGGCGGGGATCGAGCAGGTCGACGTCGCCTCGGCCCGCGACGCGATGGAGCAGGTGGTCGAGCGTCTCGCCCCCCATATCGGCCCCGGTCCGCAGGTGGCGCTGCTCAACAACCTCGGCGGCGCGACGCCGCTCGAGATGGGGGTGCTGGCCGAGGAGCTGGTCCGCTCCCGCCTCGGGCCGCAGGTGCGCTGGATGGTGGGGCCGGCGCCGCTGATGACCTCGCTCGACATGCAGGGGTTTTCGGTCTCGCTGCTGCCCGCCACGCGGGAGGACGAGGCCGCCCTGCAGGCCCCCGCCGCCCCCTGGGCCTGGCCCGGCTGCCGCGCGGTGGGCGAGGTCGAGGTGCTGGACCTGCCCGACGGGCTGGCCCCGATCCAGCCGATCCCCTCGGCCAACCCCGCCGTGCGCGCGCTGCTCGAGCGGTGCTGCGCGATCCTGGTGGAGGCGGAGGCGGATCTGAACGCGCTCGACGCCAAGTCGGGGGACGGGGACACCGGCTCGACGCTGGCCACCGCCGCGCGGGCGCTGGCGGGGGCGATGGACCGGCTGCCGCTGGCCGACCAGACCCAGCTCTATCGCGCCATCGGGCTGGAGCTGAGCCAGACCATGGGCGGCTCCTCGGGGGTGCTGCTGGCGATCTTCTTTGCGGCGGCCGGCGACGGCTCGGCCGCGGGCAAGGACATGGTGGGCGCCCTGCGCGCGGGGCTCGAGCGGGTGCAGCAGGTCGGCGGCGCCCGACCCGGCGACCGAACCCTGGTCGACGCCATGCTCCCCGCGCTCGAGGCCCTGCCCCGCGGCCTGCCCGCGGCCGCGCAGGCGGCGCGCGAGGGGGCCGACGCCACCGCCGCCATCACCCACGCCCGCGCGGGGCGGGCGAGCTACCTCTCGGCCGAGAGCCTCGCAGGCCACAACGACCCCGGCGCCGAGGCCGTGGCCCGCCTGTTCGAGCGGCTGCAGGCGACGGCGAAAGCCTGATCCCGCGAACCCGTGGGGGTTGTGCGCCGCAGCACCCCCCACGGGCCACCGATTCGGGCAATGTATTGATTTTGTCTTAATTTTTGCCGTTGATTTTGTCGCGACATCGGGCGCAAGCTTCCGCTGCGGAGCCCGTCGTCGCCGGTCTCCGCGCTCCGAGACGCGCGAGTCCCACGGCGCGCGTCGCACGCGACCGGTCCGGACCGAGGAATCCCGCCCATGCGCCTGTTGTTGCGAAACCTGAGCCGGGCGGCGGTCGCCACGGCCGCCTTGCTCGCCGTCGCCGGCGCGGCCTCGGCCCAGGAGGCGGCGAAACCCAACATCCTGGTGATCTGGGGCGACGACATCGGGCAGTCGAACATCTCGGCCTACACCCGCGGCGTGATGGGCTACACCACGCCCAACATCGACCGCATCGCCGCCGAGGGCATGATCTTCACCGACTACTACGGCGAGCAGTCCTGCACCGCCGGCCGGTCCTCGTTCATCATGGGCCAGTCGGTGTTCCGCACGGGCCTCTCGAAGGTCGGCCTGCCCGGCTCGGACCTCGGGATGCGGGTCGAGGATCCGACCATCGCCGGCCTCCTGAAGGCCCAGGGCTACGACACCGGCCAGTTCGGCAAGAACCACCTCGGCGACAAGGACGAGATGCTGCCGACCAACCACGGCTTCGACGAGTTCCTCGGCAACCTCTATCACCTCAACGCCGAGGAGGAGCCCGAGAACGAGGACTATCCCGGCGACATGGTGCTCAAGGACGGGCGCACCTTCCGCGAGGCCTACGGCCCGCGCGGGGTGATCAAGTCCTCGGCCGACGGCACGATCGAGGACACCGGCCCGCTGACCCGCAAGCGCATGGAGACGGTGGACGACGAGACCGTCGCCGCGGCGCTGGACTTCATCGAGCGCAAGACCTCCGAGGGCACGCCCTGGTTCGTGTGGTGGTCGGGCACCCGGATGCACTTCCGCACCCATGTCGCCCAGGAGATGCGCGACCGCGCCGACGAGATCGCCGGCCGCCATGTCAGCGAATACCAGGCCGGCATGATCCAGCACGACCTGCACATCGGCCAGTTCCTCGACAAGCTCGACGAGCTGGGGATCGCCGACACCACGCTGGTGTTCTATTCCACCGACAACGGGCCGCACATGAACTCGTGGCCGGATGCGGGCATGACGCCGTTCCGCTCCGAGAAGAACACCAACTGGGAAGGCGCCTGGCGCGTGCCCGCGATGGTGCGCTGGCCCGGCGAGGTCGAGGCCGGCTCGGTCAACAACCAGATCGTGCACCACATGGACTGGCTGCCGACCTTCCTGCATGTCGCGGGCGAGCCGGACATCAAGTCCAAGCTGATGGAAGGCGGGGTCGAGGCCATCGGGCGCGAGTACAAGGTGCATCTCGACGGCTACGACATCCTGCCGATGCTGACCGGCGAGTCGGAAACCTCGCCGCGCGACGAGATCTTCTACTTCTCGGACGACGGCGACCTGATGGCGCTGCGCTGGAACGACTGGAAGCTGGTGTTCCTCGAGCAGCGCGCGACCGGCACGCTCAAGATCTGGGCCAACCCGTTCACCGAACTGCGCGTGCCGCTGATCTTCAACCTGCGCCAGGATCCCTACGAGCGGGCGCAGCTGACCTCCAACACCTACTACGACTGGCTGCTGGACCGCGCCTACATGCTGGTTCCCGCCCAGCAGTACGTCGGCGCCTTCCTGGAGACGTTCCAGGAGTTCCCGCCCCGCCAGAAGGCGGCGAGCTTCTCGCTCGACCAGGTGATGGAACGGATGGCGGCGCCGGCCCAGTAAGCCCGCGCCCGGCCCTCGCCTTCCCCCGCGTCCCGGCGCGGGGGGAGGCGGTCGCGCCTGCGGCAGCCAGCCTTCGCAGATGCAGCGTCAGAATTCGCTCATCTTCATGACATTGCTAATTATTTCTCCGAATTCCGTTCAGTCATGATACGCATTTCTGTCAATGAACGAACTCGCAGGGGAGTCCCATCGCATGTACGCAATCCGCAACGTCGCAGGCGCGATCGTCGGGGGGCTGAGCGCCTTCCTGGCCCTCAGCGCAGCGGCGCAGACGCAGGCCGCCGGCGACGGCGCGTCCAAGCCCAACATCCTCGTGATCATGGGCGACGACATCGGCTGGTTCAACACCAGCGCCTACAACTCGGGGATCATGGGCTACACCACGCCCAACATTGATTCGATCGCGCAGGAAGGCATCCGCTTCACCGACGCCTACGGCCAGCAGAGCTGCACCGCCGGACGCGCGGCCTTCATCACCGGCCAGTCGCCCAAGCGCACCGGGATGCTCAAGATCGGCATGCCGGGCGATCCGATCGGCCTGCAGGCCGAAGACCCCACCATCGCCGAGATGCTCAAGCCCATGGGCTACGCCACGGGCCAGTTCGGCAAGAACCACCTGGGCGACCTGGACGAGTTCCTGCCCACCAACCACGGCTTCGACGAGTTCTTCGGCAACCTCTACCATCTCAACGCCGAGGAAGAGCCCGAGAACCCCGACTATCCGCAGAACGCCGAGTTCCGCGAGACCTACGGCCCGCGCGGCGTTCTCAAGGCCACCGCCGACGGCCAGATCGAGGACACCGGCCCGCTGACCAGCGAGCGGATGGAGACGGTGGACGAGGAGTTCATGGCCGCCGCCATCGACTTCATCGAGCGCCAGGAGCAGTCGGACACCCCCTGGTTCGTCTGGTTCAACACCACCCGCATGCACATCTTCACGCACCTCAAGCCGGAGTCCGAGGGCGCGACCGGCATGGGCATCGTCGCCGACGGCATGACCGAGCATGACAAGATGGTCGGCCAGCTTCTCGACAAGCTCGACGAGCTGGGCGCGGCCGACGACACCATCGTCATCTACACCACCGACAACGGCGCCGAGAAGTTCACCTGGCCCGACGGCGGCACCTCGCCCTTCCGCGGCGAGAAGGCCACCACCTGGGAAGGCGGCATCCGCATTCCCTTCATGATCAAGTGGCCGGGCAAGATCGAGGGCGGCCAGGTCTCGAACGAGATCCTGTCGCTCGAGGACATGTTCCCCACCCTGATCGCCGCGGCCGGCGATCCCGACATCAAGACCAAGCTGCTCGACGGCCACCAGGCCGGGGACATGACCTACAACGTCCACATCGACGGCTACAACCTGCTGCCCAACCTGACGGGCGAGTCCGAGGAGTGGCCGCGCAACACCTTCTTCGCCTTCGTCGACGACGGGTCGCTGGGGGCGGTGCGGATCAACCGCTGGAAGGCTCACTTCAGCGTTCAGGAAGAAGAGGGCATGGGCGCCTGGACCCGCGGGCAGGTTCCGCTGAAAGCGCCGCTGCTGATCGACCTGCGCGCCGATCCCTTCGAGATGGCGCCGGAGGACTCCTCCTACTACGACGACTGGTTCGTGCGGCACATGTTCGCCTTCGGCCCGATCACCGGCGTCGTCGCGGAGTTCATGGCCACGTTCGAGGACTACCCCCAGCGCCAGGAGGCCGGCTCCTTCACGCCCAAGCAGTGAGCGAGCCCTGAGGAAACGAACCGGGACGCGCCCGCGCCGGGCGCGTCCCGCCCTTTCGCGAGAGAGAGACGACCATGCGCCTCGACGCCCTTCCCACCCTCGCCGCCGCGGCGCTGCTGGCCGCGGCCCCTCTGTCCGCGCTGGCCGACCCGCTGCCCTCCTGGACCGACGAGGGCGCCCAGGCGAGGATCGTCGCCTTCGTCGAGAGCGTGACCGAGGAGGGCGGCGCCGGCTACGTGGCGCCCGAACGGCGCATCGCCGTCTTCGACAACGACGGCACCCTGTGGTCCGAGCAGCCGGTCTATTTCCAGTTCCTCTACGCCCTCGACGCGGTGAAGGCGAAGGCCGAGGCCGACCCCTCGATCCTGACCTCCCCTGCCCTGAAGGCGGCCGCGGCGGGCGACATGCAGGCGCTCATGGAAACCGGCATGGACGGCCTGCTCGAAGTGGTCGAGGTCTCCCACGCCGGCGTCTCGATCGAGGATTTCCAGGCCGACGTCGAGGACTGGCTGACCCACGCCACGCATCCGACCTCGGGCCTGACCTACGCGCAGATGACCTACGCCCCGATGGTCGAGTTGCTGGGCTACCTGCACGACAACGGCTTCGCCACCTGGATCGTCTCGGGCGGGGGCGTCGACTTCATCCGCGCCGTCGGCGAGGCGGCCTACGGCATCCCCCCCTGGCAGGTCGTCGGCTCGCGCGGGAACAGCGCCTGGGACCCCGAGACGAAGACCGTGGTCAAGACCGGCGGCGTCGTGCTGATCGACGACAAGGAAGGCAAGCCGGTGGGCATCGCCCAGCAGATCGGCGTGCGCCCGATCCTGGCCTTCGGCAACTCCGACGGCGACTACCAGATGCTCGACTACGTGACCTCGGGCGAGGGGCCCTCGCTGGGCCTGCTCGTCCATCACACCGACGCCGAGCGCGAATTCGCCTACGACCGCGAGGGCCACATCGGGGTGCTCGACAAGGGGCTCGAGGACGCCGAGGGCCGCGGCTGGGTGATCGTCGACATGAAGGCCGAGTGGTCCCGGGTCTGGAGCGGCGAATGATCCCGCAGGAGGCGCTCGAAGCTCTGCGCGTCCGCATGGGCGAGGCCATCGTCGGCCAGCAGGGGGTGATCGAGCGGCTGCTGATCGGCCTGCTCGCGAACGGCAACCTGCTGGTCGAGGGGCTGCCGGGGCTGGCCAAGACCCGGGCGATCAAAGCGCTGGCGAAGAACCTGGAATGCGACTTCTCGCGCATCCAGTTCACCCCGGACCTGCTGCCCTCCGACGTCACCGGGTCCGAGATCTACAGCCAGGGCGCGGCGGATGCGGGGGGCGGGGCCTTCCGCTTCCAGCCCGGCCCGATCTTCGCCGACATCGTGCTGGCCGACGAGATCAACCGCGCGCCCCCCAAGGTGCAGGCCGCCCTGCTCGAGGCGATGGAGGAGCGCCAGGTCACCGTCGGCGGCACGACCCACCGGATGCCGCCGCTGTTCATGGTGATGGCCACCCAGAATCCCATCGAGCAGGAGGGCACCTACCCCCTGCCCGAGGCCCAGACCGACCGGTTCCTGATGCATGTCCTCGTCACCTGGCCCTCGGTCGAGGAGGAGGTCGAGGTGATCCGCATGGTCCGCGGCGAGGAGATCGCCGCCCAGGCCGCCGCCGCCCCCGACGCCGCCGCGCCGCCCCCCCCGCGCGAGGCGATCCCCCAGGCCGCGATCTTCGAGGCGCGTCGCGAGATCGCCGCGATCCACGCCGCGCCGGCGATCGAGCGCTACATGGCCGATCTCGTCCAGGCCACCCGCACGCCCGACGCCTTCGGCGAGGATCTGGCCCGCTGGATCGAGATCGGGGCGAGCCCGCGCGCGTCCCTCGCGCTCGACCGCTGCGGGCGGGCGCACGCCTGGCTGGCGGGGCGCGACTATGTCGACCCCGAGGACCTGCGCGCGGTCGCCCCCGACGTGCTGCGCCACCGCCTGCGCCTGAGCTACGAGGCCCAGGGCGAGGGCGTCGCCCCCGACCGCGTGGTCGAGGAGATCCTCGCCCGCGTCGCCCTGCCCTGAGGGCTGCGCGCATGGCCTCGCCTTCCCCCTCCGCCCGCGCCCGGCTTCGCGCGGGGCTGGTCGCCGCAGAACCGCAGGCGCTGGAGGATCCGCGCGTGCATGTCTCGCTCGGCGGGCTGCGGGCGCTAGAGGGGCGGGCCCGCGCGCTCAGCTTCGCCCCCCGCCAGCCGGCGCGCTCGGCGATGAACGGGCGCCACGCCTCGCGCCTGCGCGGCCGCGGCCTGACCTTCGAGGAGCTGCGCGCCTACGTCCCCGGCGACGACGTCCGCTCGATCGACTGGAAGGCCACCGCGCGCATGGGCGAGCCCTTCGTGCGCGTCACCACCGAGGAGCGCGACCGCCCCGCCCTGATCGTGGTCGACCAGCGGATGTCGATGTTCTTCGGCTCGGTCCTCAACATGAAGGCGGTGACCGCGGCCGAGGCCGCAGCACTCGCCGCCTTCCGGATCCGCGACCAGGGCGACCGGGTGGGCGGCATCGTCTTTGGCGACGCGCATCTCGCCGAGATCCGCCCCGCCCGCGGCCGCGTCTCGCTCGACCGGTTCCTGTCCGCGCTCGCCGAGGCCAACGGTATGCTGGCGGCCGACGCGCCCAACCCCTCGCCGATGCCGCTGAACCGGGTGCTGCGCGCGGTGGCCCGGATCGCGCCGCGCAATCACCTGGTGATCGTGCTCTCGGACTTCGACGCGGTGGACGCGGAGACCCGGCTGCTGGTCTCGACCCTGTCGCGGCGCAACGACCTGGTGCTGGGGCTCGTCTCGGACCCGTTCGCCGACGAGCTGCCCAAGGGGCTGCGCCTGGTGGTCTCGGACGGGGAGCTGCAGGCCGAGGTCAACACCGCCGACCGCGGCGCCCACCGGAGCCTGCGCGAGATGACCCGCGGCCGGCTGGCCGAGATCCTCGACTGGCAGCGCAGCCTCGGCGTCCCGGTCCTGCCCCTGACCGCGGCCGAGGAGACGGTCCCCCAGATGCGCCGCCTGATGGGCCTCGCCCCGCGCCCCGCCGCGGCGGGCGCCCGATGACCGGCCCCGCGCCCTCCCCGCCCGAGGCGGCGCCGCCCCTCGACGCCCCCATTCTGCTGGCCCAGGCCGCGCCCGCTCCCGCCTCCGGGACGCCAACCGAGGCCCCGCAGGATCCGCCTGCTCCCCCCTCCGGAACGCCGGCCGGGGCTGCGGAGATCCCCGCGCCGACCTCCGACGCCGTGCCGGGCGAGGCGCAGGCCAACCTCATCGACCTGCTCGACGCCCTCCAGCAGCCGCCTTCGCCTGCGCCGGTGGCGATGACCCCGCAGACGCCGGGCTGGATCGTGATCGGCGTCGCGCTGGCGCTGCTGCTGGTCTGGGCCGCGCTCGCCCGCCGTCGCCGCCGCCGCGCCAACGCCTGGCGGCGCGAGGCGCTGGCGGCCCTCGCGCAGGCGGGCGACGACCCCGCCGCAATCGCCCCGATCCTGAGGCGGGCCGCGCTCGCCGCCCGCCCGCGGGCGCAGGTGGCCGGACTGACCGGCGAACGCTGGCTCGGTTACCTCGACGAGACCGGCGGGGCGGGAGACGCCGCCTTCGCCGACGGCCCCGGCCGGGCGTTGCTGCGCGGCCCCTATGACGGCCGCGACGCGCCCGCCCCGGGCCTCGGGGCGCTCGCCGCCCGCTGGGTGCGCCGGGCGCCGATGGAGGGGGGCCGGTGATCTCGCTCTCCTTCCCCTGGGCGCTGCTGCTTTTGCCCCTGCCGCTGCTGGTCTGGCGCCTCATGCCCGCGCACCGCGAGCCGACGCCCGCCCTGCGCGTCCCGTTCTTCCGCCGCGTGGCCGAGGCCGCGGGGGCCGAGCCCCGGCGCGGCGCCGTGGTGCGCGCCCGCTCGCGCCTGCAGATGGCCGCGGCGGCGCTTGCCTGGGGCCTGCTGGTTGTGGCCCTCGCGGGGCCCGAGCGGCTGGGCAAGCCGGTGGAGATCACACGCTCGGCCCGCGACGTGGCGCTGGCGATCGACATCTCCGGCTCGATGGACACGCGCGATTTCAAGGCGCCCGACGGGGCGCTCCAGCAACGCTTCGCCGCCGTGCGCGACGTGGTGCGCCGCTTTGTCGAGGGGCGGCAGGGCGACCGGCTGGCGCTGATCGTGTTCGGCTCGAAAGCCTATCTGCAGTCGCCGCTGACCGAGGACCTCTCGGCCATCGTCTCGCTGCTCGACCGCACCGAGGTCGGCATGGCGGGCCCGCACACGGCGCTCGGCGACGCCATCGGCCTCTCGATCCGCACCTTCGAGGCGAGCGAGGTCGAGCAGCGCCTGCTGATCCTCTTGTCCGACGGCGCCGACACCGCCAGCCGCATGAGCCCGGTCAACGCCGCCGAGATCGCCGCCGACCGGGGCGTCGAGATCCACACCGTGGGCGTCGGCGACCCCGCCGCCTCGGGCGAGGACCGGGTCGATCTGGGCGCCCTGCAGGACATCGCGCGGCGGGGCGGGGGCAGCTATTTCTACGCCTCCGACCAGGACGCGCTGGCCGAGGTCTACGCGCGCATCGACCAGATGACCCCCCGCAAGGTCGAAACCCTGTCCTGGCGCCCCCGCCGCTCGCTGGCCTGGATCCCGATGGCCGGGGCGCTGGCGGTGGTGCTGGCGACCACCGCGGGTCTGCACCTCGTCTCCCGCAGGCGCCCGGCATGAGCCTCGGACCCGTCAACCGGCGCCCGCGCGGCATGCGCCGCGACTCTCGCCACCGGGGCCCGGCATGAGCCTCGATGCGCTCGCCCTCGCCGCCGAGGCGTTCCGTTTCCTGCGCCCGCTGTGGCTGCTGGCGCTGCCGGTCATCGTGCTGCTGTGGGCGGCCGTGCGCCGCGCCCATGCCAGGCCCCGGCCGGCGGCGGCGCGCATCGCGCCCCACCTGCACGCGGCCCTGACGCTCGACGCGGCCCGCAGGCGGCGCCCGCAGCCCATCGACGGCGTGGCGCTGGCGCTGATCTGCTGCGCGCTGGGCGCGGCCGGACCCGCCTGGACCCGCGCCGCCGACCCGTTCGCCGCCCAGTCGGCGCCGGCGGTGGTGGTGCTGAAGGTCACGCCCTCGATGCTGGGGACCGACCTCGCGCCCTCCCGGCTCGAGCGCGGGCAGCAGAAGATCCGCGACTTCCTCGACCTTCGCGCCGGCGCCCGCACGGCGCTGATCGCCTATGCGGGGTCGGCCCATGTGGTGATCCCGATGACCGAGGACGCGGGCGTCATCGCGCCCTACCTCGCCGCCCTCTCGCCCGGGGCGATGCCGCGCGAGGGCGACGCGGCCGCCGAGGCGCTGGCGCTGGCCGCCTCCCTCCTCTCGGCCGAGGCGGGCGCCGCGCCGGGCGCCCCGCCCCCCGGCGGCGTGCTGCTGGTGGCCGACGCGGTGGCGCCGGGCGAGGTCGAGGCGCTGAATGACGCCGCAGCCAGACTCGCGGTCCTCTCGGCGCTGCCGGAGGGCAGCCGCGACCGCGGGCTCGACGCGCTCTCGGCCCCGGTGATCGCGATCTCGCCCGACGACGCCGACATCGCCCGCATCGACGGGCTGCTGAACGCCGCCTGGGCGCGCGCGCAGCTTGGCGACGAGAGCCGCCCCTGGGAGGATCGCGGCCGCTGGCTGGCCTGGCCGGCGGCGCTCCTGACGCTGATCTGGTTCCGCCGCGGCTGGACCATGCGCTGGGCCGCCCTGGCCCTGGCCCTGGCGCTGGCCGCCCCCGGCGCGCCCCGCGCGCAGGACGGCTCGCGCGACGTGCGCGCGGCCGCGAGCGTCGAGCCGCCGGGGCCGTTCGAGCTCGGCGCCCCGCTCGCCGGCTGGTTCCTGACCCCCGACCAGCAGGGCGACATCGCCGTGCGCCGGCGCCAGTTCGACCGGGCCGCCGCGCTCTACGCCGATCCCTACCGACGAGCCTGGGCCCAGTATCGCGACGGCCAGTATGGCGCCGCAGCCGCGGCGCTGGCCGCGCTCGACACCGCGCAGGCGGCCTTTCTGCAGGGGCTCGCCTCGATCCGCGCGCGCGCCTATCGCGACGGGGTCCGCGCCTTCCAGACGGCGCTCGACCGCGACCCGGACTTCCCGGGCGCGGCCGAGAACCTCGATCTCGCCCGCCGCATCGTCGCCTATGTCGAGGATCAGCAGGAGGCGTCCGACACCGGCGACCAGCCCGATCTCGGCGCCGACGAGGTCGCCTATGACAACGAGGAAGACCGCGGACAGGAGATCCAGGCGCCCCGGGAGGACCAGGAGGGCGAGGGCCGCCTGCTGACCGCCGAGCAGTGGATGCGCACCGTCGACACCCGCCCGGCCGAGTTCCTGCGCCAGCGCTTCGCCCTCGAAGCCTCCCGCGCCCAGCCCCCCGGAGGCGGCGAATGACGGCCCTCGCCCGCCTCCGCGCCCCGGCGCCGGAGCGCCGCCGCAGCGCGCCCCCCGGCGCGCGGCCGGCGGACGACGGCCGGCCCCTGCCTGTTCCGACGCCCGCGCCCCTCCGGGCCCGCGCCGCCCGGCGGCTCCGGGGCGCGCTCGCCCACCTGCTGGCCGCCGGTCTCGCGGCGCTTCTCCCCGCCGCCGCGCCCGCCCAGACCGCCGCCGACGCCCCTCGCCTGACGGTGGAGTTCGAGACGGACGAGACCCTGCCCGGCCAGCCCCTGACCCTGCGCATGACCCTGCTGGTCCCCACCTTCCTGCCCGAGCCCCCGGTCTGGCCCAGCTTCGACGCGCCCAACCTGCGCGTGCGCCTGCCCTCGCGCGCCACCGGCCCGGTCAGCGGCCGGGTCGAAGGGCAGACCTGGTCGGGCCTCTCGCGGCGCTGGCAGATCGCGCCGCTGGCGCCGGGCGCCTACACCCTCCCCGCCTCGCAGATCGCCGTCACCTGGGCCGATCCCGACGCCCCCGGCGGCGCCCCCCTGCGCACGACCCTGACCACCCCCGCCATCGACTTCCGCGCCATCGTGCCCGAGGGGGCCGAGGACCTTTCCCCCTTCATCGCCGCCGCCGACCTGACGCTGGAGCGCAGGATCGAGGGCGAGCCGCAGGGGATGACCGCGGGCGAGGCCCTCTCGGTCACGCTGACCGCGACGATCGAGGGAGCCTCGCCGATGCTGCTGCCCCCGCTCGCGCCGCCGCCCGCGATCGAGGGGCTCGCCGCCTATCCCGACGAGCCCGAGCTGGTCGAGACGCAGGCGCGCGGCCGCCTCTCGGGAACCCGGACCGAGCGCATCTCCCTGCTTGCCCAGGGCGGCGGCGCGGGCGAGCTGCCGGCCCTCGCCCTGCGCTGGTGGGACATCGACGAGGCAAGGGTGAAGACCGCCGAGGTCCCGGCTGTCGCGATCTCGGTCGAGGGTCCGCCCGCCGCCTCCGCCGCCGCGCCCGATCCCGCCGCGCGTCTGCGCCTGGCGCTGTGGGTCGGGGCGGGGGTGGCGGCGGCGCTGCTGGCCCTGTGGCTCGCCCGGCGGGCGGCGCCGCCCCTGCGCCGGGGCCTTGCTGCGCGCCGCGCCGCCCGGCTCGCCTCCGCCGCCCACGCCTGGGCGGGCCTGCAGGCCGCCCTGCGCGCCCGCGACGCCGCCGCCCTGCGCCCGGCGCTGGACCTGTGGGCGAGCCGCGTCGCGGGCGACCCGAGGCAGGCGCCCGCGGTGCAGTCCGCCCTTCTCGCGCTCGGCGCCGCGCGCTATGCGCCCGCGCCCACGGGCGACGCGTCGGCCTGGCGCGCGCTGGCCGCGGCGCTTGCCGAGGCCCGCCGCCGCCATCCGCCGCGCGAGGCCTCCCGGAGCCACGGCCCCGGGGTCCGCCACCTGCCCCCGCTCAATCCCGTCGGCTGAGCCGCCCCGCGGGCGAGGCCGGCGTGCCGACGAAGCCTCGCCGCCCCCCCGCCCTCCGGCTGCCCCTCAGGCGCGCAAGGCGCTTGCCCCCTCCGCCTCTCGCCGACAGACTTGCCGGCAAACAAGGGAGGAGGACCCCGATGACCCGCAGGACGCAGATCCTGGCCGACGACCTCTGCTTTGGAGAGGGCCCGCGCTGGCATGACGGACGGTTGTGGCTGTCGGACATGCACGACCAGAAGGTGCTCGCCATCGCCCCCGACGGAACCCGGGAGGTGATGCTGACGCTCGAGGACCGGCCCAGCGGCCTCGGCTGGCTGCCCGACGGCGACCTGCTGGTGGTGGCGATGACCTCCCGCCGGCTGCTGCGGGCGGGGGGCGGCCGGATCTCGGTCCATGCCGAGCTGTGGGACCTCGCCGACCACCATTGCAACGACCTGGTGGTGATGGCCGACGGCACGGCGTTCGTGGGCAACTTCGGCTTCGACCTCGAGGCGATGCTGCGCGGCGAGGCGGAGCCCGCTCCCACCCCCCTGATCCGCGTCGCCCCCGACGGCGCCGCCGAGCGGGTGGGCGAACCCCTCCACTTCCCCAACGGCATGGCGATCACCCCCGACAACAGGACCCTGATCGTGGGCGAGACGCAGGGCGGGCGTCTCTCGGCCTATGACCTCGGTCCGGGCGGCGCGCTGTCGAACTTCCGCACCTGGTCGGCGCCCGAGGGCCTGCGCCCCGACGGCATCTGCCTGGACGCCGAGGGCGCGGTCTGGGTCGCCTCCCCCCGCCGCGGCGCCTGCGTGCGCGTGGCCGAGGGCGGCCGGGTGCTCGACGAGATCCCCGTGGAAACCGAGGCCTACGCCTGCATGCTGGGCGGCGAGGACGGCCGCACCCTGCACATCCTCACCGCCGTGAACCACGACCGCGAGGACACCCGCCGCCGCCGCGCCGGCCGGGTCGAGACGGTCCTTGTGGACGCCCCCCGCGCAGGCCTCCCCTGATCGGGCGAGGGCGGGGCGCCGCGAGGCCTCGCCGCTCCCCGCCCTCGCCCCGGAGCCCCGCCGGCAGCGGGGTCGGCGGGCGGGCGTCCCGTCCGCGAAGCGGGCGGCAGAGCCGCTCCGCCGACCCGCGAACGCTCACCCCGCCCCGCCCCCCGCGCGAACCGGCGCCGCCGCGCCAGGCAATCCCACGGCGCGATCCGCCGCGCCAGGCGATCCCACGGCGCGGTCCCCCGCGCCAGGCGCCCCCACGGCGCGTTCGAGGAACGCCATGATCTCCTCGATCAGCACCGGTCGCGCGCCGCCCTCGATCGGCGCGCTCGCCGGATAGAAATGCCCATGGCCGGGGACACGCGCCGAAACACAGGGCAACCCGGCCCCGGCCAGCGCCGCATGCAGCCCAGGCGCGGCGTCGCGGATCGCGGGCAGGTCGTCCTCGGCGGTGACCAGCAACACCGGGAAGGCCGCGCCCCCCGCCTCGCGATGCGCGCGCGCGAACCCCTCGGGCGCCGCGCCCGACAGGCAGATCACCCCGGCCGGATCGATGTCATGGGTCAGCGCCGCGCTGATCGCCAGCCGCGCCCCGGCCGAGAACCCGCCCAGCACGATCCGCGAGGGATCCACCCCGTGCCGCCGCGCCGCTCCGGCAAGGTATCGATAGGCCGCGGTCACGTCGTCGATGCCGCCCTCGATGGCCTCGCGCATCTCCTCCGGCCCGATCGGCGCCAACCCCAGCATCCCGCGCACCACCTGGATCCGATCCAGGTTCGCCTCGCCCGCCGTCATCGCCTGCGTGGGCCCCGGGTCCGGCCGCAGCTGCGCCAGTCGATAGCTCAGCGAGGCCGCCACATAGCCCTGACCCGCGAGCATCCGGCAATACTCGGCCATTGCGGTGCTGCGCCGGCCCGCCTCGTCCGCGAACCCGTCGTCCTGGCGCGAGCCGCGGTGGAACGCCCCGCCGAAGGCCAGCAGCACCGCCGCCCGCCCGCCGTCGGGCGCAGGCCCCGCGGGACGATACAGGTCCAGTTCCAGCGCGACGCTCTCGGGCGCCGCGCCGTCCCGGCGCAGGGCGTGGCCGTAGACGATATCGGGCTCGACGACGACCTCGTGGCGGGGAGAGAGCGGCATGGCGGGCTCCTTTGCGGCGACGGGAAGGCCCGAGCCTGCGGGATCCCCGCCCCGCACGCCACCGGTTTCGCCTCGCCGGCGCGCTGTCTTGCGTCGACCGCGACCGAGGCATGTCGATCCGCCACGGGCCTCCGCCGCGCCGCGCGCGGCGCATCGAAACGCGCCCTACGCCCCGTGCTCGGCCAGGAACTGGGCGACCGTCTCCAGCGCGCCCTGCCAGGCGGGCTCGCGGTCGACAAGGATGTGATTTCTGCTCTCGACCGGCACGAAGCAGGCGCCGGGAATGCCGCGCGCCACCGCGCGCGCCATCTCCAGCGGGATGCGCTGGTCGTCGCGCGCATGCAGCACGATCGTGGGCGCCTGCACCTGCGCCAGCCGCTCGCGCACGTCGATCCACCCGAACGCGTCCTGGAAGCGCGCCGCGTTGCAGGGCGAGGCGGTCAAACGCTGGAACTCGTCGAACCAGGCCAGCTCCTCATGCGTCGCGTCGGGCATGAAGGTCTGCGAGAAGATGTGCCGGTAGGCGGGGTTGTCGGTGCCCCAGCCCACCTCGGTCAACTGGCGCACGGCCTCGCGCCGGGCCTGCTCCTCCGCGCTCGCGTCCAGCCGCCAGCCCGCCGCATAGCTGCCGAACAGGATCAGCGCCGAGACCCGCTCGGGGTGACGCACGGCATACTCGATCGACACCGCCGCCCCCTGGGAGATCCCCAGCAGCGGAAAGCGCTCCAGCCCGAGGTGGTCGGCCACCGCCTCGAGGTCGGTGACGAACGCCTCGAAGCTCAGGTCGTCCACGTCCCAGTCCGAGAGGCCGCAGCCCCGCTCGTCATAGCGGATGAAGGTGCGCAGCCGCGCGATCTCGGCGAAGGTGCGTCCCCAGATCGGGCTGCCCCAGTCGTATTCCAGGTGATTGAGCCAGTTCGCGGCCTTCAGCATCGGCGGCCCCGAACCCACGCTCGCCCAGGCGATCTTCACCCGGTCCGAGGTGTCGCAGAAGCCGATCCGCTGGGCCCGCAGCGCGCGCGAGCGCGCCCGCGCTCCCGGCCGCCGCCCCGGTCCCGTGGCGACCAGCGGCGCCGCGGCGGCGTCCGCGGCCCGCCGGGCCGCCACCGCCGCCCGTCGCGCCGCCGAGGCGTCGCGCCCCCCCGGGGAGAGCAGCCCCGATGCGCCCTGACTCGAGGCGACGGCGTTCGAGGACGCCCCAGGCGAAACCGCAGCGCCGGACGTCCCCGATCCGCGCACCGTTCCGCTCAGCGGTATGGCGCCCGGCGCCCCGCCCGTCCCGCCCTCGCCGAAACCGGTCGCGCGCTCGCCAAAGCCGGTCACGCGCTCGCGCCGGGGCCGCTGCGCCTGCGCGCGCTCGTGCCGCTCGGCCCCCGCCGGGTCGGCCTCGCGCCACAGCCGCATCCACTTGTCCGCCGCCAGCCCCGACGTCTCGGGATGCAGGGCCAGCCGGCGCAGCAGTTCGACCCGCGCGGCGCCGGCATCCTCCCGCTCGGCCGCAAGCCAGGCGTCGAACCCCTCGACCCCGGCCCCGTCGAGCCCGTCGAACGGCGTCTCGTCCAGACTGCGGGCCATGTCCTCGAGCCTCGCCAGAGGCGCCCCCTCATCGGGCGCGCGCAGCAGGGCGTGGATCTCCAGCAGATCGACGCAGACCCGCTCGCCGTCGAAGCGCACCCGCTCCCGGTCGGCGACGATGCGCGGGCGGTCCGGCGCGTCGACCACCGGGCGCAGCTTGCTCAGCGACCAGCGAAGGGCGGCGCGAGGGTCGTCGGGCAGGTTCCAGAACAGCTCGCACAGGCGCTCGCGCCGATGCGGGCGCCCGGTCGCCACCAGCAGCGCCAGCAACGCGCGGGCCTTGCGCGAGGCGGGAAGCGGCGCCGTCACGCCCCCGGCTTCCACCCGGAGCTCGCCCAGCAAAGAGATCTTGAGATCCGTCAACGCCCGGCCGCTCCCCCAACCGTTGAACCTTCCAATGGTCAGTTAGGGATACCACCGCGGTCTCGCGCGCCGCAACGCCTCCGCGCATGTCATGCAGCGCGGGTTCATCGCCCCGCGCTTTTTATGGCTTCCCCGCCAAGGCCACCTCCCACATCCCCTTGCCGACAGGGCCCGATCGCCTCGCCGAACCGGGACGACGCGCCCCCCGCGCCCTGACGCCCGCCCCCTGACGTCGCGCCCCGCGACGGGGTCGGCGGGCGGGCGTCCCGTCCGCGCAGCGGGCGGCAGAGCCGTCCCGCCGGCCCGCCCCGAACCCCGCCCTTGTTTTTAGGAGACGCCCGGTCTAATCCTTGCCGCAACCGCGCGGACCGCCCCCGGACCCTCCCGGCGGCCGGCCCTGACAGGCCCCGACAGGCAAGGAGACCCCGATGTTCGACGCCATCCTCATCGACAAGTCCGACGACGCCCAGACCGTCAAGCTGACCCAGGTGGACGACGCCGACCTGCCCGAGGGCGACGTGACCGTCCGCATCGCCGCCTCGACCCTCAACTACAAGGACGCGCTCGCCATCACCGGCAAGAGCCCGGTGGTCCGCAAGTTCCCCATGGTCCCCGGCATCGACTTCTCCGGCGTGGTCGAGGACTCCGCCTCCCCCGACTGGAAGCCCGGCGATCGCGTCGTGCTCAACGGCTGGGGCGTGGGCGAGACTCACTGGGGCGGCCTCGCCGGCAAGGCCCGCGTGAAGTCCGAGTGGCTGGTGCCGCTCCCCGAGGCCTTCTCGATGCGCCAGGCCATGGCCATCGGCACCGCGGGCTACACATCGATGCTCTGCGTCATGGCGCTCGAGCGCCAGGGCGTCACCCCCGACAAGGGCCCGATCCTGGTCACCGGCGCGGCCGGCGGCGTCGGCAGCGTGGCCGTCGCCCTGCTCGCCAGGCTCGGCCACGAGGTCCACGCCGTCACCGGCCGCCCCGAGGAATCGGACTACCTCAAGGCGCTGGGCGCTTCCGAGATCCTCGACCGCTCCGAGTTCTCCGAGAAGGGCCGCCCGCTCGGCAAGGAGCGCTGGGCCGGCGCCGTCGACGTGGCCGGCGGCCAGGTGCTCGCCAACGTGCTCTCCCAGATCCGCTACCGCGGCGCGGTCGCGGCCTGCGGTCTGGCCGCCGGCATGGGCCTGCCCGCCTCCGTCGCGCCCTTCATCCTGCGCAACGTGACGCTCGCCGGCGTCGACTCGGTGATGTGCCCCAGGGCCGACCGGATCGAGGCCTGGACCCGTCTCGCCGCCGACCTCGACCCCAGGCTGCTGGACTCGATGACCCACGAGGTCCCGCTCGCCGAGGCGATCCCCACCTGCGACAAGCTCCTCGCCGGCCAGGTCCGCGGCCGCGCCGTGGTGCCGATCGACGCCTCGATCTCCTGAGCCAGCCTGCCCCCGCCCCGGCCCCGCGCCGGGGCGGCCCGCCCCACCGCCCGCGCCCGCCGCGCCACCTTCAGGATCCCGCTCCATGACCGCCGACCTGCCGATCAGCCGCTTTCCCGTCCCCTCCCTCGCCGAGATGCCCGACGACATCCGCGAGCGGATCGAGGCCGTGCAGGAGAAGTCCGGCTTCATCCCCAACGTGTTCCTCGCGCTCGCCCACCGCCCCGACGAGTTCCGCGCCTTCTTCGCCTATCACGACGCGCTGATGGACAAGCCCGGCAACCTCACCAAGGCCGAGCGCGAGATGATCGTGGTCGCCACCTCCAACGTGAACCAGTGCCAGTACTGCGTCGTCGCCCACGGCGCGATCCTCCGGATCCGCGCCAAGGACCCGCTGATCGCCGACCAGGTCGCGGTCAACTACCGCAAGGCCGACATCACCCCCCGCCAGCGGGCGATGCTCGACTTCGCCATGAAGGTCTCCCAGTCCGCGCAGGAGGTCGGCGAGCCCGATTTCGAGACCCTGAAGTCCCACGGCTTCGACGAGGACGACATCTGGGACATCACCGGCATCGCCGCCTTCTTCGCCCTGTCGAACCGGGTGGCCAACGTCTCGGGCATGCGCCCGAACCCCGAGTTCTACGCCATGGGCCGCGGCTGAGGAGAAACGCCATGCTGGTCGACTGGATCTCCTACCTGCGCGAGGGCCGGCGCGCCGGCGCGAAGCTCGCCAAGGCCAACCCCAAGATGGTCGAGGGCTACCAGGCCCTCTCGGCCGGGCAGAACGGCAACGGCGCGCTCGACGCCCGCACGCGGGAGCTGATCGCGCTGGCGGTCGCCGTGACCACCCGCTGCGACACCTGCATCGCGGTCCACGCCCAGCGCGCCCGCGAGGCCGGCGTGACCGAGGCCGAGCTCGCCGACGCCATGGGCACGGCCGTGGCGCTGAACGCCGGCGCCGCCTACAGCTACGCCATGCGCACGCTCGAGGCCTTCGACCAGTTCGGCGAGAAGACCCCCGCCGAGCCGTCCGCCCGGTGACCTCCCCGGCGTCCCTCCGCGCCGCCGCCCCCGGGGCTCCCCGGGGGCGGCCAGGGACACGCGCATCGCCGCGCCGCGGGGCCCGTCGATGATCGGCATGATGATCGTGGCGCTGGCCCCCACCGCCCTGCTGATCGGGCTCGGCCATGTCCTGCGCTGGCGCACCGCGCTCTTGCCCGAGGCGTTCTGGCCGCCGGCCGAGAAGCTCGCCTATTTCGTGCTGCTGCCGGCGCTGATCGTGCACGGGCTGGCGACCGCGGACCTCTCGCAGGTGCCCGTCGGCGCCATGGTCGCGGCCATCGGCCTGCCGCTGCTGGCGACCGGCGGGGCGCTCGCGCTCGCGCGGCGGCCGCTGGGGATCGAGCCGGCGGCCTTCACCTCGGTCTTCCAGGGCGGCGTCAGATTCAACAACTACGTCGGCGTCACCGCCGCGCTGGCGCTGTTCGGGCCGCAGGGGGCGGCCCTCTCGGCCATCGCCATCGCCACCATCGTGCCGACCGCCAACATATTGTGCGTCACGGTCTTCGCCCGCTACGTCCCCGGCGGCGCCTCGGGCGAGGGTAGCGCCGTGGGGCAGGCCAGCCTCCTGCACACGCTCAAGCTGCTGTCGCGCAACCCGCTGATCCTCGCCTGCGCGCTGGGCATCGCGCTGCACGCCTTCCACCTCGGCCTGCCGCCCGGCGTCGAGGGCTTTTTCCGCGCGCTCGGCCAAGCCGCCCTGCCGCTGGGCCTGCTGTGCGTGGGCGCCGCGCTCGATCGCGAGTCGCTCGGCCGCTCGCCGCGGCTCGCCGTCATCGCCTCGGTCGCCAAGTTCGGGGTGCTGCCGCTGCTGACCGCGCTGGGCTGCCTCGCCTTCGGACTGACCGGAGCGCCGGCGATGCTGGCGGTGCTGTTCAACGCCCTGCCGACGGCCTCGTCCTCCTATGTGCTCGCCCGCCAGCTCGGCGGCGACGCGCCGCTGATGGCGAGCCTGGTGGCCACCCAGACCGTGATCGCGGCGGTGACCGTGCCGCTCGCGATGCTCGCCGCCCAGGCGCTGTTCGCATGACCGGAACGCCCGAGCCCCCCCGCCGCCGCGGCCGCCCGCCGCGCGACCAAGCCCGCCAGACGCAGGCGCGCGACAAGCTCCTGCGCGCGGGCGTCGCGATGCTGACCGAGCGGAGCTTTGGCGCCGTGGGTCTCGACGAGGTTCTCTCGGCGGTGGGCGTGCCCAAGGGCAGCTTCTACCACTACTTCGGCTCCAAGGCCGACTTCGGCCTGGCGCTGATCGAGGCCTACGCCGCGTATTTCGCCCGGAAGCTCGACCGCTGGTTCCTCGATGAGAGCCTGACGCCGCTGGCCCGCCTGCGCGCCTTCGTCGAGGACGCCCGCGCCGGCATGGAGCGCCACCACTGGCGCCGCGGCTGCCTCGTGGGCAATCTCGGCCAGGAGATCGGGACCCTCCCCGAGTCGTTCCGCGACGCGCTTCGCGCCGTGCTCGCCGACTGGGAGGCGCGCACCGCCCGCCTGCTGGAGGCCGCCCGCGCCGCCGGCGAGATCGCGCCCTCGGCCGACCCCGCCCGCCTCGCCCTGCACTTCTGGATCGGGTGGGAGGGGGCGGTCCTGCGCGCGAAGCTCGAGCAGGGGCCCGACCCGCTCGACCGCTTCGCGGAGGGCTTCCTCGAGATGATCGAGCGTCCCGGGGCCTGAGCCGCGCTCAGCGCCGGGTGCTGTCGCGCTCGATCAGCTCGAAGCCGAGGTCCACGTTCATCTCCGCCGGCCGGCGCCCGGCGATGCGCTCGACCAGCATCTCGATGCCCAGCCGCCCCATCTGGTAGCGCCGCGTCTGCACCGAGGTGATCGAGGGCACGGCCGCGGCCATCATCTCGAGGTCGTTGAACCCCATGATCCCGAAGTCCCGCGGCACCGCGATCCCGCGCGCCTGACACTCGAACAGCGCGCCCAGCGCCAGGTCGTCGTTGGCGCAGAACAGCGCGTCGAGCCCCGGTTCGGCGTCGATCAGCTGCGCGGCGAGCCTGCGCCCCATCGCGGCCGAGGACGGCTGGGGCGAGATCGCCTCGAGCCACGGCAACCCCGCTTCGTCGAGCGCGGCGCGCCAGCCCTCCCGCCGGCGCATCAGGCGGGGGTCCATGCGCGCGCCCAGCACCCCGATGCGTCGGTAGCCGCGGCTCAGCAGATGGCGCACCGCCGCCTGCGCCGCGTCGAAATGCGAGAACCCCAGGATCATGTCGATCGGGTCGGCGCCCTTCTCCATGATCTGCACGATGGGAAAGCCGGCGCGCTCCAGCAGGGCGCGGGTGGCGGGGGTCTGGTCGATGCCGGTCAGCAGCATCGCCGCCGGCCGCTGCGAGGCGAACAGCGGCGCCAGGCGCGCCTCCTCCTCGGGGTCGTAGCGGGTGTTGCCGATCTGGATCTGGAAGCCGGTGTCGGCCACCCCGTCGTAGATGCCCTGCAGCACGTCGGCGTAGACGTTGTTGGTCAGGCTCGGCAGGATCACCCCGATCACGTCCGAGCGGCCCGAGGCGAGGATCCGCGCCTGCGGGTCGGGCACGTAGTTCAGCTCGGCCACCGCCGCCGCGATCCGCTCGCGCGTGGCGGGCGAGACCTGGTCGGGTCGGCGCAGCGCGCGCGACACGGTGATCGCCCCCACGCCGGCCAGCGCCGCCACGTCGGCGAGCGTCGGGCGGCCCGAGCGTCGCTGGCTCATTCCCCCCTCCTTCGCGCCGCCGCGTCCATCTCCGCTTCCCTCCCCGCCGCTCGTCCAGAGCGGGTTCGACCATCCTGCTCATCGCCCTAGCTTTGTCGACAGACGCCGTCGCCGCGGCGAAAGCCGGGGTCATTGACAGCATGACAGCGCTATCATAGCGTCATGACAGCGCTGTCACAAGGAAGTTGACGCGTGATTCCCGCGGTCAGGAAGGGCCGGGGGGACGCCGGTCCGTCGGCCCGGTGCCGAGGATCCCAAGGGAGGACATCGAGATGATGTGGATGAAAGCCGCGCTTGCGGCGAGCTCGATCGCGCTGATCGCCGGCTCGGCGGCGGCGCAGGAATATTCGTTCCGGTTCCAGTCCAGCGACCCGGCCGGCAACCCGAACTTCGTGATGCAGCAGAAGTGGACCGAGATCGTCGCCGAGAAGACCGACGGCGCCATCGAGATCGAGCTTCTGCCCGTGGAATCCCTCGTCGCCCACAACGAGACGCAGGACGCGATCGCGGCCGGCATCCTCGACGGGCACATCACCGACGTCTCCTACTTCGCGGGCAAGGACCCGGCCTTCGGCCTGATCGCGAACCCCGTCGGCGCCTATTCCGACCCCCAGGAGATGTTCGACTTCATCTACGAAGGCGGCGGCATGGAGCTGATGCGCGAGCTCGAGGCCCCCTACGGCCTGCAGTTCATCGGCCCGACCTCGCCCGGCCTCGAGGCCTTCGTCTCCAAGGTCCCGCTCGAGGGGGTCGCCGACCTGCAGGGCCTGAAGCTGCGCGCCCCCGAGGGGCTGGTGCAGAACGTCTTCGCCGCGGCCGGCGCGGCGCCGGTGAACCTGCCGGGCTCGGAGGTCTTCACCTCGCTCGACAAGGGCGTGATCGAGGCGGCCGACTACAACGTCTTCTCGACCAACCAGGCCCAGGGCCTGCATGACGTCGCCACCCACCCCGTCTATCCCGGCTTCCACTCCCTGCCGCTGATCGAGATCTCGATGAGCAAGGCCAAGTGGGACGAGCTGTCGCCCGAGCTGCAGACCGCGCTCGAGGAGTCGGTCAAGGAATTCGGCCAGCTCCAGACCGCCACGGTCAAGGAGAAGGACGAGGAGGCGGTCGCCGCCGCCAAGGCCGGCGGCAAGATCACCGTCCACGACTGGTCCGCCGAGGAGCGCGCCAAGTTCCGCGAGATCGCGATGGGCGAGTGGGAGAAGGTCGCCGCCCGTTCCGAGAACGCCCAGAAGGTCTACGACACGCTCGTGGCCTATCTGAAGGACAAGGGTCTCATGAACTGAGACCGGATCGCGGGGGCCTTGGCCCCCGCCTTTCGTTCCGCCCCTCCCGCGACGCGCAGCCCCTGGCCGCGACGCCCGTCCCTTCGCCTGTCACGCGGAGCCTGAGCCCATGACCGAGACCCATCCGCCCGACTCCTCCCCCGAACTGCCGGCGGTCGAGGAATTCGGCGCGATCCCCGAGGCCGGTCGGCTCGGACGCTGGATCGACCGCGGCGGCCTGCTGTTCGCCGCCGGCATCGTCGTGTCGATGCTGGTGCTGATCCAGGAAGTGTTCCTGCGCTACGTGTTCAACTCGCCCACCATCTGGGCGCATGAGACGACGGTGTTCCTGTGCGGGGCGGCGTTCATCTACGGCGGGCTCTACTGCGCCGCCCATGACCGCCACATCCGCGTGGTGCTGATCTACGACGCCCTGCCCGAGCGGGTGCGCCGCGGCCTGAACGTCGCGATCTCGGCGATCTGCGCGCTGGCCTCGGGCATGTTCTGCTGGGCGGCCTGGGTGATGGTCTCCCGCGCGGCGTTCTCGCCCGACGGCTCGGTGCGGCTCGAGCGCTCGGGCTCGGCCTGGGATCCGGTCTACCCGGCCCTGATCAAGATTTTCCTGATGCTGGTGATGGGCCTGATGGCGATCCAGTTCCTGATCCTGGCGTGGGGCTACCTGCGCGGGACCCGCTCTGTCGGCACGAAGGTGCGCACGTGATTAAGATCTTCTCGAAGGGGCGCGCGTGATGGATTTCTTCGGCTCCTTCCAGGCGCTGGGCGTCGAGGGCGGCACCGCCCTGATGTTCGCGATGATGATGGCGCTGCTGCTGACCGGCATCCCGCTGGCCTTCGTCACCCTGCTGGTGGCGCTGGTCTTCGCGCTGGGCTGGTTCGGCCCGATGGCGGTGCCGCTGATCACGTCGCGGGTCTATTCCTTCGTCAGCAGTTTCGTCTTCGTCTCGGTGCCGATGTTCGTGCTGATGGCCGCGATCCTCGACCGATCGGGCATCGCGAGGGACCTGTTCGACGCGATGAAGCTGGTCGGCGGGCGCCTGCGCGGCGGCGTCGCCATCCAGACCCTGATCGTGGCCGTGATCCTGGCGGCCATGTCGGGCATCATCGGCGGCGAGATCGTGCTGCTGGGCCTGCTCGCCCTGCCCCAGATGCTGCGGCTGGGCTATGACAAGCACCTCGCCATCGGCGTGGTGTGCGCGGGCGGGGCGCTGGGCACGATGGTGCCGCCCTCGATCGTGCTCATTCTCTACGGCCTGACCGCCAACGTCTCGATCGGGGACCTGTTCACCTCGTCGTTCCTGCCGGGGCTGATGCTGGCCGGGTTCTACGTGATCTATGTGCTGATCCGCGCCTACCTGAACCCCGCCGTCGCCCCGATCCTGGAGCAAAACGAGGTTCCCCGCGCCGAGAAGCTGCGCCTGCTCAAGGGCCTGGTGCTGCCGATCCTGGTGGTGGCCTGCGTGCTGGGCTCGATCTACGGCGGCGTCGCCTCGGTGACCGAGGCCTCGGCCGTGGGCGTGATGGGGGTGCTGCTCTCGACCGTGATCCGGGGCGAGTTCACCTTCGGGCTGCTGCAGGGCGCGGCCATGCAGACCCTGCGCACGGTTGGCATGATCGTGTGGATCGGCATCGGCGCCTCGGCGCTGGTGGGGGTGTTCAACCTGATGGGCGGCATCAAGTTCGTGACCGAGCTGATCACCGGCATCTCGGACAACCGGCTTTATATCCTGCTGTTCATGATGCTGATCCTGTTCGTGCTGGGCATGTTCCTGGACTGGACCGGCATCGCGCTGCTGACCATGCCGATCTTCGTGCCGATCATCACCGGGCTGGGTTATGACCCGGTGTGGTTCGGCGTGGTGTTCTGCATGAACATGCAGGTCAGCTTCCTGTCGCCCCCCTTCGGACCCGCGGCCTTCTACCTGAAATCGGTGGCGCCGCCGGACATCAGCCTCGGGACCATCTTCAAGGCGCTGCTGCCCTTCATCGGCATGCAGATCCTGGCGCTGGCCGTGCTGATCGCCTTCCCCGGCATCACGGGGCGCTGAATGTTCTCGCATCTCAAGATCGCCCGCGTCGAAACCCTGCGCCTGAAGGAGTTCGCGAACCTCCTCTGGGTGAAGATCACCGCCGACGACGGCACGGTGGGCCTGGGCGAGAGCTTCTTCGGCGCCTCGGCGCTCGAGGCCTATATCCACGACTGGTGCGCGCCCCTGCTGCTGGGGCGCGACCCGCTGGCCATCCCCGCGCGGATGACCGAGCTGCGCGACTACATCGGCTGGCGCGGCGCAGGCGTGGAAACCCGCGCCCTCTCGGCCATCGACATCGCGCTCTGGGACCTGAAGTCCAAGGTCCACGGCGTGCCGCTGGTCGAGATGCTGGGCGGCCGCGCGCGGGCCTCGATCCGCACCTACAACACCTGCGCCGGCTACCGCTATGTGCGGTCCGCCGAGGGTCAGAAGGTCGCCAACTGGAACACGACGGCCGCCGAGGGCCCCTACGAGGACCTCGACGCCTTCCTGCACCGCGCCGACGAGCTGGCCCTGTCGCTGAAGGAGCAGGGCATCTCGGCGATGAAGATCTGGCCCTTCGACCCGGCCGCAGAGCGCTCGGGCGGCTGGGACATCACGCCCTCCGAGCTGCGCACCGCGCTGGAGCCCTTTGAAAAAATCCGCTCGGCGGTGGGCGAGGACATGGACATCATGGTCGAGTTCCACTCGCTGTGGTCCCCGCCCATGGCCCGCCGCCTGTCCCGCGCGCTGAAGCCCTATGACACCTACTGGCACGAGGACCCGTTCCGGCTCGAGAACCTCTCCGACCTGAAGGAATACGGCCGCCACACCGACGCGCTGATCTGCGCCTCGGAAACCCTGCCCTCGATCCACGCCTTCCGCGAGTATCTCGAGACCGGAGTGGCCGGCGTCGCGATGCTCGACCTCGGCTGGTGCGGCGGCGTCTCCTCGGCGCGCAAGATCGCGGGCATGGCCGAGGCCTACGGCGTGCCCATCGCGCCCCACGACTGCACCGGCCCGGTGGTCTACGCCTCGTCGTGCCACCTGTCGCTGCACGCGCCCAACACCCTGATCCAGGAGTCGGTGCGCGCCTTCTACACCGGCTGGCACCTCGAGGTGGCCGAAGCGGTCCCCACCCCCGTGCAGGGCATGATCGACGTCTCCGACGCGCCGGGCCACGGCGTCGTCCTTCGGGCTGGTCTCGAGGACCGCCCCGACGCCATCCTGCGCACATCCACGAACTGAGGAACGGACCCATGACCGAAGCGCCCAAGAAGCTCCGCTCCCGCGCCTGGTTCGACAATCCCGACGATCCGGGCATGACCGCGCTCTACCTCGAGCGCTACCTGAACTACGGCCTCACGCGCGAGGAGCTGCAGTCGGGCAAGCCGATCATCGGCATCGCCCAGACCGGCTCCGACCTCAGCCCCTGCAACCGCCCGCTGATGGAGCATGCCAGGCGCGTCCGCGAGGGCATCCGCGAGGCGGGGGGCATCTGCATCGAGTTCCCGGTCCACCCGATCCAGGAGACCGGCAAGCGCCCCACCGCCTCGCTCGACCGCAACCTCGCCTATCTCGGGCTGGTCGAGGTGCTCTACGGCTATCCGCTCGACGGCGTGGTTCTGACCATCGGCTGCGACAAGACCACCCCGGCCTGCCTGATGGCCGCCGCCACGGTGGACATCCCCGCCATCGCGCTGTCCGGCGGGCCGATGCTGAACGGCTGGCACAAGGGCAAGCGGGCGGGCAGCGGCTCGATCATCTGGCTGGCGCGCGAGATGCTGGCCCGCGGAGAGATCGACTACGAGGGGTTCATGGAGATGGCCGCCGCCTCCGCCCCCTCGCCGGGGTGGTGCAACACGATGGGCACCGCGACCACGATGAACTCTCTGGCCGAGGCGCTCGGCATGTCGCTCCCCGGCTGCGCCGCGATCCCCGCCCCGCATCGTGAGCGGGCGCAGATCGCCTACCAGACCGGCAAGCGCATCGTGGACATGGTGCGCGAGGACCTCAAGCCCTCCGACATCCTCACCCGGGAGGCGTTCGAGAACGCCATCGCCGTCAGCTCGGCGATCGGCGGCTCGACCAACGCCCCCATCCACATCGCGGCCATCGCCCGCCACGCGGGCGTCGAGCTGGACCTGCAGGAGTGGGAGCGCATCGGCCGGAACATCCCCCTGCTGGTGAACCTGCAGCCCGCGGGCGAATATCTGGCCGAGGATTTCCACCGCGCCGGCGGCGTCCCCGCCGTGATCGGCGCGATGATGGAAAAGGGCCTGATCCGCGAGGGCGCGATCACCTGCTCGGGGCGCAGCATCGGCGAGAACTGCAAGGGCCGCCTGCCCGAGGACGCCGACGTGATCCGCGGCTTCGACAACCCCATCCAGAAAGCCGCCGGCTTCCGGGTGATGCGCGGCAACCTGTTCGACAGCGCGATCATGAAGACCTCGACGATCTCGCCGGACTTCCGGGCGCGCTATCTCTCGAACCCCGACGACCCCGAGGCGTTCGTGGGCCGCGCCATCGTCTTCGACGGGCCCGAGGACTACCACCACCGCATCGACGACCCGTCCTTGCAGATCGACGCCGACTGCATCCTGTTCATGCGCGGCGCCGGCCCCATCGGCTATCCCGGCGCGGCCGAGGTGGTGAACATGCGCGCCCCCGACTACCTGCTCAAGAAGGGCATCCGGGAGCTGCCCTGCATCGGCGACGGCCGCCAGTCGGGCACCTCCGGCTCCCCCTCGATCCTCAACGCCTCGCCCGAGGCGGCGGCGAACGGGCCGCTGGCGCTGCTGCGCACGGGGGACCGGGTGCGGGTGGACCTCAACACCGGCTCGGTCGACGCGCTGGTCTCGGAGCCCGACTGGGCGATGCGCAAGGCCGACCTCGAGGCCGCGGGCGGCTACGCCTACCCCGACCACCAGACCCCGTGGCAGGAGATCCAGCGCGGCTGCGTCGACCAGCTCGGCGCCGGCATGGTCCTGAAACCGGCGGTGAAATACCAGCGCATCGCCTCCAAGGGGATGCCGCGCGACAACCACTGAGGCGCGCGCCGCTCTCGCCGCCGCCTCCGCCACAGGCGCGCCCCCCGGGCTTGACCCGGGGCCTCGCGCCGCCCGCCACGCCGCGCCCCGGCAGGGTTTCGGGCCGCGGCGCTCATCCCTCGCCGCGCCCCCCCGGGATCGCGGCCTTGCCACGGGCGGCCCCGCCTCGACTCCGGGCGCCGCCCCGCCTGGCCCCCGTCCCACAGCGGGGGCCAGGCCATCGACCGCGAGAGACCCCGGGTCAGGCCCGGGGCCCTCCCCACCGACCCGAGCGCGAAGCGACCCCCGATGCCCGACGCCCACCGCCCCGCGACCCTCATCGCCCTCGACTGGGGCACCTCCTCGCTGCGCGCCTACCTGCTGGACGACGCGGGCGGGGTGCGCGACCACCGCGAAAGCCCCCACGGCATCCGCGCCCTGCCCGAGGGCGGTTTTCCGGCGGCCTTCGCCGAGGCCGTCCACGGCTGGCCCGAGGCGCTCCCGGTCCTGATGTCGGGCATGATCGGCGCCCGCTCCGGCTGGCGCGAGGCGCCCTATGCCGAGATCGGCCCGCAGGGCGTCGGCCCGGAGGAGCTGGCCGCCGACCTGACCGATATCGCCGACCTGACCGGCCGCCCCGCCTGGATCGTCCCCGGCGTCGCCGCCCGCGGCCCCTCCGGCCCCGACGTGATGCGCGGGGAGGAGACGCAGGTCGTGGGCGCCGGCCTCTCGGGCGGCACGGTGGCGCTGCCCGGCACCCACTCCAAATGGGTCGAGATCCGCGAGGGCCGCATCGCCGGCTTCCGCACCTCGATGACCGGGGAGCTTTACGCCGCCCTCTCGCGCCACACGATCCTGGCCGACACGCTCTCGCCTCCCGCCGATGCGGCCGAGGACGCGGCGGGCTTCGCCGAGGGGCTGGCGGCGGCCCGCGCGCTGGAGGCGCCGGGCGACCTGCTGGGCGCCTTCTTCTCGATCCGCGCCCGGGCGCTGTTCGCCGAGCTTTCCCCCGGCAGCACCGGCCCCTTCCTCTCGGGCCTGCTGATCGGGGCCGAGATCGCGGCCAACGCCGGGGCAGACTCCGGCCCGGTCCGCCTGATCGCCAACGCCGCGCTCGCCGCCCGCTACGCCACCGCGCTGACCGCGTGGGGGCGCGAGTCGCAGACGCTGCCCCCCGACATCGCCGCCGCCGGCCTCCACGCCCTCGCCCGCGCGGCCCGCCTGACCGGAGACGCAACATGATCGACCTCGACGCCGCGCTCGACCGCCTGCCGCTGCTCGCCATCCTGCGCGGCATCGCCCCGCCCGAGGCCCGCCCCGTCGGCGACGCGCTGGTTTCGGCCGGGTTCTCGATCCTCGAGGCGCCGCTGAACTCGCCCGAGCCCTACGACACCATCCGCCAGCTCGCCGAGGCCCATGGCGATACCTGCCTGATCGGCGCCGGCACCGTGCTGACGCCCGAGCAGGTGCAGCGCACCGCCGACGCCGGCGGGCGGATCGTCGTCTCGCCGAACTTCAACGCCGAGGTGGTGCGGGCGACCAAGCGGCTGGGGATGATCTCCTGCCCCGGCGTGTTCACCCCGTCCGAGGCCTTCGCCGCGCTCGACGCCGGCGCCGACTGCCTGAAGATCTTCCCCGGCGACGCCATCGCGCCGAAGTTCATCAAGGCGATCCGCGCGGTCCTGCCCGCCTCGGCCCGCATCGTGGTCACGGGCGGCGTGGGCGCGGCGAACCTCGCCGAGTTCATGGAGGCCGGCGCCGACGGGGCGGGCATCGGCTCGGCCCTCTACAAGCCCGGCCGCCCGGCCGCCGAGGTCGGCGAGGTCGCCGCCCGGCTCGTCGTCGCCGTGCGCGCCGCGCGCGAGGCCGCGTGATGGGCCTCGACCTCCTCTGCCTCGGCGAACCGCTGGTCGAGTTCAACGAGACCGAGCCCGGCCGGTGGCTGGAGGGGTTCGGCGGCGACGTGTCCAATGTGGCGATCGCGGCGGCCCGCCTCGGCGCCCGCTCGGGCGTGGCGAGCCGGCTGGGCACGGACGGGTTCGGCGACGCCCTGGCCCGGCTGTGGGCCGCCGAAGGAGTCGACGCCTCGGCCGTGGCGCGGGACCCCGAAGCGCCAACCGGCCTCTATTTCGTGCGCCACGGACCCGAGGGCCATGAATTCGAATACCGCCGCGCCGGCTCGGCCGCCGCCCGGATGACGCCGGCCGACCTGCCGCTGTCGGCGATCCGCGCGGCGCGCTGCCTGCACCTCTCGGGCATCAGCCAGGCGATCTCCCCCTCCGCCGCCGAGGCGGGGTTCGCGGCGATCGAGGCCGCCCGCGCCGCCGGCGTCCCCGTCTCCTACGACCCCAACCTGCGCCTGCGCCTGTGGTCGCTGGAGGACGCGCGCGAGACCATCCACGCCGCCATGGCCAGGGTCGACATCGCGCTGCCGGGCCTCGACGACGCGCGCAAGCTGACCGGGCGGGAGGCGCCCGAGGCGATCTGCGACTTCTACCTCGACCTCGGCGCAAGGGTCGTCGCCCTGACGATGGGATCCGAGGGGGTGATGGTCGCCACGGCTGAGACCCGCGTCTCGATCCCCGCCCGCAAGGCCGAGGCCGTCGACGCCACCGGCGCCGGCGACTGCTTCGACGGCGCCTTCCTGACCCGCTGGCTCGAGACCGGCGACGCCGAGGCCTCGGCCCGCTTCGCCTCCGCCGCGGCCTCCCTCTCGGTCGAGGGCTGGGGCGCCGTCGCTCCCCTGCCCCGCCGCGCGGCCGTCGAGGCGATGCTGGGCGCCTGACGCGCCCCCGCGACCCTGCGTCCGGTCCCGCACGGGGCGCCTTTCTTCGCCTCCCGGTTCCGGTTCATATGTCCGGACCAAAACAGCGAGGAGAGGGCGGGCGATGACCTACCAGGGACGACGCGAGGATCCGCGGCTGACCACCGGCCAGGGGCGCTACACCGACGACGTCTCGCTGCCCGGGCAGCTGCACGCGGTGTTCCTGCGCTCGGATCACGCCCACGGCCGGATCGAGACGCTGACCCTCGACGCGGCGCGCGAGGCGCCGGGGGTGCGCCTCGTCCTCACTCAGGACGACATCGCCGCGGCGGGCTGGCGGCGGACCGCGGCGGCCATGCCCTTCCCCGGCTTCGACGGCCCGCTGCTGGCGCCCGAATCCGCCGTCTTCGCCTATGACCGCGTCCGCCACGTCGGAGAGCCGCTGGCCGTGGTGATCGCCGACAGCGTCGCCCAGGGCCGCGACGCGCTGGAACTGGCCGAGGTCGAGATCGACCCCCTGCCCGCCGTCATCGACCCCGCCGGCGCGCTGGCCGAGGGCGCGCCCCAGCTGCACGACGCGATCCCCGGCAACCGGCCGTTCGAGTATCGCTTCGGCGACCCCGAGGCCGTCGCCGCCGCCTTCGCGACCGCCGCCCACCGCGTGCGTCTGGCCATGACCTCCGAGCGGGTGGTCCCCAACCCGATGGAGCCCAAGGCCGCCGTGGTGTCCTGGACGGACGGCGTGCTCGACCTGCACGCGCCCAGCCAGGGCATGCAGGGCCTGCGCGACGCGCTGGTCTTCGCCACCGGCCTGCCGCCCGAGCAGGTCCGCGTCTTCGCGCAGGACGTCGGCGGCGCCTTTGGCGTGCGCGCCGACGCCTATCCCGAATACCTCGCCATCGCGCTCGCCTCGCGCATGCTCGGGCGGCCGGTGAAATGGCTCTCGACCCGCTCCGAGACCATGGTCAGCGACTACATGGGCCGCGGCATCGTGATGGAGGCCGAGCTGGCGCTCGACGCCGAGGGGCGGTTCCTGGCGCTGAGCCACGACTGGATCGCCGATCTGGGCTCGCATCCCGGGACTTCGGGGCCGTTCACCTCGGTGATGAACGCCGCCGTGATGGCGACCGGCGCCTACCGGATCCCGGCCATCGACGGGCGCGTGCGCCTGTGCGTGACCAACAAGACCCAGCTTGCCGCCTATCGCGGCGCCGCCCGGCCCGAAATGGCCTACGCGGTCGAGCGGCTGGTGGACGAGGCCGCGCGCCAGACCGGCCTCGACCGCGTCGCCCTGCGCCGGCTGAACGCGATCCCCGCCGACGCCTACCCCTACCCGATCCCCACCGCGCCGATGCCCAGCGCCTACGACAGCGGCGACCTGCCCCGGCTGCTGGAGCAGGGGCTGGCCCTCTCGGACTGGGACGGGTTTCCCGCCCGTCGCGCGCAGGCCGAGGCCGCGGGCCTGTTGCGCGGCATCGGCTGCGCGCTGTTCGTCGAGCCCTCGGGCGGGGTGCTGCCTTCGGACGAGGCGGCGATCACCTTCGAGGCGGACGGCACGGTGCTGCTGCATGAGCTCGCCGTGGCCTCCGGCCAGGGCCATGAGACGGTGTTCCCCGAGCTGGTCGCCCAGCGCCTCGAGATCGAGCCGGCGCTGATCAGCCTCAGCCTGCAGCGCAACAGCGGGCCGGCGACCAAGGGCGCGGGCGCGTTCGGCTCGCGCACGCTGATGTCCCAGGGCTCGGTGCTGGTCGAGTGCTCGCGCCAGGCCGTCGCAAAGGCCCGCGAGATCGCCGCGCGGGAGCTCGACGTCGCGCCCGACGACCTCGACTACGCGGACGGCGCGTTCCGCTCGCGCGCCTCGAACCGCACGCTGGGTCTGATGGAGATCGCGGCCGCCCATCCCGGCGCGCTCGACACGACGGTCGAGCTGCCGAGCCCGCGCAACTTCCCCTCCGGCCTGCATGTGGCCGAGGTCGAGATCGACCCCGAGACCGGCGTCGCCCGGATCGAGCGCTACGCCGCGCTCGACGATTGCGGCGTGGTGGTGAACGGCACGCTGGTGGCCGGGCAGGTCTGGGGCGGGCTGATGCAGGGCCTGGGCCAGGTCTTCGGCGAGCGCTGCGTCTATGACGAGGACGGCCAGTTCCTGACCGCGACCTTCATGGACTACTACATGCCGCGGGCGGACCTGCTGCCGGGCGCGACGGCGCTCGACAACCTCGAGATCCCCTCCCCGACCAACGAGCTGGGCGCCAAGGGCGTGGGCGAGGCCGGCACGATCGGCGCCCTTCCCGCGGTGATGAACGCGATTCTGGACGCCCTCGCGCCGCGCGGGGTCGCGCGTTTCGACATGCCCGCCACCCCCCACCGCGTCTGGCAGGCCCTCCAGGACGCCGCCGCCTGAGAGGCCGTTCCCGGGGCTGGCGGCGAGAGGCCCCGGGTCGGGCCCGGGGCGCGCACCGGCTCGACCCTCTCGCGGCGCCCCTGGCGGATCCTGGCCGCCGGGGGGAGGTCCGGGCGCCTCGCCCGCCGGCCCG